>JAQGID010000253.1 GCA_028291405.1 Rhodospirillales bacterium | reverse complement strand
GCCCGCAAAGACGCCGCCGCCTGCACATCCCTTCCTTAAACCCACAATGTCAAAGAACAATAACCCCCGGGAACTTCCCGGAAACCACCAAGGTAACCCCCCGGCGGAGGCGGGCTTATAAGCCCCGTAAGTTCATCAAGTCAACAACGATTCTGTCATACGACTTGGTGTTTTTTTAACCGCCGCGGAAACCGCCTCGTCGCAACGCCGACCGGCATGCGACCCGCCACGTTGCCATGGCCGGCGCTGTCGTTCGGGTTTGCTGGAGGCCGTCGACGTGACGACCGAGGGGCAGATATAGTCCCACCCTCCCCCGATGTCTAGAGGCAGCGCGCGCAAATTTTATCTCGCCTCACAAGAGGCCGAGCGCGCGCAGCTCGCGCGCCATCGCCTCGGGCAGCGCATCGCCGCTGCCGGCGCCGCCGCGGTCGGGGGGCGCCTTCTCCGGCGCGAGGTAGCGCCAGCCCTGAAAGGCGCGCTGCGCCTGCGGCTCGGTCGGCGTGACCTCGTGCACGAGCTCGAGGAAGCAGCAGCGCTTGTCGTTCGCATCCGTGCCCGGAACGAGTCCGATGATCGCCTGGCGGGCGCGGATGATTCCCTTGATCACCCAGTAGATCGAGCCGCCGTCCAGCAGCTCTTCGGCGCGTTTCGGCATGTGCCGCGTGCGGACGCGGCAGGGGGCGTCGCCGGCCGCGATACGACGCTGGCGGCGCAGCTCGACCAGCTGGTCGAGATCGCTGATCCCGACGGCCATCTTGATCAGGTGCAGGGTCATGGCGCGGCGTCGTCTAGCCTGCCGCCGGCGCCAGGACAAGCAGCTCGGCGCCCTCGTCGACCAGATCGCCGACGGCGACGGCGACGCGCTCGACGATGGCGCCGGCCGGCGCCGTCACGGCATGCTCCATCTTCATCGCCTCGAGCACGACCAGCACCGCGCCGCGCGCCACCGGCATTCCCGGCACCGCGGGCACGGCGATGATCTTGCCCGGCATCGGCGCCGTCAGCCGGCCGGCGACAGCGCCTTCCGCCGCCGCCGAAGCCAGCGGATCGAGGAGGGTCAGTCGGTGGCTCCCGTCGTCGTCGCGGACCGTGATCTCGGCGCCGTCGCGGATGACGTTCAGCCGCAGCATTACGCCATCGAGCGTCAGGCGCAGCACGCCGCCGTCGCGGAGCGCCGCCGCACCGACGCAACCCGCGCCGAGATCGAGGACATATCCATCGGCGGCCGGGCGGATCCGTACTTCACGGTTCGTCTCGCCGTCGCGAAACGCCACCACTTGGTCAGCCGCGCCCTCGATGCGCCAGGAATCGCGGCGGTGCCACGGTGAGTATGGGTCGGATGAGCGCGCGGTCGCGGCGCGCGCCGCTGCTTCCCGGTCGAGCACGACGGCGAGAGCCGCCGCCGCGAGGCAAGGCTGCGGCGCCGATCCTGTCGCTGGCAGCAACGCATCGCGATGCGCTGCGATGAACCCGGTATCGACCGCACCGGCGGCGAAATCCGGCGAGGCTGCGATCCGCGCCAGGAAATCGACGTTGTTGGCAATGCCGCCGACGACTGTGCCGGCCAGCGCTTCGCGCAGGCGGCGCAAGGCGGCGGCCCGGTCCTCGCCGCAGACCACCAGCTTGGCAAGCATCGGGTCGTAGTCGATGCCGATCCGATCCCCTTCACGCACGCCGGTTTCGACACGGAAGTCCGGGCCCTCCGGCGGATGGCGCCACTGAGTCAGAACCCCAGCGGCCGGCAGGAAGTCGCGCGCCGGATCCTCGGCATAGAGCCGTGCCTCGATCGCATGGCCGGCGAGAGCGATCGCGTCCTGACCGAGCAGCAACGCCTCGCCGGCGGCGACGCGGATCTGCCATTCGACGAGGTCGACACCGGTCACCATCTCGGTCACCGCGTGCTCGACCTGCAGCCGCGTGTTCATCTCCATAAAGTAGAATTGGTCGCCTTCGACGATGAACTCGACCGTTCCCGCCCCGACATAGCCGACGGCGCGCGCCGCCGCGATCGCTGCCGCGCCCATCGCCCGCCGCATCGTCGGGTCGAGCCCCGGCGCAGGCGCCTCCTCGATCACCTTCTGGTGGCGGCGCTGGATCGAGCAGTCGCGCTCGAACAGATGGACACAGCCGCCGTGACGGTCGGCGAAGATCTGCATCTCGATATGGCGCGGCGAAGTCAGGAATTTCTCGATCAGCAACCAGTCGTCTCCGAAGGACGAGGCCGCCTCGCGCCGCGCCGAGTCCAATGCGTCGGCGAGATCACCCTCGCGCGCGACGATCCGCATTCCCTTGCCGCCGCCGCCGGCTGACGCCTTGATCAGCACCGGGTAGCCGATCGCCGCGGCGGCAGCCGCGAAGGCCTCGAGATCCTGTGCCGTGCCATGATAGCCCGGCACGGTCGCGACGCCGGCCGCCGCCATCAGCGTCTTCGCCGCCGCCTTCGACCCCATCGCGCGGATCGCCGCGACCGGCGGGCCGATGAAGACGAGCCCAGCCGCCGCGCACGCCTCGGCGAAATCGGCGTTCTCGGACAGGAACCCGTAGCCCGGATGCACCGCCTCGGCGCCACTGCGCAGCGCCGCCGCGATGATCTTCTCGCCGCGCAAATAGCTGTCGCGCGCCGCCGCGGGGCCGATCTCATGGGCCTCGTCGGCCATGGCGACGTGCAACGCGTCGCGATCCGCCTCGGAGCAGACTGCGACCGTCGCGATCGCCATCCGTCGCGCGGTACGGATCACGCGGCAGGCGATCTCGCCGCGATTGGCGATGAGGATCTTGGAAAACATCCCGATATCCGCCGGCTACATCCGGAACACGCCGAAGCGCGTGGCCTCGATCGGGGCGTTGAGGCTCGCCGAGATCGCGAGGCCCAGGACCCGCCGCGTCTCGGCAGGATCGATGATGCCATCGTCCCACAGCCGTGCGCTGGCGTAATACGGGTTGCCCTGCGCCTCATACTGGTCACGGATCGGCGCCTTGAATTCCGCCTCCACTTCGGCGCTCCAGTCCTTGCCCTGAGCCGCCAGAGCATCGCGTCGCACCGTCGCCAGCACCGAGGCCGCCTGCTCGCCGCCCATCACCGAAATGCGCGCATTCGGCCACATGAAGAGAAAGCGCGGTCCGAAGGCCCGTCCGCACATGCCGTAATTGCCGGCCCCGAAGCTGCCGCCGATGATCACGGTGAATTTCGGCACGGCGGCGCAGGCGACCGCGGTCACCAGCTTGGCGCCGTCCTTGGCGATGCCGCCGGCCTCGTATTTCCGTCCGACCATGAAGCCGGTGATGTTCTGGAGGAACACGAGCGGGATGCCGCGCTGGCAGCAGAGCTCGATGAAATGCGCCCCCTTGAGGGCGCTCTCCGAGAACAGGATGCCGTTGTTGGCGAGGATGCCCACCGGATAGCCCCAGAGATGCGCGAAGCCGGTGACCAGCGTCGTGCCGTAGAGCGGCTTGAACTCGTCGAGCTCGCTGCCGTCCACCATGCGGGCGATGATCTCGCGCACGTCGTAGGGTTTGCGCGGATCGGCCGAGACCGTGCCGTAGACTTCCTCGGCGGCATAGATCGGCTCGCGCGGTTCGCGCACCGCCAGCTTTGGCCGCTTCACCGTATTGAGCCGTGCCACGATGCTGCGGGCGATCGCGAGCGCATGCGGGTCGCTCGTCGCCGCGTGGTCGACGACGCCGGAGATCCTGGCATGCACATCGGCGCCGCCGAGATCCTCGGCGCTCACCACCTCGCCGGTCGCCGCTTTCACCAGCGGCGGACCGCCGAGAAAGATCGTCCCCTGGCCGCTGACGATAACGCTCTCGTCCGACATCGCCGGGACATAGGCGCCGCCGGCGGTGCACGAGCCCATCACCACAGCGATCTGGGCGATGCCCTCCGCCGACATCCGCGCCTGGTTGTAGAAGATCCGCCCGAAATGGTCACGGTCGGGAAAGACCTCGTCCTGGTTCGGCAGATTGGCGCCGCCGGAATCGACTAGGTAGAGGCAGGGCAGCCGGTTCTGCCAGGCGATCTCCTGCGCCCGCAGATGCTTCTTCACCGTCATCGGGAAATAGGTGCCGCCCTTCACCGTCGCGTCGTTGACGACGAGCATGCATTCGCGGCCTTCGACCTGGCCGATGCCGGTGACGATCCCGGCCGCCGGAATCTCGCCGCCGTACATGCCGTCGGCGGCGAGCTGCGACAGCTCGAGGAAGGGTGAGCCGGGATCGAGCAGCGCCGCGATGCGCTCGCGCGGCAGCAGCTTGCCGCGCGAAAGGTGACGTTCTCGTGCCGCCTCGCCCCCGCCCTCGCGGACGCGCGCGCTGCGCTCGCGCAACTCGGCGACGAGCGCGCGCGTCGCCGCCTCGTTGCCGCAGAAACTCTCGGACCGCTTGTCGAGCGCCGTCGCGATGACCGCCATCTGCCCCTTCCCCGCCCCGGTCTGATGCCGGAGCTGCAGCGTCACACGCCGCCGGTCAGGATTCAATCGGCGCTTCGGCGGCTGTCCCGCCGCGCTGCCTCCCGTCGGCGCGAATGCGGATTTCGCGCTGCGGGAAGGGCAGCTCGACGCCGTTGGCGTTGAGCATCTCGTAGAGCGCAAGGAAGACCTCGCCTCTGACGTTGGTGACGCCATTCGTCGGGTCGCTGATCCAGAGGCGCAGGACAAGGGTGACGGCGCTGTCGCCGAAGCCGGTCACGTGACACGCCGGTGCCGGATCCGCGAGGACGCGTTTCGCCTGCAGCGCCGCCGCGGTCGCCAGGGTGCGGACCTGCCGCAGATCGCTGCCATAGGCGACGCCGAACTCGACGTCGAGGCGGACGAGCGGGCTGGAATAGGACCAGTTGACGACCCGGTTGGTGATTAGATCCTCGTTAGGGATCAGATATTCCTTGCCGTCACGACCACGCACCGAGACATAGCGGGCGCCGAGCTGGGTGATCCAGCCGTAGGTCTTCTCGATCTCGATGACGTCGCCCGGCTTGATCGACTTGTCGAGCAGCAGGATGATGCCGCTGACTAGGTTCGAGACGATCTTCTGCAAGCCGAAGCCGACGCCGACGCCGACCGCGCCGCTGAACACCGCGAGGCCGGTCAGGTCGACGCCGACCGTGCCCAGCCCGACGACGACGGCGAGGCCGATCAGCGTGATCTTCAGCAGCTTCGCCACAAGCACCTGGACGGAGGGCGTCAGGCTCGTCATCTGCGCGACGCGCAGCTGGATGAGCCGCGACAGCGCGAAGGCCGCCCACAGCAGCAGCGTCAAGGCGATCGCCGCCTTGACGACGCCGAGCAGCGACAGTCGCATCGCGCCGAGCGACACCGAGAAATCGTCGAGCGTCGCCTCGGCGGCGCCGAGCAGCCCCACGATGTCCAGCGCGACGATCAGCCAGATCACCGTCGCGATCGCATTCGAGAGGAACGGGTCGCGCACCAGCGCCGAGACGGCGTTGATGACGATCCAGGCCAGCAGCAGGCTGCCGGCGATGCGGAGCACGCCGTTCCCGTAGCCGAGCCCGCCCAGCAGCGCGCTGGCCAGCAGCACCGCCGCCCACCACATCGCCGGCACGACGAGCGGCCGCAGCGTCTGCACCAGGCGCCAGTCGCGGAACCGCGGATCGACCCGCTCGACCAGCGCATCGGTCCGCGCCACGGTCAGCCGCCGGACCAGCACCGCGACGAGCAGCGCCACGACGATGCAGGCCAGCTGCGTCCCGAACAAGATCAGCTGTGCCGGCGAGACCGCGATGGCCCCCTTCAGCCACAGGATCAGCCCATTGATCGACGGCAATGCGACGCCCCTCCCCCGCTTGGACGATGCTCAATACAACGTCGCGGACGCCCTTCCGGCAAGGGCCGATCTTCGGAAGCGTCGGTGAGGGGGTGCCGTTGAAGCGGCGTCTAACGCGCGTCGCTCGCAAGCGGTTGAAGCGTAACCGTTCTCTCCGCCATCGGCTCGTACTCGGCGACCTTGGCGAGGAGCGCGCCTGGGCCGAGCGGTTTCGCGAGATAGTCGTCCATCCCGGCGGCGAGGTATTTCTCGCGCGCACCGCCCATGGCATGGGCGGTGAGCGCGACGATCGGAACCCGCCGCTCCCCGGCCCCCATCGCGCGGATCCGCGCGGTCGCCGCCAGACCGTCCATCACCGGCATCTGGATGTCCATCAGGATCAGATCGAACGAACGGCGGCGTACGGCGTCGACCGCCTCTTCGCCGTTGTTCACGACCTCGACGGAATGGCCCGCGATGCTCAGCATCGCGACGACGAGCTTCTGGTTGATCTTGTTATCCTCGGCGAGCAGGACCCGCAGCGGCCGCGCCGCGGCCTCGACGACGGCGCGGCCGTCGTTCGCGACGCCGCCGCCGCGTCCGGCGAGATCGCGACGGTCCAGGGCCGCCGCCGGCGCCAGCAGCAGCTCGAACCAGAAGGTGCTGCCGCCGCCGAGCCGGCTGCGAAGGCCGATCTGGCCGCCCATCAGCTCGACCAACTGGCGACTGATCGCAAAGCCGAGGCCGGTGCCCCCGAAGCGGCGCGCGACCGAGCTGTCGGGCTCGGTGAATTTCTCGAACAGGGCGGCGCAGACGTCCGGGCTCATGCCGATCCCGGTATCGACGATCTCGAAGCGAACGCGCGCCGGATCGTCCGCCGGCGCGACCGTGACGGCGACGCTGCCCTGCTCGGTGAATTTGATGCCGTTGCCGACGAGGTTCAGCAGGATCTGGCGCAGCCGCGTCGGGTCGCCGCGGTAGACCCTGCGACATGAGGGGGCGATCGTGGCGTCGAGCGCGACCGCTTGCTCGCGAGCCTTCGCGGCCAGCAGGTCGACCGCGCCCTCGACGATCTCGGCAAGATCGAAATCGATCGTCTCGAGCTCGACCTTCCCGGCCTCGAGCTTCGCGATGTCGAGGATGTCGTTGATCACCGTGAGCAACCCTTCGGCGCTATGCCGGACCGATTCGGCGTAGTCGCGCTGCTGGGTGGTCAGCGGCATCTCGAGCAGCAGCCGCGTCATGCCGATGATGCCGTTCATCGGCGTGCGGATTTCGTGGCTGACGGTGACGACGAACTCCGATTTTGCCACGTTCGCCCGCTCGGCTTCAGTCTTCGCGGCGGCGAGATCCGCCTCTCGGCGTTTCTGTTCGGTGATGTCGCTGCAGGTGCCGATCGCGCGATAAGGCCTGCCCGCGGGATCGAGGAGGAGCCGCCCGGTGACGGCGATCCACCGCTCGGTGCCGTCGTCGAAGCGTTGCACGCGATGGTCATCGCCATAGGCAGCGTCGCCTTCGGCGCAGAGCCAGGTCTCGAATGCGGCGGCGAAGCGCGCCTGCTCTTCGCGATGCATCGCGGCGACGAGGCGCTCGCGGCCGAGTGGCGCGTCCGGCCTCAGGCCGAGGATCGCCTTGAACTGGTCGGACCAATGGGAGCCGCCGGTCGCGAGATCGATGTCGAATGTGCCGAGCCGCGTCGCATCGGCGGCGATGCGCCACCGCGCCTCGGCCTCGCACAGCTCGTCTTTCTTGCGCTGCTGCGCCAGGGCAAGGCGGATGAGCCGTGCGGCCGGCTCGAGGAGGCCCCAGTCGCGCCCCGTCGGCTCGCGGATTTGGCGGTAGTACATTGCGACCGTGCCGAGCACGGCGCCGCGCTCGTCGAGGATCGGCATCGACCAGCAGGCGCGCAAGCCGAACGACAGGGCGAAATCGCGCGGCAGCTCCCACAGCGGGTCGGTCGCGATGTCGCTGACGACGACCGGCCGGCGGCGCCAGGCGGCGGTGCCGCACGAGCCGACCACGGGACCGATCTCGAGCCCGTCGACCGCCTGGTTGAACGCGGCCGGCAGGCTCGGCGCGGCCCCGAGGCGCAGCTGCCGCCCGTCCGGCTGCAGCAGCAGGATGGTGCATAGCGCCTGCGGCGCCAGGGTCTCGACGAGCCGCGTGATCTCGCACAAAGTCTCGCGCAGGTCGCGGCCGCTCGCCATGTGATCGATGATCCGGCTTTGCGCGTCGAGCAGCGCCGCGAACGGCAAATCTGCCCGCGCGGACCGGATGAGGTCCTCGGAAAGGCCGAGGGCCCGCAACTCTGCCGCATCGTTCATCGCCGTCACTGCTCTTATGTGTGCGTGTCGCGGGATGGTGACGCGTCCGGGTGAAGATTGGTTTAATGGCGGCGACGGTCCTCGATCTCGAACCCGGTGGGACAAAATCAAGCGGTTGGTAGCCGTGCTTCACGTCCGCAAAGGGGTGGGAAACAGACGTTTGGAGCTGCCGTCCCGCAGGTCTGTTCCTGTCCCTTATGTCTCGTGCTGCCCGGTGCAGTGGCAGCCCGCGGCAACGCAAAAATTAGCCGAGACCGTCGAGAAAGCCGCTAATCGCGTGCGTTACCGCCCGCGGCTGCTCGACGGTCACGCTATGGCCGGCGCGCAGGATGCGCACGAGCTTCGCGCCTGCAATCGCCCCGGCGATCCGTTCCGCCTTGGCCGGCACAGTGGCGGTATCCTCCTCGCCAACCATGACCAGGGTGGGCGCGGCGATGCGGGAAAGCTCGTGATAGACGGATGGACGTTCGATAACCCCGTTGGCGGCGCGCCAGAGCGAGCGGCGGTTCGAGCGCAGCTGCCGGCGCCAAGCGTCGCGGTCTGCGGCGCGCGTGGGATCGCTGAGCACGCTCTTGCCGAACATAATCGGCATCGTCGCATTGACGACGAGACCGATGCCGAAACAGCGCGCGATCCAGCTCAGCAGGCGATATTTTGGCGCATTCTCGGACGGCTCCGGGTCGGCCGAGGTTTCGAGCAACAGGAGCGAGCGCACCAGGTCGGGCCGTCGCGCGCCCAAACGTATGGCGACGAAGCCGCCCATTGACAGGCCGCAGACATGCACCGGCTTGAGATCGAGCGCTTCTATCAGCGCGACCGCATCGGCAAAGAGCGTGTCCATGTCGATGGTGTGCAGATCGCTATCGGCGCTCTGGCCCTGGCCACGATGGTCATAGGCGACGCAGCGATACCGGGATTTGAGTTCCGCGATCTGCGGCGCGAATAGCGAAGTATCCCAGAGCAGGCCATGGCTGAACAGGATCGCTGGGCCTCTGCCGCCGGTATCCTCGTAATAGAGTTCGGTGCCGTTGACGCGGAGCATGGGCATGATCAGTCTTCGCTCTTGTCAGGGTGCTCAGGGCTCTGGAGTCCTTTCGTTGGGAAGCCCTCGCCCGTCGACGTTATAGTCGCCGAAGACCGCGATTTTCTCGCCTGCGACCACAGCCCCGGCTAGACGACTTGCCGCCTTTTTCGTGTCGCGGAAGAAGGTCGATTTCGGCAACAGCGATGTAGCGGTCGCCCTGAGGTACAAAAATGGCCTCGGCCGCGCTCATGCCGCGGGTCGCGCGAATTGGCGCCAGAGGAGCCGGGACGCCGGGAGCGACCAGGGGGGCGCATCCTGGTTGGGATCGGGAAGCTGCCAGAGACGATTGCGGAAGGAGCGAGGGGCGACGACGCTCTCGGGAAAAGGTGCATTGCGTTCGTATCAGGCATCGAGAATTCTTTCTTAACGTCGCGGACAACACAGTCGCGCCGGCGCTGCTCGCCAGCACGCCGCTTAGCCTGCAATTCCTCCCCAATCAAGCCTACGACGCACGCGCCTTTCGCCAGCGTTTGGCCGAAAGAAACGGGAGCGCTCGTCGTGTAACGTCCAAATGCGGCGCAGTCCGCCGATCCAGCGACTGAAATCAATTCACGCGCTGCGCTTCTGGGAATTTCCATGTGCCGCTCAGGACTTCGGCGCGCGGGCGATAGAGTCGCACCATGTAATTCCAGCCCCCCATAGTCGGCAAACAATTCGAAACCTTGCCGTCGCAGCCGCCGAACTGAACGGCGACCGAGCCGTCCGCGTTTTTCTCGGTCGTGATGTTGTTCAGCGAATAGGCATTGTATCGGTTTGGCTCCAAATAGCCCTTGGCGTTGTACACAGTGATTGACCAGAAGCCGTCAACGGGTACGTCCCGGACGTTGAGCTTGTAAACCGCGGCTTCGTCGTTGTTGTCCGGCGTGATGTTGAGATAGAGGGCATCTTTCTCGGGAAGGCCGCCCCAAAGCATCGCGCTTCCGATCAGGTGACGGACCGGGTCGACCTCAGTCCGACCGCCGAACATGTGCTTATTATCGAGGATGGTCGTGCCCAACGCAAGGAGAGCATCACGAACCTTCTTCTGGCTGACCGGGTCGAAATTCGGGGCCTCATACTTGCCGGAATTCTTCTGCTCGACCTTGATAGTGTCTTGCAGGGCGTGGACCTGTTTCATGTCTTCGGCGTCTTTTGGATTGGCCAGAATGCGAATTACTAGCGAACCGTAGCGGGTACCCATCTCTTCTCGGGTCATTGTGTAGCGGCCGGCGGCGTAGTAGACCGCATGGGTGTACTGATCTTCATCGATCACCTGCATCGACATGAAGCGGTTGCCGGCATCGGGGAGTGTGATGGTCACCGGCCCCGCGTCGTAGTCGAACACCGCCCCCGAATAGAGAGTGTCGCGGTTCGGACGCACGACCGGCGAGTCGGTTAAATATAGCTCGCGGCTGTGCGAGAGGTTGCCGATGCCACCACCTTTGACCCTTTTACCAAAGTACGTATCGGTCTCGGCGCGATTGAAGTTGTCGGCGGTGACGGGGACGACATTGCCGGCGGGCGCTTGCGAAACAGGCTCGGCCTGTCCGGCGCAAGCTGATGCAGCGAAAATCAGCGCCGCAATCGACGCGGATTTAAATTGGCGGCTTGTGACCATGGAGTTTCTCCGTCCGTCAGCTATCGCGTCAATCTCCGGCATGGTGTCAGACGTCTGCGTTCCGGAATGCGCCGCACTGTCGGCATCATCTTCCGCGACGCGAAGTGATCCGACCTTTACGAACGCCGCCCGACCGGAACGGTCGAGCAGCGAAGCCTGCGTGGCCGCGGCCGGCTATTCGACGGCAGCAGGCGAACGAACGGGCCGACCCTTGGCCGCTCCAAGCTCGTGTCCCCATCGGGAGCGCTTTGCTACTTCGAGGAAATCGAACCTCTGGCCGATGCTGACGATCGAGAATCGGCCGGTGAATGGGTCGAAATCGATATCGGTTGGAATGGCGCCGATCGACGCGGCAAGAAAGTGCCGTCCATGCTCAATCGCGCGATCGCAGAGTGCCTCGAGGAGGTCGCCGACGGCCGCATTGGCCGGGCCCACATTGGCGCGGCTGATGACATAGGGTAACTGCCTGGGCGTGCGCCGTGCGGCAGGATGTCCGCCCGCGTAGTATAGGCGGATCTTCTTGAATGGAATGCCAAGCCGGGCGACCAGCAGATTCGCAAAATAGGTCGAGGCATCGGCCCACCCTGAATCCTTCGTTTCCAGAACAAACGTTATGGTCGAGTCTGCACCGATTTGAACGCTGCACTTCTTTCGATAGGGAAAGAGCGTGCGCGGTCCGATCGTTTCGACATCAAGACCTTCTTCGGTCGCGCTTCCCAGCAAGTCGCGTTGGGTTGAGGAGATGGGGCCAATCTTCGGAGTATCGATCTGTTCGACGCGCAGACGTCCGATGTGGATGCTCATTTCGATGCTCTCCTGGCCTCCACCGCACCGCTGCCGGTGAGGCGCCACAACTCGTACGCAAGAACAATCCCTAATACTTCCGCGTAAAGCCGAGCCCCCCGCACGGGAGAGCCTCTTGTTATCGATCAGGCTTCCGGAGCGGGCAGGCCTGCAGAACCGCCTTGACGCGATCCGGCAGCATCGCCAGCTAACGCAGCCGCTTGCCGTCGGTGAGCTGGGCCACCGCATTGGCGATCGCCGGCGCGAAGGGCGCAACCGACGCCTCGCCGATGCCGCCGACTGGGCTGTCGAGATGACCGTGTCGATCATTGGTATTTCAGACATCCGCATCACGCGGTACTCGCCGAAGTTGCTTTCCTGCTCCCCACCCTTGATGTTGATCTGCTCCCACGGCGCGCCGGACAAGCGGAGCCGGAACGCTAGATCGGCTTGCCCTCGCTGCCCTGCCATTCGCGCGCCATCAAGCGGTTGCTCGGTAGGGTCCTGTCCAGAACCTTGCGCGCGACCTCGACACCGGCGATTGGGAGATCGGCTGGATCCAGCTTGCCGATCTGCACCAGCACCGAAGCCTGATCCCAATAGATATGCTCGTTCGCAAGCTTTCCGTCTCGGAACTGCGCTACTACGACAACTGGGATCTCGACCGAGCGCCCTGTGGGTGGGATTCCTGGCAGCAGATGATCGATGACGCATGTATGGGTGAACCTGGCGACCATCTCATCGACAATCGTGTCTGTCTCAACCGTGCGGCTTACCGGAATGATCTCGATATCCGGGGGATGGGCGTTGACGAAATGGTATTTGTAAAAGCGCTTCAGTTCATCGCGGCCCAAGCCCCCCGTCATCGTTGGGACATGGTTGACGCTGGCGTCGGGCACCATGGTGTTTGTCGCGGCGTCTCCATCGCGCGCCAGGAACTCCGAGCGAAGATGCTCTTCCCAGACCGCGACCAGATCGTAATTCGGCATTGCTTTTTCCTATCGATTCACACGGCGAGTGGTCAGCCTCGCGCGCGCAACGTCGCGCATTGTCATGTAACGGGCGCGAATGTCAGTCCTTCTCTACTGTTTCCGTACAAGGAGATTCGAGAACTCGTGTTGCGAGCCGATTTCAGCGCTCAGAAACTGTGTTACGGGTGTAACAGCCTGCCATGACTGCTGAATTGGGAGAGACTGCCGGAAGGTGGCCCGCTAGGCCTGGCAAATGGCGCTCCCGGGCCGTCCGACGGGTCATCGCCGAAGGGCTGGTTTCCACCTGGTGCGGACGACGGTCATGATCCTGCTGACTGCAATGGGTGGGAGGACTAAACCGCTCCGCGGTAGAGCGCTGTGCGCAAGTCTGCGCCTGGGGCGACCATCCGCGCAGTGACGGGATGGCGGGTCCTGTCTGACGATCGGAGTATTCCAACCCGACCTCAGCGCAGGAGCATCCGATGACTGAGACACCCGTCAGAACCATCAACCACGCCGTGACGGCCCTACGGTTTCGGTTCGTGGTGACCTGCGCAAACCTGACGTCGTGGTCGACTTGTTCGGTGAGGGCGCCGTCTTAGTCCATGGATACCCTCACCACCTATCAACCGCCAGCCTGCGGCGCCAAGTTGACAGTGCCGATGCACCGGATCCGCAAGAGACAGTTCCGACTGAGACGTCTGGGCTTTCAAGGCGGAGCTGTGCCTGCAGTCCGGAACGCGGTGCTTGGGGCTTGAAGTCTGCACGCCGCAGCAGAGAGCGTTTGCTCGTGCCGGCTATTTGCACCAGCGCCCAATGTTCCTGTTCGCCCGGATTGATCGCGATTGCTCGCAAGCTGGGTTGGGGACAGACTGGCGCTCAAATCACCGGCCATCGTGCCGCGGCGATTGGGGAGGTTCGATGATCGAGCTCTATACGGCGCGCAACTCGATCTGCACGCAAAAGGTCTTCATCACACTCGACGAGAAAGCGCTGCCCTACGAGATGCGCGTCGTCAATCTCTTCACCAACGAGCAATACTTGCCCGAATATCTGAAGATCAATCCCAAAGGCGTCGTGCCGAGCCTCATCAGGGACGGCGAGATCGTCGTCGAATCGACGCTCATCTGCGAGTACCTCGACGAGAATTTTCCCGAGCGGCCACTGATGCCGAAATCGCCGCATGGGCGCGCGCGCTCGCGGCTATGGTCCAAGCTCGTCGACGAGCACATCTTCGAGGCGACGCGCGAGATCAGCTTTTCGGCGCATTTCCGCTACAAGATGCGCACCATGACCGAAGAGCAACGGCAGATTCGCTATGCAAACGTCGGCGATCCCGAGCGACGTGCCCGTTTCATGTCGACGTTCGAGAGGGGCGTCGAAAGCCCCTACGTCTTTCAGGCGGTTGCGCATTTCGAGAAGGCGTTCAAGCAAATGGAGGAGGCGCTGGCAGGCGGCTCGCAATGGTTGGTGTCGGAGGCCTATACGCTGGCCGACATCAATATGGTCCCTTATATCGCACGCATGGAATACCTGACACTGCTGGATGTCTGGACGGCGGACCGGCCGCGCGTGCGTGACTGGTGGGCGCGCGCGAAGGCGCGTCCGAGCACGGTCGAAGCCATTCCCAACCGGCTGACGTCCGACGAGATCGGTGAGATGCGTGAGTACGGTGCCGCCATCCATGACGACGTCGCCCGGCTGCGCGCCGATTATCTCCGCATGTTCCCGTCGCGCCACTGACGGCGCCGCATGAGTTCTTCCGTCGAGGTCATACCCTCGTCAAGCCGGTCTCGCCGGCGATCTTTCTGCCTGCGATCAGACTTTCTATCTACGCGTGTCTCTGCCGAAGGCAGATCGCCGACGATCTTCGTCGATTCGGTCGAGAAGCGGCGTCATTTACAACATGATTGCGCTCCTCTCGTTCAACAAAGGGGAGGTACACAGCCACGGCGACCTCGACGGGATCAGCTAACGTCGGCTTGTGGCAGCAGCACATACCGGACGATCTGTTGGGCGCCTCGAAGGCCGCTTCGGGTCGAAAGCCGGGCTCTCTCTAGTGGTGGACCACGATACCTCTCGCGGCGCGCAGCGACAGATCTTACCCGCCGCCGCCCAGCCGATACCGTTCCCACCCGCCGGCGCGTAGGGCGCAAGCCGGGCACTCGCCGCAGCCGTAACCCCACTCGTGCCGGGTCCCGCGGTCGCCGAGATAGCAGCTGTGGGTCTCCTCGCGAATGAGATCGACCAACCCGTCGCCGCCGAGATCCCGTGCCAGCATCCAGGTTCGAGCCTTGTCGATCCACATCAGCGGCGTCTCCACGACGAAGCGCCGGTCCATGCCGAGGCTGAGCGCCACTTGCAGAGCCTTCAGCGTGTCGTCGCGGCAGTCGGGATAGCCCGAGTAGTCGGTCTCGCACATGCCGCCGACCAGATGCTTCAGGCCGCGGCGATAGGCGACCGCGGCGGCGAGCGTCAGGAATAGGAGATTGCGGCCCGGCACGAAGGTGTTCGGCAGCCCGCCCGCGGAAAACGCGATCGTGGCATCCCGGGTCAAGGCGGTCTCGCTGATGTGCCCCAGGATGGAAAGGTCGAGATTGTGGTGCTCGCCGAGCCGTTGTGCCCAGATTGGATAGGCTTGCGCCAAGCGCTCGCGCACCCGGGCGCCGCACGCCAGCTCCACGCGGTGCCGTTGGCCGTAGTCGAAGCCGATCGTCTCGACATGCTCGAAACGGTCGAGCGCCCAGGCCAGACAGGTCGTCGAATCCTGGCCGCCGGAGAAGAGAACGAGCGCCTCGGTCATCGCATACCTCTATCAGATCCTGGCCTCCCCGCGTCTCGACGGCGTGGAGTTCGCGATGTTATCGCATCGAACCGCCGTCATCGCGAGAGCGAAGCGACGCGGCCATCCAGGATGAGGCCGGAAAGGCTGGATGGCGTCGCTGCGCTCGCCATGACGAACAGGAGAGCGAGCGCTCGCGTCCGCGATCCCTTCCGAGGAACACATCCGATTCAAAAAAAACTTGTTGATTTGGTCATTTTCCGGACATACCATAAACTTTTTGGATCGGAAGCGAACGTGGTGGACATTCGGCGACATGCGACAGCGCTCAACGGATCACCGGCCGCGGCTCCGCCGCCTGCATTTCACCTCATTTACAGACCCGCGGCGCCTATGCCGACGCCGTTCGGATGAGCCGAGCTCACCACTCGTGCGTGCTGCCGTCGTGGCTGTAGAAGCCGCCGCTATTGGCCGGCGTCAGCCCGGCGATGACCCGGCGCAACCCGGCGATGCTCTGCGCCGGCGCCAGCGGCGCGCCCGGCCCGCCCATGTCGGTGCGGACCCAGCCGGGCTGGAGCACCGCGGCGATCAACTGCGGATGGTCGACCGCGAAGCTGCGCCAGGCCGCGTTCAACGCCGCCTTCGACGAGCGATAGGCATAGAGCCCGCCCGAGCTATTGCCGCCGATCGAGGCGAGCGCGCTGCTGAGCGCGAGCGCCTTGCGCTGCGTCCCGCGCTCGAGATGCGGCCGGAAGGCGCCGGCGAGCGCCAGCGGCGCCATGGTGTTGATGCGGAAGGTCTCGGCCCAGCCAGGGGCGTCGATCTGCTCGGCGGACATGCTGCGCGGCCCCCAGATGCCGGCATTGGCGATCACGACATCGAGCGCCACCCCGGAAAGCCGCTCCGCCAAGGCCGCGACCGCCGCGAAATCGCCGGCATCGAGCGCGTGGATCTCAATCTTGCCGTCGTTTCTGCCGGCCGCCTGCCTGCAAATCGCCTGCAATTCGGTCGCGCCTGCGGGATCGCGGCAGGTCCCGATCACGTGCCAGCCGTCGGCGGCGTATTGCCGCGCGAACTCGAGCCCCAGTCCGCGGCTGGCGCCGGTCAACAACACGCTCGGCATCGCGCTTCCTTCGCTTTTGCAACATTGCGTCGCGGGATCGCCCGGCCGCGAGCCGCAAGCTTACCCCTTACACGCAATCTTAAGGAACTTATCGCAGTCTGCCGCGGCCTCAAGGAACGACAGAACGCCCATGTTCTTCATCATCGGAATGGTCATCGTCGTCGTCAGCGTCATCGCTGGCTATACGCTCAATGGCGGCCATCTGGGCGTGCTCTGGCAGCCTTTCGAGTTCCTCATCATCCTCGGCGCCGCCGCGGGGACCTTCGTCGTCTCCAACCGCAAGCCGGTGCTCGCCGCGACCGGCAAGGCGGTCGCCAGCCTGCTCAAGGGCGAAAAATACAACAAGGACTCCTATATCGAGCTGCTCTGCCTGCTCTACGCCGTCTTCAAGCTGGCCAAGACCAAAGGCTCGCTGGCGCTCGAGGCGCATGTCGAGAATCCCGAGGAGAGCTCGCTCTTCGCGCAATATCCGAAATTCCAGCACGATCATCACGCCGTCGTCTTCATCTGCGACTATCTCAGGCTGCTCACCCTCGGCACCGACAACCATCATGAGATGGAGACGCTGATGGACGAGGAGATCGAGACGCATCACGAGGAGCATCTCGTCATCGTCGGCGCGGTCAGCGCCCTCGCCGACGGGCTGCCGGCGCTCGGCATCGTCGCCGCGGTGCTCGGCGTCATCCACACGATGGGCTCGATCAGCGAGCCGCCGGAGGTGCTCGGCCATCTCATCGGCGGCGCCCTCGTCGGCACCTTCTGCGGCATTCTCTTCGCCTATGGCTTCGCGGCGCCGATCGCCGCCTCGATCAAGGCGCGCGGCGACGCCGAGATGAAATACTTCCTCTGCATGAAGGCCGGCATCCTCGCCTATATGCAGGGCTACGCCCCGGCCGTCGCCGTCGAGTTCGCGCGCAAGGCGCTGGGCACCGACGTCCGGCCGAGCTTCTACGAGGTCGAAAGCGCCTGCGAGGCGGGCCCCGGCCCGGCCCCAGCCGCCGCCGCCTAACCCGGTCCCAGGGAACGCGCCATGGCACGCCCGGGCAACGGCACGATCATCATCAAGAAGATCAAGAAGGGCGGCCATGGCGGACACCATGGCGGCTCCTGGAAGGTCGCCTACGCCGATTTCGTGACCGCGATGATGGCGTTCTTTCTGCTGCTGTGGCTACTCAACGTCACGACCGACGTGCAGAAGCGCGGCATCGCCGATTATTTCCAGCCCACGATCGCGGTCAGCTCGAAGTTCAGCGGATCCGGGGGCATCCTCGGCGGCACGGCGGTCGGCAAGCCGGGCTCGATGAAGCAGGACCAGACGGCGCCGAGCGTCGACGCGGCAATCCCGACCGACGCGCCCGACGATCTCGACGAGGCCGAGGACGAGGGCGACCCGAAGAAAACCGATAGCGCCGGCAACCCGACGCGCGCCGACAAGAATGCCGAGGGCAAGCTCGCCAAATCCGGCCAAGCCGAGAAAGGCGACCGCCCGAATCTCGGCGAGGCCGAGAAAGGCGACCACCAGGAGCTCAACTCCGAGCTCGACAAGATCACCGCGGCAGCGCTGACCAAGAACGCCGCCGAGCGCGAGGAGCGGCAATTCGCCGCCGCCGAGTTCGCGCTGCGCCAGGCGATCCAGGACATTCCCGACCTGAAGTCGATGTCCGAGAACCTCATCATCGACCGCAGTCCGGAAGGCTTACGCATCCAACTCGTCGACCAGGACAAGATGTCGATGTTCTCGTCGGGGTCCTCCGACATGGCGGAACCGGCGAAGAAGCTCATGGCGCTGGTCTCGCAGGTGGTGCAGCGCCTGCCCAACAAGATCTCGCTAAGCGGCCACACCGATGCCACCCCCTTCGCCAAGACCGGGACCTACGGCAATTGGGAGCTCTCGACCGACCGTGCCAACGCGAGCCGCCGGGCACTGCTCGGCGCCGGACTGCCGCCCGAGCGCATCGCCAAGGTCGTCGGCGTCGCCGACCGCGATCCGCTGATCGCCGACGAGCCGACCTCGCCGCGCAACCGGCGCATCAGCATCGTGCTCCTGCGCGACCCGAAGACCCCGGGCAGTCTCGCGCAGGCGAAATGAGCAACGTCGGCTGAGCCGATGAACCGGCCCGCCGCGCCGCGCGCTGCGATGCCTCTGGCGCATCCCCCATTCTCTCGTTCATAATCCGGCGATCGCGCTGCGGGGCCGGATGGACATTCGGGAGGATCGGGGCGACATGCCCGAGGGACGCAACACTACGACGCCTGGGCAGCCGGTCGCTGCCGAGCTCGACGGCGCGCCGACGATCCGGCCGCTCGTAACGCCGCTGCAGCATTTCTATCGGACCTCGGCGATGGCCTGCCCCTACCTGCCGGGGCAGCACGAGCGCAAGCTGATTACCGACCTCGCCGGTCGCGACGCCAAAGCCTTCTACGACGATCTCTGCCGCGCCGGCTTCCGCCGCAGCCATCATCTGGCCTACCGGCCAAGCTGCGCCGGCTGCAACGCCTGCGTCCCAGTCCGTGTACCGAGCGCGCTGCTCCGCGCGACGCGATCGAGCCGCCGCATCCGCCAGATCAACGGCGACATCGTCGGGACCCACGTCCCGGCGATCGCGACGGTCGAGCAGTTCCGCCTCTTCACTCGCTACGAGCGCCAACGCCACGCCAACAGCGAGATGGCGGCGATGACCTACGGCGACTATTGCGCGATGGTCGAGGACAGCCCGATCGACACCGGCCTCGTCGAGTTCCGCGACGCGACACGCGAACTGCACGGCGTCTGCCTGATCGATTTGCTCGACGACGGCTATTCGGCGGTCTACAGCTTCTTCGACCCGCACCAGAAGCGGCGTAGCCTCGGCACCTACATGGTGCGCTGGCTTATCGAGAACGCCGCCGCCCAGGATCTGCCTTACGTCTATCTCGGCTATTGGATCGCCGACAGCAACAAGATGGCCTACAAGACGCGCTTCCGCCCGCTCGAAGCGCTCGGCGACGACGGCTGGCGGGTGATCGAGCCGTGAGCGCCCGGCGCTGACGGGATCGCCCAGTTGAGTTCGCGGGACAGCAGCGACCCGCCGATCGCCACGAGCACGCCAAGCTCCGACCAGGTCAAGTACACGACCTGCTACATGTGCGCCTGCCGCTGCGGCATCAAGGTGCACCTCAAGGACGGCGGCATCCGCTACATCGAGGGCAACCGCGACCACCCGGTGAACCGGGGCGTCCTCTGCGCCAAGGGCTCGGCCGGGATCATGCAGCACTATTCGCCGGCGCGGTTGCGCGCTCCGCTGCTGCGGGTCGGCCGGCGCGGCAGCGGCGAGTTCAAGGAGATCTCCTGGGACGAGGCGCTGACGATCGCCACCGGCTGGCTCGGCGCGATCCGCCAGAGCGACCCGCGGAAACTCGCCTTCTTCACCGGCCGCGACCAGAGCCAGGCGCTGACGGGGTGGTGGGCGAGCCAGTTCGGCACCCCGAACTACGCCGCCCACGGTGGCTTCTGCTCGGTCAACATGGCCGCCGCCGGGATGTACACGATCGGCGGCTCGTTCTGGGAGTTCGGCGAGCCGGACTGGGAGCGCACCCGCTACTTCCTGATGTTCGGCGTCGCCGAGGACCATGATTCGAACCCGATCAAGATCGGCCTCGGCAAGCTCAAGACCGGCGGCCATGCCAAGTTCGTCTCGGTCAACCCGATCCGCACCGGCTACTCGGCGATCGCCGATGAATGGCTCGGGATCAGGCCGGGCACCGACGGGCTCCTCGTCTTCGCCCTGATCCACGAACTGCTGCGCGCCGGCAAGATCGATACCGAGTATCTCATCCGTTACACCAACGCGCCCTGGCTGGTGATCCGTGAGCCCGGTGCGGCCGACGATGGGCTCTTCGTCCGCAACGCGGCCGGCCGGCCGCAGCTCTGGGACGAGGCCTCGGGGATGGTCGCCGAAACCCGCCGCGCGCCGCGCCTCGCCGGCAAGGTGACGCTGCCCGACGGACGCACGGCAGTGCCGGCCTTCCAGCTGCTTGCCGAACGCTGCCTCGCGCCGGACTACGCACCCGACCGCGTCGCCGAATCTACCGGCATCCCGGCGGCGACGATCCGCCGCATCGCCGCCGAGCTCGCCCACGCCGCCTTCGAGCAGGAGGTGGTCATCATGCAGCCGTGGACCGACTGGACCGGGCGGCATCACGACCGCATGATCGGGCGGCCGGTCAGCATGCATGCGATGCGCGGCATCTCTGCGCATTCCAATGGCTTTCACACCTGCCGCGCCATTCACATTCTCCAGATGCTCCTGGGCAGCATCGACACGCCTGGCGGCTTCCGCTACGAACCGCCCTTCCCCCGCAGCGCGCCGCCGGCCGTCAAGCCGGCCGGGCGCGCCGATCAGGTCGTGCCGGGCAAGCCGCTCGCCGGCGCGCCGATTGGCTTTCCGACCGGGCCGGAAGATCTCATCGTCGACGCCGAGGGCTCGGCGCTGCGCATCGACAAGGCGTTCTCGTGGGAGGCGCCGCTCGCCGCTCATGGCCTGATGCACCTCGTCATCCGCAATGCCTGGGCCGGCGATCCCTATCGGATCGACACGCTGTTCCTTTACATGGCGAACATGGCGTGGAACTCGTCGATGAATACCGGCGGCGCGATCGAGATGCTGACCGACACGGACGAGGCGACGGGCGAATACAAGATCCCGCACGTCATCTACTCCGACGCCTATGCCAGCGAGATGGTGTCCTACGCCGATCTCGTGCTGCCCGACACCACCTATCTCGAGCGCTGGGATTGCATCTCGCTGTTCGACCGGCCGATCGGCAACGCCGATGGCGCCGCCGACGCGATCCGCCAGCCGGTGCTGACGCCCGACCGCGACGTCCGGCCGTTCCAGGACGTCCTCATCGAGCTCGGCGCCAGGCTCGGCCTGCCCGGCCTCGTCAAGCCGGGCGGCACGCCGCGCTATCCCGGCCTCTACCCTGACTATCTCGTCAACCATGAGCGGCGGCCGGGGTTCGGCATGCTCGCCGGCTGGCGCGGCGCCGCCGGCGACAAACAGGGCGTCGGCGCACCCAACCCCAAACAGCTCGAGGCCTATGTCGCCAACCAGTGCTTCTGGCGCACCGAGATCCCGGACTGCGGCAAGTACTACAAGCACGCCAACCGCGACTATCTCGAATGGGCCGTCGGCATGGGGCTGATCGACAAGCCTGAGCCCGTGGTGCTGCAGCTCTACAGCGAGGTGCTGCAGAAATTCCGCCTCGCTGCACAGGGCCATGGCAAGGTGCAGCCGCCGGCAGAGCACCGCGAGCGGATCGCGACATACTTCGATCCGCTGCCGCTCTGGTACATGCCCTTCGAGGAACGCGCCACCGAGGCGGACGACTTCCCGCTGCACGCGATCACCCAGCGGCCGATGGCAATGTACCATTCCTGGGGCTCGCAGAACGCCTGGCTGCGGCAGATCCACGGCGAGAACCGGCTGCACATCCACCACGCGACGGCGGCGAAGCTCGGCATCGCAAACGAGGATTGGATCGAAGTGACGAGCGCGCATGGCCGGATCAAGGTCCAGGCGAAGCTGATGGACGGTGTCAATCCCGATACCGTCTGGACCTGGAACGCGATCGGCAAACGCAAGGGCGCCTGGAACCTCGGGCCCGGCGCCAAGGAGGCGAAGCAGGGGTTCCTGATGAACCACCTTATCGCCGAGCTATTGCCCGACCGCGGCGGCTTCCGCTACGCCAACGCCGATCCGGTGACCGGCCAGGCGGCATGGTACGACCTCCGCGTCCGCATCGCGAAGGTCGCCGACGGGGCCTGCGTCACCGAGCCGGCGCTGGCGGCCACCGCCGCCGTGCCAAATTTACCGGAGCGCCCGGCGGTGCTGCGCTATGGCGCGCGGTTCCGGGCGGACGCCAAACAATGACCAGCCTGCCGACGTCGCCGTCCGGGAAGCGGCTGGGCCTCGTCATCGATCTCGACATCTGCGTCGGCTGCCACGCCTGCGCCGTTAACTGCAAGGAGTGGAACTCGGGCGGCATCGCAGGGCCGCTGACCGATCTCGACCCCTACGGTGGCGAACCGGACGGCGTCTGGTTCAACCGCGTTCATAGTTTCGAGGTGGGCGCGGGCGGCGACGGGCGCATGGTGCATTTTCCGCGCTCCTGCCTCCACTGCGCTGAGCCGGACTGCGTCACCGTCTGCCCGACCGGCGCCTCCTACAAGCGCGCCGACGACGGCATCGTCCTCGTCAACGAGGATCTCTGCATCGGCTGCAAACTGTGTTCCTGGGCGTGTCCCTACGGCGCCCGCGAGTTCGACAGCGATGTCGGCGTCATGAAGAAATGCACCCTCTGCGCCGATCGCATCTACAACGAGACCTTCGACGAGCGCGACCGCGTCCCGGCCTGCGTCGCGACCTGCCCGGTCTCAGCCCGGCATTTCGGCGACCTCGGCGATCCCGAATCCGACGTCTCGCGTCTCGTCGCCGAGCGCGGCGGCTACGACCTCATGCCCGAGATGGGCTATGCGCCGACCAACAAATACCTGCCGCCGCGGCCGCGCCGCGCCGCCGCCGGCTGCACCGGCGCCGCCGCCGAGCTGACCGCCCCCGACCACGCGCCGGCGAAGGGATTGCTCGGCTGGATCGACCGGTTCCTGTCCGGCTGAACCATGCATCCTGCGCTATCGGTCATCCTGTTCACGACGCTCTCCGGCGCCGGCTACGGTCTCCTCGCCCTGCTCGGCGTCATGGCCCCGCTCGACCTCCTGCCGCCCGAGCGCGGCTTCGCCTTTGCCGCGCTGGGTCTGGCCCTCGGCGCCGTCACCATCGGCCTGCTGTCCTCGACGCTCCATCTCGGCCGTCCCGAGCGCGCGATCCGCGCCTTCTCGCAATGGCGTAGTTCGTGGCTGTCGCGTGAAGGCGTTGCATCGGTCGCCACATATCTGCCGGCCGGCGTCTTCGGCATCGGCTGGGTCTTCTACGGGCGGACCGACGGCGTCCTGGGCCTCTGCGGCGTCTTCGCGGCAGCGGGGGCGGTCATCACGGTATTCTGCACGGCGATGATCTACCGCTCGCTGAAGCCGATCCAGCGCTGGCACAATCGCTGGGTGGTGCCGAACTATCTCGCTCTCTCATTGGCGACCGGGCTCCTTTGGCTGGTGCTGCTGCTTCACGCTTTCGGCCGGCCGAACCGCGTCGTCGCCGCTCTGACCCTGTTATCGCTCGTCCTCGCCGCCGCCCTCAAGCTGTCTTACTGGCGCTTCATCGACGGCAGCGCGAGTGCCAGCACGGCGGGAACCGCGACCGGGCTCGGTGGGCTCGGCGAGGTCCGGCTGTTCGAGGCGCCGCACACCTCGGAGAACTATCTCCAGAAGGAGATGGGGTTCGTGATCGCCCGCAAGCATGCGGCGAAGCTGCGCCGGATCGCGATGCTCGCCGCCTTCGCCCTGCCCTTCCTGCTCACCCTCGTCGCGTTCCTCGCCCCCGGCGTCCCGGCGCTCGTCGCCGCGGCGGTCGCCGCGCCGCTGGCCACGGTCGGCGTCGTGGTCGAACGCTGGCTCTTCTTCGCGGAGGCGAAGCATACGGTGACCCTCTATTACGGTGCGACGCATGCCTGACGCGAGCCCACCCAAACTCCGCGCCCGGCGGGCCGGCAGCCGCGACCGCTTCGCCTTCTTCTTCGGCACGGATTCGACGACCCTCGAGCAGCGCTATGCCGAGACCTTCGGGGCGCGACTCGCCGTCGTCGACATTCCGCACGGCGGCGACATCCGGCGCTGCCTCGCCTCGCTCACCGAGAGCGGCATGGTGCTGCAGCAATCGGCGATGAGCCTGATGCGGCCGCAGCGCCTCGTCTTCCCCTACGAGCAGGCGATGGCGCTCGCAGTCGCCGTCCGCCCGCACCCGCGGACCGCGCTCCAGCTCGGCCTTGGGGGCGGCGCCATGGTGCGGTTCCTCTCGGCCTATTACCCGGAGTGCGAGCTGACGATCGTCGAGAGCGACCCGACGGTGATCGACCTGGCGCGGCGGCACTTCTACATCGACACGCCGGTCGAGCAGACCGACGCCATCACCTTCCTGGCCGAAACCGAGCAGCGCTTCGACGCGATCATGGTCGACATCTACGGCGGCGGCGGCTTCAACGCGCCGCCCCTCGCCTTCTGGGACGCCTGCGCCGCGGCGCTGCAGCCGAAGGGCTGCATCGCGATCAACTGGGCGGAGGCACGTGACAAACCGGTCTACGAGCTGCACGCCGCACGGGCGGCGGCAAGGATCGGGCGGACCTTTTTCCTGGCGCCGGACGGATTCAAGGACAATGTCGTGCAGCTCTGCTCCGCCGACCCGGCGCTCGATGCCGCCGGCCTGAGGCGCTCCGCCACCGCGCTGGCGCGGCGTCAGCGCCGCAAGAGCATCCTCGACCGCTGCCCGATCCTCGACGATTTTCCGTAAGGGTCCCCAAGCGCCGTCATCGAAGCGATCGACGACGGCGCGCAAACCCAGGCTGCCGATTTTTTACGCAGATTCCATATCTGGGTGGCTCGCCTGAAAGAACAGGTAAATTACAGGCTCCTGCTCTACATCTTGGGTCGAACATGGCCTCGCCGCGCGAACTCAGCGTGGTCGGGAAAACGCTCACGATGTCAAAGAACGAACGAAGAACAAAACATGCCAAATCCGCGGCTTCCAGGCAAGCATTTTTTGCAGTCATCGCGGTCTCGATTGTCCGGCATGTGCGTCGGCCAAGGACCGCGCAGCACGCGGTCCACCGCACTTTGGTGGTCGCTGACGCGCGGAAACTCTCGCCACCGCAGTTCGGTCCAACCGTGATTGCGAGCCTCTCACACATAAAGCAGAGCTGATCGCGGGCGTTTGTCCGAACGCCTAAACGAGCGGAGGTGATCATGACAAATGTCCGTGATCGCCCCTCCTCGGACCTTTGCGGCCGGGGGGGCGCGAGGTCCGGCCTTGGCCGATAATTGCCGGGCTGCTTTGGAGTCGAAACTCAGAGAAGCAGACATTGTCCGATCGCAAAGATAGCTCGCTTGCCGTGCTCGCGGCATAACGTCATCGTCCGGCAAAAATGGTATAAGACAG
>JAQGID010000434.1 GCA_028291405.1 Rhodospirillales bacterium | reverse complement strand
GTGCTCGACGGTCCGCTGCCGCAGCTCGGCCTGCCGGCGACGTTGCAGGATTCGCTGATGGCGCGGCTCGATCGGCTTGGCGAGGTGAAGGAGGTGGCGCAGGTCGCCGCCGCCATCGGACGCGACTTCTCCTACGACCTTCTTGCCTCGATCGAGATGACGCTGACCGCCCCGATCGAGGAGGCGCTCGGCCAGCTCGTCGCGTCCGAGCTCGTTTATCGGCGCGGCGGCGCGGCGCACCCGACGTATTATTTCAAACACGCGCTCGTCCAGGAGGCGGCCTATTCGAGCCTTCTCCGCAGCCGCCGCCAGCAGCTTCACGCCCAGATCGCCGACCGCATCGCCGAGCGCTTTCCGGAGATCGCCGAGGTCCAGCCCGAGATCCTCGCGCACCACAATACCGAGGCCAAGCGTCCCGGCCTCGCGATCGACTATTGGCTGAAGGCGGGAAGGCGGGCCGGCGAACGCTCGGCGAACCTCGAGGCGATTGCCCATCTTCGCCGCGGCATCGAGCTCCTCGACCGGCTCGGCGAGGAAGACGACAAGAAGCGCCGCGAGCTCGTGCTGCAGGAATGCCTCGGGATGCCGCTCATCGCGACGCGCGGGTACTCGGCGGCGGAGACCGGCGCCGCCTGGCAACGTACCCGCACGCTCGCCGAAGAGCTTGGCGAGACGGCGCCGCTGCTGCGCTCGCTCTACGGGCTTTGGGCGCACAACCTCGTCGGCGGCGACATCATCACCGGCCGCGAGATGGCCGACCGCTTCCTCGCCCTCGCCGAGGCGGAGAACGACGAGGAAGCGTCGCTGGTCGGCCACCGCATCCTCGGCGTCTCGCTGCACGCGCTCGGGATGCAGGAGCAGGCGCGCAGCGAGATCGAGCGGGCGCTCGATCTCTACGATCCGGTGATCCATCGCCCGCTGGCCTTCAGCTTCGGCCAGGACCAGCGCGTCGCCGGGCTCGCGTTCCTCGCGGTGATCCTGTGGGTCCAGGGCTTCCCCGATCGCGCGAAGCGGACGGCGCAGGAGGCGGTGACCCTGGCGCGCGATCTCGATCATGCGAATTCCTTCGGCTACGCGCTCGCCTTCGGCGGCTGTGTGGTGGCGGAGTTTTGCGGCGCGCTGCCGCTTGCCGAACGGCTCGCGGCGACGCTCCTCGCGCATAGCGAGGAGCACGAGGCCGCGCTATGGCGTGCCTTCGGTCTCGCCCACAAGGCGTGGGTCGATCTCGCCGGCGACGATGCCGCCGGCGCCGTCGAGGCCCTCGAGGTGGCGATCGCCGCGTTTCGGGCGACGCACGCGGGGCTGCGTCTGCCCCTTCACCTCAGCGATCTCGCGCGGGCGCAGGGACGGGTCGGCAATACCGCGGCGGCGCTGGCGACGATCGCGGAGGCACGTGCGCTCGTCGAACACGGCGGCGAGCGCTGGGTGGTCCCCGAGCTGATGCGCATCGAGGCCGAGCTCCGGCTGGCCGCCGGCGGCGCCGCCGTCGCCAGCGAGGTTCAGGGATTGCTG
The DNA here is from genome assembly GCA_028291405.1 of Rhodospirillales bacterium. GTDB lineage: Bacteria > Pseudomonadota > Alphaproteobacteria > ATCC43930 > CGMCC-115725 > URHD0088. The sequence continues at coordinate 12,195 of JAQGID010000434.1, read as the reverse complement.
CAGGAAGCGCTCGGCCTCGCGCGCGAGCATGGCGCGCGATCGTGGGAGCTGCGCGTCGCGATCGCCCTGGCGCGGCTCTGGCGGGACATGCGGCGGGTCGACGAGGCCCGCGCCGTGCTGGCGCGCAGCTACGGCTGGTTCGTCGAGGGGTTCGACACCGCGGACCTGAAGGCCGCGCGCACCCTTCTCGCTGAGCTGACGCGGTAGCGGGCGGCGCGGTCGGAGCTCAGCTCCGCGCTCGCGATCGGAGGGAGCTCAGCAGGCTGTCGATGCGCTGGTGCGCGAGTCTTGCGGCGGACGGGTCGAACGTTGGACGCACCTCATTCAGGAACGAGTGACCCGCTTCGGGATAAAGGTACATCTCGATATCGCTGCGTCCGGCAATGCCATGTCCGACCTCGTCAATTTCCGACCGTGGGATATGCTTGTCGGATAGACCATAGTGCAGTTGCACCGGGCACTCGATCACCTCGGCTTCTGCCAGATGGTGCGAAATCCCTAAGGCGTAGAAGGCAATCGCTGCGTCGACCTTGGCGCGCGACGCGGCCAGGAACGCCAGGCGGCCGCCCATGCAGAACCCCAGCGCCGCGACGGCACCCGAGCAGCATGCCGCGGCACGCACCCAATCGACGGCAACGCGCATGTCCACCGATGCGAGGTCGAAATCGAATGTTTTGAGGCGGTCCCAAGCGGCTTCACGATCGTCGCCTTCATAATCCAAGGCGCCGTTCGGCACTGACCGCCAGAATAGATTGGGAACGAGGACGCAATAGCCTCGTACGGCGTAAGCGTCCGCGACCGCCCGCATGACGTGGTTGACGCCGAACATTTCCGACAGGATCAGCAGCCCGACGCCACGACCCGACGCCGGCTTCGACAGATAAGCCTCGAACCGCCGATCACCGTCGGACGCCAGGATGATGGATTGCGTGTCGCTCATCTCGCCTCACTTCGGTGGGGTCAGGACGGAGGTATACAGCACCGTCGCCGGGTCGAAAGCACGATCGAGAATGCCGTTCGCCTGCATCAGCTCGCTCACCCGGGCAACCTGCGCCGGGTCGATCGTCTTCGGGAACAGCGGTGGCGACAGGTCCTTCACCTTGTCGATGCTCAAATGCGTATAGCCGGCAATGAGCTCGAACCATGCATCGGTCCCCATATTCGCATCTACCCAGTCGACGCCGTGGTTATAGGCTCGGACGAAGCGCTCGATCGCGTCGGGATGAGCGGTGGCATAGGCTTTCGACGTCGCGAACATGGAGATCGGGATGCGCGCTTGCACGGCGCTGTAGGGCCAGGCGAGCAATTTGACCGCTCCCGACTTCAGCCCGAATGACAGGAACGGTTCCACCACGAAGGCGGCATCGACCTGTCCGTTGGCGACGCCGTCGACCATCTGGGGAAACGGCACCTCACGATAGACGACCTTGTTCGGGTCCCCACCTTCCTTCGCCACCCAGGCTCGCGCGTAGAGCCAGATGATGTTGTTGCGCGTGTTCACGCCGATCTTCTTGCCCTCGAGATCTTTCGCCGTCTTGATGTTGCTGTCTTTCCCGATGATGAGCCCGGCAAGATCCGGTGGCGCGTCGCGCGTCGCGTCCCCGGCGGCGACGATCGCGAAATCAAGCCCCTGCTGCGCCCCGAGGATGATCGAGACGAGATTGCTGCTGGCGATCTGCACCTGGCCCGCCGCCAGGGCCGGAAGGCCGGCGGCGCCGCCGACCATTGGCGTGGTGTCGATCTCCAGCCCCTCGGCTGCAAAATAGCCCTGTGCCTTGGCGGCTTCCAACGGCGCGGAATCGATGGTGGAAATCGTGCTGACCCGAAGCTTGACGGGCTCGGCGGCGCAAGCTTGGCGTTGCGGCAACGCCGTGGCGACCAGGATCAGCACCAGGCCGAGACGCGCCATGGCTCTCTTGTGCAAGCCGCTCATCGATTTCTCTTCCCTTCGGTCGATGCCGGGAACTTCCGGCAAATTCATGCGATCCGCTGCAGCAATCGATCGATCCTCGTCGTCGCCAGCGCCACCGCCGCGGCGTCGTAAGCGGCGCGCTGCGGATTGAAAAAACCGTGACCGATCCCCGGATAGGTCCAGATCTCGATATTGTCCTTTCCCGCAGACGCCGCTTCCACCTCCTCGATCTCCGATCGCGGAATGTGCTGGTCCGCTAGCCCGTAATGCAGCTGGACCGGGCAAGCCGCCTGCCTGAGCTCGTCGATATGGTCGGCGATTCCGAGGGCGTAGAGCGAGATCGCGAGATCGGCGCCGCTGCGCAACGCGGCGAGAAGCGCGATCCGACCGCCCATGCAGAACCCGATCGAAGCGACCTTGCCGGAACAGGAAGCCGATGCGCGCAGCCAATCGACCGCCAGCGACATGTCCTGCGCCGCCCTATGGAAATCGAATGCGCGAAGCCGTTGCCATGCCACGTCGCGCGCCGGCCCTTCGTCGTTGACGACGCCGCTCGGGTCCGATCGCCAGAACACGTTCGGCACGATCGCGCAGAAGCCGCGCCGTGCGTAATCGGCCGCAAGCTCGCGCTTCGCGTCGGTTACTCCCCACATCTCGGTGCAGATCAGGATGCCGGGGCCACGTGCGTCGTCCAGTGTCGCCGCATAGGCCTCGAAACGACGCTCGCCATCGGATGCGAGGGTGACCGTTCGCGTAGCGATCGCCATTCCAAGCGTAGCGGTCCCGGGATTACTGGGCATGCGGCAGGACCGTGCGATACAGCAGATCATCCGTATTCACGCCCGCATCCTTCAGAAGACCTTCCTTCCTCATGATTGCGGCGACCTTGGCGATCTGTGCCGGATCGACGGTCGTCGGGAACAGCGGCGGCGAGACGTGCTGCACCAGATCGGACGCGATATGCGTATAGCTGGAGATCAGTTGTACCCATTCGGCGCTGCCCTTGTTCCGCGTCATCCAGTCCGCGCCTTTGTTGTAGGCGCGCGAGAACCGGTCGATGAGATCGGGGTTCGCCTCGATGACCGCCTTCGCAGCCACCCACTCCATGATCGGCGCATGCGACAGAACCGCGCTGTACGGCCAGGCGACGACATGCACGGTATCGGATTTGACGCCGGCGGACAGAAACGGTTCGACGACGAACGCCGCATCGACGCGGCCTTGCTGGACCGCATCGATCATCTGCGGGAACGGAACCTCGACGTAGGTGACCCGATCCGGGTTCCCGCCGGTCTTCATCACCCATTGGCGCGCATAAAGCCATATGCCGTCCTTGCGCGTGTTGACCGCCAGTCTTTTGCCTTCGAGGTCGCTTCCCGACGTCAGAACCAAATTCGGCTTGGTCACCATTCCCGCCAGATCGGGCGGCGCATCAGCGGTGGTGTCGCCGGCGGCGATGATCTTGAACTCGAAGCCCTGTTCAGCGCTGAGCAGGATCGAGACCATGTTGCTCGCGGCGATCTGGATCTGGCCGGCGGCGAGGGCCGGCAACGTCGCCGCACCGCCCACCATGGACGTCGCCTCCACATCCAGGCCTTCCGCCAGGAAATATCCCTGCGCCTTCGCCGCCTCGAAGGGTGCGGTGTCGATCAACGACTGGGTTCCGACCTTGAGCTTGATCGGATCGGCGGCCTGCGCTGGATGCGCGCCGATAAGCCATGCGGCAGTGGCCATGCCGGCCGCTACGGCGACGTGGTGTTTCATCATGCGGGCATCGACCTTTCCGGGACGGGGAGGGCATCAGACGTCGGCATCGGCCCGCTGGTGCCAGCGAAGGATGCGGCGTTCCAGCAGCACGAAACCCATATTCAGCAAATAGCCGACGACCGCGATGCACAGCACGGCCGCATACATCTCCTCCGGCCGAAGCCCATATTGGGCTTGCAGGATGGTGTATCCGATGCCGCTGGACCCGGCGATCATCTCCGCCACGACGGTCGTCACCAGCGCGAGCGACAGGCTGATACGCAGACCGGCACAGATCGACGGCATCGCGGCCGGCAGCACGACCCGCAGCAGCGTGCGTGCCCGGCTTGCGCCGAAGGTTCGCGCGGTACCGATCAGCACCTCGTCGATGTCGCGCACGCCGCCGACCGTGCTGACAACGACGGGAAACACGACGGCAAACGCGACGACGAAGATCTTGAGCGCATCATCCAGGCCAAGAAACAGGATCAGCGGCGGCACCAGCGCCGGTAACGGCAACGGACGCAACGCCTCGATCAACGGTGTCACGAATCGGTCCAGTACGCGCACGGTCCCCAGAAGCAGCCCGAGCACGATGCCGCACGAGGAGCCGATCAGATAACCCGAGACCATCCGCGCCATGCTGGCGGCGAGCGGGGCGGCCAGCTCTCCGGACCACAGGCCCCGCCATGTCGCCGTCAGCACGAGACTGAACGGCGGCCAATTCTGGCTCACCATCCAGCCGAGCCGGGCCGAGCATTCCCAGAGGAGCAGAAGCGCGACGACCAGAGCGAAGCCGGTGACGCGCGTCCGCAGGATCGGAAAGCGCAGCCGGCCGAACCAGCGCGCTGTCCCGACCGTATCGGGAACGGAGAGGAGACGGCCTACTTCGACCGCCACGGAATGGCCCTCGCTTCGACGAATTCAAAGACCGCGTTGATCGTCAGACCGGCGACCGCCAGGATGACGATCCACGCATACATCTGCCGCACGGCAAAGGACCGCTGCATGTCCAGGATCAGATAGCCAAGGCCGCCTTCGCCCGCCAGCATCTCGGCCAGGACGACGACGATCAGGCCGAGGCCGAGGCCGACGCGCATCCCGGTGACGATCATGGGAAGCGACGCCGGGAGGATGATCTTGAAGATCATTCGGACCGGCGGACATCCGAAAGTTCTCGCGGTGTCGAGCGCGATCCTGTCGACACCCCTCACACCCTGGATCGTCGCAATGAGAATGGGGAAGAAGGCCGCGAGGGCCACGATGGTGACCTTCATCGTCGCCCCGAAACCCAGGAACAGGAACAGCGGAGGCACCAGGGCTGCCTTCGGGATCGGACGCATCAACTCGATCAGCGGTTCCAGGAAACAGTAGATCGGCTCGCTGCGGCCCATGGCGATGCCGAGAGCGATGCCGAAGCCGCAGGCCAGCGCATAGCCGACGAACAGCAGCAGAAATGTCTGGCCGAGCGGCGCCAGAAATGTCCCGGTGCGCACGATTTGCCAAAGTGTCGCGGCGATCATCGACGGTGGCGGCAATAGAACCGTATTCACCAGGCGATATCGCCCGGCCAGCTCCCAGATTGCCAGAACCGCCACGAACGACACGAGCCCCGGCAGCAGACGAGATCCCGTCCTATCCATGAGCCGCGCCATCCATCGTGACGCGCACCTCATCCGGCGTCGGCCCCGGTCGGTCCTTCTTCAGCAGCGTGTCGAGGAGACCATGCCGCAGCGATAGAAACGATGCACTCTCGCGCGTTGCGATCGTATCGCGAGGGCGCGGCAGAGCAATGTCGGTCACCGACGCGATCGTGGATGGCCGCGCGCTCAACATTGCGACCCGATCGGCCATGAATACCGCCTCATCGACGTCATGGGTGACGAGGACGACCGTCAGGCGGTGCTTCGCCCAGATGTCGAGCAGCAATGTCTGCAGTTCCAGCTTGGTCAGCGCGTCGACGGCGCTGAACGGCTCGTCCATCAAGAGCACGCTGGGCTCTGCAGCGAGTGCGCGCGCGATAGCCGCACGCTGCTGCATGCCTCCCGACAATTGCCAGGGGTACTGGTCTTCGCTCCCGCTGAGCCCGACCATGGCGATATATTCGAGGCAGCGTTGCCGGACCGAGCGCCCCGACGAATTCCCCTGTATCTCGAGCGGGAAGGCGACGTTGTCGAGAACGGTGCGCCACGGGAACAGCGATTTGTTGTACTGCTGGAAGAGATAGACCATGTCGCGCGGCGGGGCGGTCACGGCCTTGCCGTCCAGCATGACCCGACCCGACGTCGGTGGGATCAGCCCCGCGATGATCTGCAGAAGGGTCGACTTCCCGCAGCCCGACGGGCCGAGAACTGCAACGAACTCCGTACGCTCGATCTCGATTGAAATCCGGCCGAGCGCGGACAGCGTCTGTTTGCCGACGGTGAATGTCTTGCTGATGGCGTCGACGCTGAGAAACGCACTCATTGCACAAGGCACCCGCAGGATGTTGGAGCGGACGTTCACTCGTCCTGATGCGATGCATGACGCGTGCCAACGAATCGCTCCGCATGCATCGAATGCGCAGCCAAAGACTCGGAGATCGAGGGATCAGCCCATATAGGCGACGCAATCGATTTCGACCATGACGCCTTTGCGATGCGGCGTTCCGCCGATGCAGGTCCGCGTGACCTTCTCGCCGGCCATGATCTCCCGGAACACTTCGTTGAAGGCGGGAAAGTCCGCAGTGTCGCGCAGGCAGACACGCATGTTGACGACGTTCTCCAACGAAGCGCCGCCGGCCTTCAGGATCGAGACAAGATTGGCAAGCGTCTGCCGTGACTGATCGCGAATATCGCCGGCAACGACTTCCTTCGTTATCGGATCGAGTGGGCCCTGCCCTGAAAGATAGAGGAAGTCGCCCGCGCGGATGGCTTGCGCCAACGGAGACGGCGTCGCTTTGTCCGTGAATCCCGTGGTGGGTGCTGCGTCCGAGGTAATGATCGTCTTGGGCATCGCTTCTCCTTCGGATTCGAACAGCGTTTCGATGGGTGTTAGGGCCGCGGCAGCATCAGATCTCGTGACATGCCGGGCAGGTGCGAAAACATGCGGGGCTTGTCACTGCGGGGCGGGCGTGACATGACCGCAGGATTTGCATGTCCGCAGTTCCTGGCTCTGGAAAAAACGCTGATAGGCTTGTGAGACCGGGTCCGCTCCATAGTCCGCGACGACAAAGGTCTCTTCGTGCAGGAAGTGATCGCAGCTCGGGCAATACCAGTGAAACCGATCGATCTCGCCCGCGCGGCGCTGGCGCTCGACGACGAGCAGGAAGGCGTCGGGGGGAAAGCGAGGCGAATGCGGCGCGCCGCTCGGCGTGTTGATGACGGATCCCTGATGCAAGACCGCGATTTCCTCGGTTCCGTCAGGCTGCCGGTAATGCAGGTTCATCTCTCCCTTGATCATGTACATGAGCTCGTCGCTGGGATTGATGTGGAACTCGCTGCGGTACTCCCGGCCGCGCGCCACGAAGGCAAGCGATTCCGGCTTTTGCCAAAGGACGCTGACCCGCTGCCCGGTTCGGGCAAGATGCTCGCCGCGTGCCAGCAGGTCGGCGATCGGCATTTGAATCGGCATTTCGAGCATGGAGGGGCCCCGTTGTTTGTCGCAGCCCGCGAGTGCCGCGCCGATTCTCATGCCCGGATCTCGCGACCACCTTCGCAGATCCACCCGGGACGCCGTGAGAGCGAAGCGAAGCTCGGTGTTCGACTGAATCTCGATATTTTTCTAAACCGGCTGCTGGGCGATTGCAAGACGGTGCGCAATTTACGCGGAAATCCGTGGTCTCCTCTGTTAAGCTGCGTAACCAAAATAACGAGATTATATCGCATCTGACAGATCAGCCCAATTTAGATGCAGGCTGACCAACGGATGGCCCAGCATCTAGGCAGGGGCGCGAGCAGTGTGGCGGAGTAAAGATATCTGCGGCAGAACGGCGCGGTCGGCGCCGTTGCGCCGCGACAAGATGGGAACTAACGAATGTCCACCGCAGCCGAAGCCGGCCCATTCTTCGCGACCCAGACGGAAGCGGCCTATTGGAAACTCCGCGAAGACATCATCGCCGGTCAATTGAAGCCGTCGCAAAAACTACTCGTCGAGCGGCTGCGCGAGGAATATGGATTCGGCTCCAGTCCGCTGCGGGAGGCGCTGTCGCGGCTCGCCGCTGAGAACCTGGTGACCACGCTCGGCCAGAAAGGGTATTGGGTCGCCGCCGTGTCGGCATCCGAGTTCGCCGACATTATCGGGGTGCGCCTGACCATCGAGCCGGAAGCTCTCTCCCGCTCGATCCGCAATGCGACGCTCGATTGGGAAAGCCGGGTCGTCGCGGTGTTCCACCGGCTGTCGAAGATCGAGGCGCAACTCGACGCGGGACGAGCCGAGCTGAGCAGCGTCTGGGAGAAGGAAAACCAAGCCTACCACCTGGCGCTGATCGAGAACTGCGGCTCGCCCTGGCTGTTACGATTCTCCTCGATCCTGTTCGAACAGTCTCGACGCTATCGGCGGCAGGCCATTTTCCTGGAGGCGGTCCCGCAAAGCCTGCTGCAGCGGGAGCACCGCGCGATCCTCGATGCCTCGCTCGACCGCAACGCCGGCCTCGCCTGCGAACTGCTCAAGACGCATATCCGCAACACGGCAAACTGCGTCCAACGCGCGCTCTTCCCGGGCAGCAAGGCAGACTCGCTGCCGAAGGTGACGACCGCGACGGGCACCGTCGGATAGCGACATCGCGGAGCTGAAAGCCGCGCTGCGGCCTCACCCCGCCACGATCAGCTCCGCGCTCTCCGCTGCATATTGTGCGTGGCGGAAATCGCGGATGCTCGCGAGCCGGTCGCCGACCCAGTCGAGCAGGATGAAATAGCCCGCTCTGCCCGACGGATCCGCAGTGTCGAGGACGAGCACGGCCGGGCGGCCATCGGCAAGCCCGGGGACGAGGCGCCAATTCGCCAGGCGGCCGTAGTTCCCGAAGTAGTTCGCGACCGCAGTCTTGCCGTTCACCCGGCTGCGATTGACGAGGTCGAGCCGTACCTCGTCGGCGAGCATGTCGCGGATAGCATCGAAATCGCGGGCGTTGAAGCGATCGACGTAGGCGGCGAGAAGCGCGTGCTCCGCCGCCGCGAGGCGCGGCGCCGGCCGATCGTCAGGGATCGCTGCCAATTCGCGAAGCCGCGTCCGGCCGCGATGCAGGGCGGCCTTCACCGCGGCGACGCTCATCTCGGTGACGGCGGCGATCTCTTCGAGGGAGTACCCCAGCACGTCCATCAGGATGACGCTGCTGCGATGCGCCACCGGCAGGCGCATCAGGGTGCGCAGGCTCGCCGCTGCAGCCTGACGATCGTCGACGGCGGTGCTGGGGTCGACGACGATGTCGGGATCGGCATTCGCCGTCAGCGCGATCAGCCGGCCGCGGCGCCGCAGGAAATCCAGCGCGGCGTTGTGGACGATGCGGAAGACCCAGCCCTCGGGATTGGCGATCTCGCCCATCGCCGGAAACGCCTCGATCGCCTTGACGATGCCCTCCTGCACGACGTCCTCGCCGTCGATCGACGAGCCGGTCATGCGGGCGCAATAGCGATGCAGCTTGGGCCGCAGTTCGCCGAGCAGAACGCCGAAGGCGGCGCGCGGGTCGGCCCCACCGAAATCGGCGACGGTCATGAACGATGCGCTCCGGTCACGGCGCGGCCCCGAGCACGCGATAATTGCCGACGATCGTCGCCTCGCTCGACTGCGGCGGCTCCAGGCAGCGTTCCTTGACGCCCTTGGCGAAGGTCTTGAACGCCGCAAGCTCGGTCAGCTGCGCCGAGCCGTCGGCCGTCTCGACGAGATGGACGAAGCTGCCGTCCGGCAGGCGGAAGACGGCATAGCCGATGCCGTCGGGCGATGCCGCGTGCAACTCGCGGAAGACATCCTCGATCAGCCGCTGGTTCTCCGCCGCCGCTTCCGGCCGCGTCCTGTAGCGCACGATGGTGTGTTTCATGGCGAGCAAGCTCCCGTTCAGGCGAGTAGAGCGCGTCGGACCGTCACGGCGCAAGGCCGCGGTCCCAGCGCGGAGACGTCGTGACCCCGCCGAAGGATTCCCGGGAAGCGAAATTTTTTTTCAAGAATCCTTTTGCCGCCCGCGCTCGTCTCGTTGGAGCGCGCCGTCTTGGCGCTACCGCAGCACGGAGCATGCAATGGCCGAATCGACCGAACAAAGGGCGCGAACCTGGGTCCTGGTACTCGCCTCCGTCGCCTCCTTCATGGTGGCGCTCGACGCCCTGGTGGTGACGACGGCGCTGAGCACGATCCGGGTCGAGCTCGGCACCTCGATCGCCGCGCTGGAATGGATCGTGAACGCCTACAACGTCAGCCTCGCCGTGCTGCTGCTGACCGGCGCCGCGCTCGGCGACCGCTTCGGGCGGCGGCGCGTCTTCGCCATGGGGCTCGGCATCTTCGTCGCCGCCTCGATCGGCTGCGCCGTTTCGGGAAGCGCCGGCGCGCTGATCGCCGCCCGCGCTGTTCAGGGAATGGGCGCAGCGCTGACCATGCCGCTGGCGATGGCGCTGCTGAGCGCCGTCTTTCCGCGCGAGCAGCGGGGCAAGGCGCTCGGCATCTTCAGCAGCGTCACCGGCCTCGCCCTCATTCTCGGGCCGGTGGTCGGCGGCGCCGTGACCCAGGGTCTCGCTTGGCAGTGGATCTTCTGGATCAACGTGCCGATCGGCCTCGTCGTCATCCCGCTGGTGCTCCGTCACTGCCCGGAGAGCTTCGGACCGCCGGCTGTGCTTGACGGCGGCGGCCTCGTCCTCGTGACCGGCGCCGCTCTGGCGGTCGTCTGGGCCCTGGTGCGCGGCAACGAGCTCGGCTGGACGAGCCCCGAGATCGTGACGCTGCTCTGCATCGGGCTCGTCCTCGCCGCCGCCTTCGTCGCCTGGGAGCGGCGGGCGCGCGAGCCGATGGTGCCGCTGCGGCCGTTCCGGGCCCGCGCCTTCTCCGCCGGCGTCGCTTCGAGCTTTCTCTTCTACGGCGGCATGTACGGCGTCGTCTTCATGCTGCCGCAGTTCCTCCAGACCGGCCGCGGATTCGGTCCGCTCGGCGCCGGGCTGCGGCTGCTGCCGTGGACCGCGACGCTCTTCGTCTTCGCGCCGCTCGGCGGCAGCCTCGTCAACCGGCTCGGCGCGCGCCGGCTGGTCGTCGCCGGCACGCTGGCGCAGGCGGTCGGCTTCGCCTGGATCGGCGCGATTGCCGCCCCCGACCTCGCCTTCGCCGCTCTCGTCGCGCCGTTGGTCCTTGCCGGCGCCGGCGTCTCGATGGCGATGCCCGCGGTCCAGGCCGCCGTCATCGGCGCCGTCGCGCCGGCCGAAATCGGCAAGGCGTCCGGCACCTTCAACATGGCGCGCAACCTCGGCGGCGTCTTCGGCATCGCCCTCATCGTCGCCGTTTTCGCGGCGCGCGGCAGCATCGTCTCGCCGGCATCCTTCACCGCCGGCTTCGTCCCGGCGATCGGGATCTGCGCGGCGCTCTCGCTCGCCGGCACGGTCGCGGCGCTGGCGCTGCCCGGCAAGCGGCGGCTTGCGCTGGCGCCGGCGAGCGCATGAGACAGCCGTCAGCCGCGGCCCGCCTTCTCCCCGGCGCTCGTCTCGGCGCTGCCCAGCGCGGTCGCCAGCCGGGTCGTGGCGCTCCCCGGCCGCAGCGGCTTGGGCTGGCTCGCGTGCGGCGCCCAGCCGGTCAGGGTGATGATCTCGAACGTCGCCGGGATGCGCCCGTCGGGCTGGGCGAAGCGCTGCTCGTAGAGCGCCGCGGCGCGCAGCAGCATGGCGCGGCGGGTGACGCTGCGGCGGCGCTCGATCACGGCGTTGCTCTCGCCCATCGCGCGCAGGTCGCGCATCAGCGCCAGCGCGTCGGGGTAGGTGGCGGTGATGCGGTCGCTGTCGACCACCGGCAGCGCGAAGCCGGCGCGCTGCAGCAGCCCGCCGAGGTCGCGCGAATCGGCGAAGGGTGAGACGCGCGGGCTGAGCCCGCCCTCCTCGGCGATCTCGGCGTCGATCAGCACCTGCCGCAGCTCGGTCAGCGTCTCGCCGCCGAGCATCGAGGCGAGCAACAGCCCGTCGGGCTTCAGCGCCTGGCGCAGCTGCAGCAGGGCGCCCGGCAGATCGTTGACCCAATGCAGCGCGAGCGCGCTCAGCACGGCATCGAAGCTCGCCGGCGCAAAGGGCAGCGCCTCCGGCTCGGCGGCGAGGCGCAACCCGTGGGCGCGCGCCGCGAAGCCCGGCGCCGGATCGGCCTGGACGAGATCGACGACGCCGCCGCGGGTGCCGAGCGCGCGCGCCATCAGCCCGTCGCGGCAGCCGAGGTCGAGCGCGCGCGGAAAGACGCGGTTGATGTCCTCGAGCCGCTCGGCGAGCCGCTCCGCCGCCTCGACGAAGAGGAACTCGGCGCCGCCGACGGCGGCGGCACGCTCACGCCGCCGGCGCAGCACAGCTCGGTCGAAGACGGTGATGACATCGCTCATGGTTTCACTATGGCGC
>JAQGID010000432.1 GCA_028291405.1 Rhodospirillales bacterium | reverse complement strand
GCGCCATCCGCGGTCACCACCGCCTCGCCGTCGCGCCGCATCGTCGGCTCGCCGATGCCGGCGCCGGCCGCGGCCGACACGGCGGAAAGATCCGGCAGGCGCGGCACGCGGCCGTCGGGCGTCCCGGGACGCAGCTCGAGGGACGCGGTGCTGCCGATCAGCGTGCGGCGCGCAGCCGAGTAATCCTCGCTGAGAAGCGTCGCCAGCGGGACGTCGACGACATCGGGGTCCCCATACCACGCCTCGCGGTCGGCAAAGGCGAGCTTGGCGGATTCGACGACGGCATGGACAAACTCGGCGCCCGTCGGATCCATCGCGGCGAGGTCGATGTCGCGGAGCAGCGCGAGCTGCTGCAGCAGCACCGGCCCCTGCCCCCACGGACCGGTCTTGGCGATGGTGTAGCCGTGATAATCATAGGTCGCCGGCGCCTCGATCGTCGCCCGCCAGCGCGCCATGTCGTCGCCGGTCAGCAGACCGCGATGGCGGCGGCCCGAGACGTCCATGACCTCTGCCGTGCGGCAGAAGCGGTCGATCGTATCGGCGACGAAGCCGCGCGACCAGGCGCGCCGCGCCGCCTCGATCTGCGCGTCGCGATCGCCACCGGCCGACACTGCCTCGTCGCTGACCCGCTGATACATCGCGCCGAGCTGCTTGTTGCGGAACAGCATGCCGGGCCGCGGCAACGCTCCGCCCGGCAAATAGACGGCCGCCGAGGTCTTCCATTCGGAGAGAAAGAGATCCTGGACCGTGGCGATGGTCGCCGCGATTTGCGGCACCAGCGGATAGCCGTTGACGGCATAGGCGATGGCCGGCGCCAGGATGTCGGCGGGGCGCATCGTGCCGTAGTCGCGTAGCAGCAGCATCCAGGCGTCGAAAGCACCGGGTACCACTGTCGCCAGGAGGCCGGTGCCGGGCACGAGGTCGTCGATACCGAGCTCGCGATAGCGCGCGATCGTCGCGGCGGCGGGTGCGACGCCCTGGCCGCAGATCGTCTCAACGCGGCCCGACTTGCGGCTCCACAGCAGGATCGGCACCTCGCCGGCGGGGCCGTTTAGATGCGGCTCGACGACCTGCAGGACGAAGGCCGTCGCCACCGCCGCGTCGAAGGCATTGCCGCCGCGCTCGAGGAAGCTCATGCCGACCGAGGACGCCAACCAATGCGTCGAGGCGACCGCCCCGAAAGTGCCGCGCAATTCAGGACGGGTGGTGAACATCGCAGGCCCTATCGGCTGGGGTGCGGCCGCTGAGGCCGCGCGGCGGTCAAGCTAGCCGCAATCGCCACCTGCCTCAACCGTCGAGGACGCACCGCGATCACGATGCCGACGCATGGCAGCTAGAAATGCGTCTCTAGCTCAAGCCTCCAGCGTACCGTGCCGGTCGGCGTTGGCGTCGTCAGGCCGAAGAGATAGCCGGCTTCATAGCGCAGCTTGGTTGTCCCGAACAGGTAGCTATAGCCGACGACGACCGGACCGGCACGGTGATCCTGATTGTGGATCTCGCCGGGAACGGTGACGTCGCCGATCGTGCCGTAGGCCTCGACGCCCGGCTCGAAATAATGGTTCAGCCGCCAGCGCGTCTGCGCCGCGTAGAGCAGCGACCAGACGCCTGCGGAGCCGTGGCCGAGGTCCCGGGCGGCGAAGAGATTGAGCGTGTGCAGCAGCTCGCCCTGCTCGATCTGCGCGAGCGGACCGAACTCGACGGAATCCGGGCCGATGCGCGAGGGGCTGTGCGAATACTCCGCGAAGGCGCCGAGGTCGATCCAGTACTTTCCCTGCTCCGTCAGCTGGAAGCGGTTCTCCCAGGTCGTCGCGCCGTAGGCCAGATTGCGGCCGGGATCGGCGCCCCATTCGCCTTCGATCTCGGTCAGCCACCATGGCGTCAGCCCATAGCCGATCGCATTGGTATAGCTCTGGGCGTGGTTCTTCGCGGGATCGCGGTCGTGACTATAGGCGCCGTTATGCTCGAGCTCGACCTCGAGATAGTCGACGATGGGCGACCGCACCAGGTAATCGGCGCGTGCCGCCACGACGCCGATGCCCAGCGCCAACAGGACCAGAAGCGCCACGCTGATTGCCCGCCGCGTCCCTCGATCGAGCGGTAGCGGACCGCCGCCGACGAGCCGCATGAGGAGTCCGATGATGGCGAGGGTCGCCAGCCAGAATATGATCTGGATGCCGTCGGGCCGCGCGACATAGCCGACCAGGACATGCAGGACCTTGCCGGGAATGCTGGCCTCGCTGAGGAAGCGCGAGCTGTCCCAGATGCTCGAGCCGAGCGGCGGCAGGAGATCGGCCTGCACCAAGAAGGCGGCGCCTTGCGAGGCGAGACCGGCGGCGAGCAGCAGGATGAGCCAGCTCGTCACCGCGAAGAGATGGCGCGTCGGAATGCGCAGGAGCCCGAGATACAGCGCGACCCCGAACGAGGCGCCGGCGGCGAGCCCGATCGCGCCGCCCCCCAGCATGTTGAGGGGGCCGCCGCCGCCCGCCGCCGCGATGCTGTAGAGGAAGAGGACGAGCTCGGAGCCTTCGCGCAGCGCCGCCACCCCGACGACCAGGGCGAGCGCGGTAAGCGGCCGGGCGCCGCTCGTGACGGCGGCGCCGAGACTGGCGGCCTCTGACGCCATCTCGCGGCCGTGCTTGCCCATCCAGACGTTGTGCCAGCCGAGCATGACAACGGCGAGGAACATGATCGCGGCGTTGAGCAGCTCCTGACCGACGCCGGAGGCCGCCTCGGCGATCGTCTCGGCGAAGGCGGCGACGAGACAGGCGCCGAGAATTCCGGCGACGACGCCGCCGGCGATGAACTTGCCGCGCCCGGGCACGCCGCGGCTGGCCGCGGTCACGATTCCGACGATCAGCGCCGCCTCCAGGACCTCGCGGAAGACGACAATCGCTACTGCCAACATGTGCCGGTCTCTATCTCGCCGTGATCACGCCGTGTGCCGATTCCTGATGGAAGTCGCCGATGTACTCGTAGCGGCCGGGCTTCAGCGGACCGATGAAGACGGTGATCTCGCTATTGCCCAGCACGACTTTTTCGCGATGCAACTCGGCGCTTTCGAACTCCTCGGGGCTGCTGTCCTCGTTCTTGATCAGCAGCCTGAGCTTGACGTTCGCCGGCACGTCGAACTCCGCCGGCGTGTAGCGGTGGTCCTTGATCGTCAAGTTGAAGACCGGTTCCTCGGCCGCGACCGCCGTCGCCGCGAGATTCAGTCCGATGGCTGTAAAGAGGGCGATTCGGAAGGGCTCGAACATTCTGCCTCGGTACCGCAAATGCGACTGAAACGCAATGATAATGCAATCGAGTCGCAAAAACCGAGGCGATTATCCCTCTAAAACGGAACCGTACCGGCACAACAAAGGGTCGCGATAGGCACTATCGCGACCGGCGGAAGCCTTGCGGCCGTTACTTCGGCTTGACGTCGAGGCTGTTGCCCGTGCTTCCGGGCGGCGGGATGACCGGCATGCTCTGCGGCCCGGGATCCGGGGCCGGCTGGTGCATTCCGGGGTCGACGTCGGTGCGCGGCTTGATCACGCCGCCGGAGCGCGACAGCTGGTCGCTCAGGTTGTTGCCGGATCCGGAGGGCGTACTGCTCCCCTCGCTCGGCTTGACGCCGTGCTCGTCGTTCGGCGGCGTCGGCACTGCATCGTCGGGGGTCGGTGACGCCGCGAAGGCCGCGCCAACAGCGAGCATCCCGGTGACGGCGATCGCGAGGATCGCACTGGCGGTCGGATGTGGTTTCATAGTTTCGAAAACGCGCCGTCGGCACCATCCGTTCCGCCTCGTTCAACCGTCGTCGCCGAGCGACAGCAGGCTGGCGTTGCCGCCGGCAGCCGTGGTGTCGATCGAGAGCGTCCGCTCGACTGCGAAGCGCGGCAGGTAATGCGGCCCGCCCGCCTTCGGTCCAGTCCCCGACAAGCCTTCGCCGCCAAAGGGCTGCACCCCGACGACGGCGCCGATCATGTTGCGGTTGACGTAGACGTTGCCGACCGGCAAGCGGCGGCGCACCGCCTCGACTGTCGCGTCGATGCGGCTGTGGATGCCGAGCGTCAGGCCGAAGCCGGTCGCCGCGATCTCGTCGAGCAGCGCCGGCAGCTGGTCGCCACGCCAGCGCAGCACATGCAGCACCGGTCCGAACACCTCGCCGGTCAATTGCCCGATGCTGGCGATCTCGACGAGGCGCGGTGCGAAGAATGTCCCGCGGTCTGCGACCGGCGGCAGCGAACATTCGAACAGCGGCTTCGCCTCGCGAGCCATCCGCGCCGCGTGTAAGTCCAGCGCCTTTCGCGCCGACTCATCGATGACCGGCCCGACGTCGGTGGCGAGGAGCCCGGGATCGCCGATGACGAGCTCGCGCATGGCGCCGATCAGCATGGCCAGGATGCGGTCGGCCGCATCGCTCTGCAGGCAGAGGATGCGCAACGACGAGCAGCGCTGCCCGGCGCTGTCGAACGCCGACGACAGAACGTCGCCGACGACCTGCTCGGGAAGCGCCGAGCTATCGACGATCATCGCGTTCTGTCCGCCGGTCTCGGCGATGAACGGCACGATCGGACCGCCGCGCGACGCGAGAGAGCGGTTGATCGACTGCGCGGTCGCGGTCGATCCGGTGAAAGCGACGCCGGCGATCCGCTGATCGGCGACGAGACGCGCGCCAACTGCGCCCTCGCCGGGCAGGAGGTGAAGAACATCGCCGGGGATGCCGGCGCGATGCAGCAGCCGCACCGCGGCCGCGGCGACGAGCGGCGTCTGCTCGGCCGGCTTCGCGATCACCGTATTGCCTGCCACCAGCGCCGCGACGATCTGGCCGGTGAAGATGGCGAGGGGGAAGTTCCAGGGTGCGATGCAGGCGAAGACGCCCCTGCCGTGCAGGGTCAGCGTGTTGCTCTCGCCGGTCGGGCCGGGCAACGGCGAGAACGCGAAATCGCCGCGGGCACGCGCCGCGTAGTACCGGCAGTAGTCGACCGCCTCGCGGATTTCCGAGATCGCGTCGGGTAGGCAACGGCCGCCCTCGCGGACGATCACCGTCATGAACTCGCCGCGCTCCGCCTCGAAGAGATCGGCCGCGCGGTCGAGGATCGCAGCGCGCTCCTCCACCGGCGTCGCGTCCCAGGCCGGCGCCGCTCCCGCCGCGGAAGCCAGCGCGGATTCGATCTGCGCCCGCGAAGCGTTGACGACGCTGCCGATGAGCCGGCGCCGGTCGGCGGGATCGAAGACGTGATGCGTCGCGCCCTGGCATTCGCTGCCGGCGACGATCGGAACGGCGGTCCAGCGCGTCGCCAATTGCTCCATCGCAACCGCGAGATCGGCGAGCGCCAGCGGATCGGCGAGGTCGAGCCCGACCGAGTTGCGCCGCTTGGCGCCAAACAACGCCGCCGGCGACGCGATCCGCGGATGCGCCTTGCGCTCGAGACCCCGCAGGCGGGCGATCGGATCGGCGACGATCTGCTCGACCGGCGCCTGGTCGTCGACGATGCGGTTGACGAAGGAGGTGTTGGCGCCGTTCTCGAGCAGCCGGCGCACGAGATAGGCCAGGAGATCCTCATGGCTGCCCACCGGTGCGTAGATCCGGCACGGTCGGTCGAGCTTGTCCGGTCCGACGATCTCGTCGTAGAGCGCCTCGCCCATGCCGTGGAGCCGCTGGAACTCGTAGTCGCCGTCCGGACCGGCGATTTCGAGGATCGTCGCCAGCGTCTGCGCATTGTGCGTCGCGAATTGCGGGTAGAAGGCGTCGGGTGCCGCGAGCAGGCGTTTGGCGCAGGCGATATAGGAAACATCGGTCGCGACCTTGCGGGTGAAGACCGGATAGCCGACGAGACCGCGCTCCTGGCTGCGCTTGATCTCGGTGTCCCAATAGGCGCCCTTGACGAGCCGTATCATCAGCCGCCGCTCGCTGCGGCGGGCGAGGTCGGCGAGCCAGTCGATCAGCGGCAGGGCGCGTTTCTGATAGGCCTGCACGGCGAGGCCGAGGCCCTGCCAGCCGGCAAGGTCGGGATCGCCGGCGATGCCCGCCAGGAGATCGAGCGAGAGCTCGAGACGCTCGGATTCCTCGGCGTCGATCGTGAAGCCGATGCCGGCCGCGCGGGCGCGCATCGCCAGTGCCTTGAGACGCGGCGTCAGCTCGGCAAGGACACGCTCGCGCTGCGCCTCCTCATAGCGCGGGTGCAGCGCCGAGAGCTTCACCGAGATGCCGGGAGCCGCGAAGATGTCCATCCCGTGCGTCGCGGCGCCGATCACGGCGATGGCCGTGTCGTAGCTCACCAGATAGCGCTGCGCATCGACGGCGGTACGAGCAGCCTCGCCGAGCATGTCATAGGAATGGCGATACGAGTGCGCCTCCTCGCCGGCGGCACGGCGCAGCGCTTCGCCCATCGTCCGGCCCATGACGAACTGGCGGCCGAGAATGCGCATTGCCGCGCTCACCGCCTGGCGCACGACGGGCTCGCCCGAGCGCCGCGCGAAGCGGCGCAGCGCCGCGGCGAAGTCGCCGCCGGCGCGGGCCGGCGTCAGAACCTGCCCGGTCAGCATGAGCGCCCAGGTCGAGGCGTTGACGAAAAGCGAGTCGGAATGACCGACGTGCCGCTGCCAGTCGCCGCCGGCGATCTTGTCTTCGATCAACCGGTCGATCGTCGCGGCGTCGGGAATGCGGAGCAGCGCCTCGGCGAGGCACATCAGCGCGACGCCCTCGCGCGATGACAGCGCGTATTCGTGGAGCAGCGCATCGATGCCGCCCTTGCCGACCCGTGCCGCCCGCACCTTGAGGACGAGGTCCCGCGCCGTCGCCTCGATGCGGGAGAGCGCGTCGGGCGGCAGCTCGGCCGCCGCGAGGATCTCCTCGACCACCATCGCCTCGTCGGCGCGGTAGTGCTCGCGCAGGCGTTGGCGCAGCGGATCGGCGGGCGGGGGCCTATCGAGGTAAACGAAGGGCGACGTCATCGGGCCATGTTCGATGAAACCGGCGTCGCAGGGAAGCGGCTCGTCCGGTGAGCCGCGCCCATCGCCTGCGGGTTACTCCGCCCCCGCTCGGCCGACCGCCCGCCTCAGAACGCCCTGCCCTTCGCGGCGCGTAGCTCGTCGAGCGAGAGCTTGCCGTCATGGTCGGTGTCGGCAGCAGCAAAACGGGCGTGGCTGGCGGCAAGATATTCGTCCCTAGTGAGGCGGCCGTCGCCGGATTTATTGAGGGTCTTATAGGCGGCCTCGACGCGTGGCAATGATCGCTCGATGGCGGCGCGACGCTTGTCGGTGGTCGCGCGCTCGAGGGCGCGGTGCTGGCGCGCCTCGAAATCGTCGAGCGTGAGATAACCCTTGGCGTCGCGGTCGAGGCGGTCGAAACGGGTCGTGACGAAGGCGTCGATCTCGGCGGCCGAGAGGAAGCCGTCGTGATCGGTGTCGAGATGGCGCAGGAGGCCGGCGGTGCGATCCGCGCGCGGTTGCGCATTGTCGCTGCGCGGCGGCCGGCTAGCGGTCTGCGACGCGACGGGAAGCGCGGCGATCGTGACGACTGCGGCGGCGAGGAACGCGACGGCAAAGCGGCGATGCATGGTCATGGTGTCCTCCTCGTTCGGATGTTCGACGTTTGTTCTTTATCACGCAGAGCATGTGCCCGCAAGTTATTTTCTATCGAAAGTTGCGGCTGGGGACGACGAGATCGTCGGGCCGTCGCCATGAGCCTTCACGGACCATGCGAGCGTCGGGCAGATCCGGCAGCGTGCGGTCGCGGAGCTGGCGCAGCCGTTCAGAGAGATCGACGAGGCGCTCGGCGACGATATGGATGACGAGGCCTTCGCGCTGCAGCCGGCCGGTACATTGCAGCAGCGTGGCGCCGAGGGCGGCGCGGCGATGCGCATCGAAGACCGACGGCCAGAGGATGAGATTGGCGATTCCGGTCTCGTCCTCGATCGTTGCGAAAATGACGCCGCTCGCCGTCCCCGGTCGCTGACGGATCAGCACGAGGCCGGCGATCGAGATGCGGCGGCCGACCGGCAGCGTCGCAAGATCGGCAGCGCGAACATTGCCCTCGCGCGCCAGCCCGCCGCGCAGGAAGGCTAGCGGATGACGTTTCAGCGACAGGCTGAGCGCGGCGTAATCCTCGGCGACATGCTCGCCGAGGCGCATCGCCGGCAGCGCCGCCTCCGGCGCCTCGCACGCCGGGTTCGTCTCGGCGGCGGCGAAGAGCGGCAGCGGCGGCTCCCCAAGGCCCTTGACCGCCCAGAGCGCCTGCCGCCGATCGAGTCCGGTCGAGCGGAAACCATCGGCGTGGGCGAGCTTCTCCAACGCACTGGAGCCGAGCATGCCGCGGCGCCAGAGGTCGCGCGGGCTGACGTAGGGAGTGTGGCGGGCGGCGACGAGGAGCGCCGCATCCTTCTCGGCAAACCCTTTGACTTGGCGGAAGCCGAGGCGGAGGGCGCAGCGGGGTTTCTTGCCCGACCCAAGAAAAGCAGAGCCCTCGCCCCTGCTTGGGGGAGAGGGTTGGGTGAGGGGGTGGTTGGGCTGGGTGAGATCTCTCGGGGATGGCGGTGACGGCGGCGCTGCCCCCTCACCCCGCCCCTCTCCCCCTGAAGGGGGCGAGGGAGAAGAAAGGAAGGGAGGCGGAAATGCCTCCAGCGTGCAATCCCATTCGCTGTCGTTGATGTCGACTTCGCGCACCGTGACGCCGTGCTCGCGGGCATCGCGGACGATCTGGGCCGGGGCGTAGAAGCCCATCGGCTGCGAATTGAGGAGGGCGGCGGCGAAGACTTCGGGATAGTGGCATTTCAGCCAGGCCGAGACATAGACCAGCAGCGCGAAGCTGGCGGCGTGACTCTCGGGAAAGCCGTAGCTGCCGAAGCCTTCGATCTGCTGGAAACAGCGCTCCGCGAAGTCGCGCTCGTACTTACGCGCGACCATTCCCTCGATCATCTTCTCGCGGAACTCGTGGATGATGCCGACCTTCTTGAAGGTCGCCATGGCGCGGCGCAGCCGGTCGGCTTCGGAGGGGGTGAAACCGGCGGCGACGATGGCGATCTTCATCGCCTGCTCCTGAAAGAGCGGCACGCCGAGCGTCTTTTCCAGGACCTCGCGGAGCGCCTCAGATGGGTACTCGACCTTTTCCTCGCCGTTCCGCCGGCGCAGATAGGGGTGCACCATGTCGCCCTGGATCGGACCCGGGCGGACGATCGCGACCTCGATGACGAGATCGTAGAAGCGTTTCGGCTTGAGGCGGGGCAGCATGGTCATCTGGGCGCGGCTCTCGACCTGGAAGACGCCGATCGAATCGGCACGGCCCAGCATCTCGTAGACCGCCGGGTCCTCCGCTGGGATGGTGGCGAGGGTCCAGCGCTTGCCGTAGTGAAGCTCGATCAGGTCGAAGGCCTTGCGAATGCAGGTCAGCATGCCGAGCGCCAGCACGTCGATCTTGAGGATGCCGAGGACCTCGATGTCGTCCTTGTCCCATTCGATGACGGTGCGCTCTTCCATCGCCGCGTTCTCGATCGGCACGAGCTCGGCCAAGGGGCCGCGGGTGATGACGAAGCCGCCGACGTGCTGCGACAGATGCCGCGGGAATCCCAGCAGCTGCCCGGCGATGTCGAGGGCGAGGCGCAGCCGCCGGTCGCCGGGATCGAGCCCGGCCTCGCGGACGCGCTCGTCGTCGATGCCCTCGTTGCTCCAGCCCCAGATGCCGCGGGCCAGCGCCGCGGTCACATCCTGCGACAGGCCAAGCGCCTTGCCGACCTCGCGGATCGCACCGCGCGAGCGATAGCAGATCACCGTCGCGGCGATGCCGGCGCGCTCGCGGGTGTATTTCTCGTAGATGTACTGGATCACTTCCTCGCGCCGCTCGTGCTCGAAATCGACGTCGATGTCGGGCGGCTCGTTGCGATTGGCGGAGATGAAGCGCTCGAAAAGCAGGTCGATCTCGGCCGGATCGACGGCGGTAACGCCGAGGCAGTAGCAGACCGAGGAATTCGCCGCCGAGCCGCGGCCCTGGCAGAGGATGTCCTGCGAACGAGCGAAGCGGACGATGTCATGGACGGTGAGGAAATAGGGCGCGTAGTGCAGCTCGTCGATGAGGCTCAGCTCATGCTCGATCTGGGTCCGGACCTTGTCGGGGATGCCGTCCGGATAACGCCAGGCGGCGCCCTCCCAGGTGAGGCGGATCAGCTCCTGCTGCGGCGTCGTGCCGTCGGGCGCGAGTTCGTCGGGGTATTCGTATTTCAGCTCCTTCAGGCTGAAACGACAGCGTTCAGCGATCTCCTCGGTACGCGCAACGGCGTCGGGGTGGTTGCAGAAGAGACGGCGTATCTCCGCCGCCGGTTTCATGTGGCGTTCGGCGTTGGCGGCGAGACGGAAGCCGGCCTCGTCGATCGTGCAGCCTTCGCGGATGCAGGTGACGACGTCCTGCAGCACGCGCCGCTCGGGCGCGTGGTAAAGCACGTCGTTGGTCGCGACCAGCTTCACCCCCGCCGAAGCGGCCAGCGCGGCCAGACGATGCAGGCGCTTGGCGTCGTCCCCGCGGTAGAGGTGCTGCGCTGCGAGATAGACCCGGCCGGGAAAATCCGCCGCGAGACGGTCGAGGCGGGCGGTGAATTCGGCATCCGGCGCGTCGGGCGGCAGAGCCACCAGGATCTGGCCCTCGCCATGCGCCACGAGATCGGCATAGTCGAGATGGCACTGCGCCTTCGGAGCACGGCGCTTGCCGAGCGTCAGCAGAAGCGACAGGCGGCCATAGGCGGCCCGGTCGATCGGGAAGCAGAGGCAGCTCAAGCCGTCGCGCAGCGCCAGCCGGCAGCCGACGATGAAGCGGATACCCGCCTCCTCCGCCGCCTTATGGGCGCGCACGATGCCGGCAAGGGTGTTGCAGTCGGTCAGCGCGAAGGCCGAATGGCCGAGCAGCGCCGCCGTTACCACCAGCTCGTCGGGATGCGAGGCGCCGCGCAGGAAGGAGAAATTGCTGGTGACCTGGAGCTCGGCGTAGCCGGTCATGGCGCGCGCCGGGCTGAAAATGCAGGTGAAAAGCAGGCGAAGAGGAAAGCCCACGAAATTCGAAGAGCCACCAAAGTTAGAGGAACCCTCGCCCGCTTGGGGGACCCAAGCGGGGGCGAGCGGGAAGAAAGAGGAAGGGGGGCGTCGCCAGAAAATGCAGGCGCAATGCAGGTCGCCATCACGCGAAGACCCCATGGAGGAACCACTCGGCCGGGCAGCCGGGTCGGAAGAGCCCGGCGCGGAACAGCCAGAAGCGCCGGCCCTGCTCGTCCTCGACGCGGTAGTAGTCGCGGATTGCGGCGGGATCTGCGATGCGGGTCGGGTCGGGCATGCGCCACCACTCCTCGGCGATGCGCTCGGGTCCGTCGGCGCGGCGCACACGGTGCAGCAGGCGGCGCCAGCGGAACATGATCGGCGGGTCGTCGGGCACCGGGGCGGTCGCCTCGATCCGCTCCGGCCGGGCGAAGAGCCGCATCGGACGCTTCGCGCCGGTCGGCCAGGCGCGAAGGCCGGTGCGGGAGGCATCGAGCGCCGGCAGGATGGCGACGGCGCGCTCCGGGAGATGGCTCTCGTAGGGCGCGACGGCGTGGAGATTGGCGAGGCCGAGCCGGTTGCCGAGCCGGTCGACGAGGGACGCGAGGGCGAGAGTGTCGGGGGTTTCGTGGGCCGCTCCCTCGCGAGCTACTAAAGGAATGCCCTCGCCCCCTTCAGGGGGAGAGGGTTGGGTGAGGGGGTGCTGCGACTGGGTGAGCACTCTCCGGATCGAACGGGAAAGCGGCACTACCCCCTCACCCCTACCCTCTCCCCCTGAAGGGGGCGAGGGAGATATCTTGGAAGGATGCAGGTGTGTCGGGCGCATCTCGAGCTGCGCCGCGTCCAGCCGCTCCGCCAGCGGCGCGGTCAGGACCATGTCCTCGATGCCGAGACCGGGATCGATGCCGGACAGGCGCTCGGACAAGAGACGGGTCAGGTGGCGCGCGTCGCGGCTCGGCCGCGCCGTGCCGATCGCCGCCCGCTCGACGGCGCCGTCGACGCGAAAGCAGGATAAATGCAGGCGGCGAGCGCCGCTGCCCTCGGCGGCGAGGCCGCCGCATAGCTCGGTAACGAGATGCGCCGTGGCGCGCGCCAGGTCCTCGGCCGTCGCGATCGGTTCGGCGAAGCTGAGCCGCGCCCGCCGTGCGACGACCGGGCGCATCGGCGAGACCGGCGCATCCGCGCCAAGCACCGCGTCGAGACGGTGCGCCAGCTCGGCGCCGAAGCGCTGTGCCAGCGCCGCCCGCGATATCGGGTAGAGCTCGCCGATGCGCTTGAGGCCGAGCCGCTCGAGCCCGACGGTGCTCGCCGCCGGCAAATGCAGGCCGGCGACCGGCAATCCCGCCAGCGCCCCGCGCGCTTCGCCGGGAGCGACGATCGCGATCCGCTCGCCGCCGAACCGCGCCAGGGCCCAGGCGGCGCCGGCGGTATCGGCAATGGCGGCTCTACAGGCGAAGCCGAAGCGGGCGATGCGCCCGACGATCTCTTCCGCGAGCCGCGCCTCGCCGCCGCGCAGATGGGCGCAGCCGGTGATGTCGAGGATGATCCCATCGGTCCCGTCGGGCGCGGTCCACGGGCTGTAGCAGCCGCACCATTCGGCGAGGCGGCGCAGAAGCTCGGCGTCGCCCGGCGGATCGGCTTCGTGGACGCCGAGACCCGGGACATAGGCCTGGGCATCGGCGAGTGGCAGTCCGGGCGTAATGCCGGCGGCGGCCGCCGCCGGGCTCGCCGCCGCGACGAGGCGGCGATTGCCGAGCGTGACGGCGGTAACGAAAGAACCATCAGCCGGCGCGGCGCAATCCTTCCGCCGCGTCAGAATGTCGGTGGGCCAGCTCGGCAGAAACAGCGACATGACCCGTCGCATCGCCTTCCTCCATCAGAAACGATGCCGGGCGTCCGCCGCGGCAGCGCAAGAGATCGACTTGCCAGAGCGGCGCCCCGACGCCGGGCTCGCCGGTGTCGCGGCTGGAGGCGGCGGCGACGCGCCAGCGGGTCACCGCGACGCTGGGCGCCGGGCGCTGCCGCTCGGCGACGGCGAAGCTGCGCCAGCGCCGCAGCACCAGCGCCGTGACGCCGCTCGCCTCGGCAGCGAGCTGCAGGCGGCGGCCGGCGGTCGGCGGCAGCACGGCGATCTCGCCGAGCACGGCGGCGAGCGCGCCCGAGCGCAGCCCCTCCTCCATCGCCCAGAGGATCTCCTCGTCGGAACGGCAGCGCGCCAGGATCAGCCGGTCCGGCGGCAGACCGTAGGCGGCGAGGCCGGGCGCGTAGAGATCGTCGCTCGCGGCGCACCACAGCACGCTGCCGCCGGTCTCGCGCGCCAGCCGGGCGAGAATGCCGGCGGCGAAAGCGGCAGCGACGGCGCCGTCCTCCTCATCCGCCCCCGCCCCCAGAATCTCGTGCAACGCGCCGAGGGCGATGCCGCCACCAGGCAGCGCTTCATCGAGCGCGGCGACTGCGAAAGGTAGGACCCGCGGCACGACGCCGCCGTTTTCCAGCGCCCGGATGCGCTCGCGAAGGGAAGAAAGATCGATCGCCGCCATGAACGCCCAAACGAGATCAGCTCAGGGTAGTTCCTGATATGTTCTCATATTGGAATGGGGGAGAAAGAGAGTCAAGATGACTCTCTTTAGAGCGCGTCGCCACCCCTTCCGGAGCGCCTAAACCCGCTCGACGATTGCCAGCCCGCGCATGCGGTCGATCAGATAGACCAAGCCGCGGTCGTCGGCATAGACGTCGTTGCTCGAGACGCGGGCGCCGCCGGGCGGCTCGGGAATGTACGACGCCGTCTCGCGCAGCGTCTGCGGGTTGGCGATGTCGATGAAGCGCAGGCCCTGGGCGAACCAGGCGACCGGGATCTCGGTGCCGCGGATCGTCTCGACCGGCTGGTGGCAGCCGGTCATCGGCGGGTTGCGCTTGCCGTGGACGCCGGCGACCTGGAAGGTGCTGAACGGCACCGGGTTGGTCTCGTCGGTGATGTCGAGCAGCCAGAGGAAGGCCGAGAGCTCGGGCGCCGGGTCGGGATCGAGCCGGGCGACGTCCTCGTCGGCCACCAGCATGTAGTTGCGGCCGTTGATCGGGAACGGCACCGGCACCGCGGAATGCGTCGGCCAGGCAAACGGCGGGCTCCAGTCGAGGCCGGAGATACGCTTCAGCTTCGTCATGTCCGAGATGTCGAGGATGACGAAACCGCCGTGCCAATAGCTGACATAGAGCCGGTCGCCGCGGCGGATCGGATGGTGGCAGCGGTGCTCGCTCGCCTCCCAGGTCGAGACCTCGCCGCCGGCGGTCCACTGGCCGGGCATCCACCAGCGGCCGACCTCGCGCGGGTGCAGCGGGTCGGCGAGGTCGAGGATCATCACGATATTGCCAAGATACCCCGCGACCTCGGGCGAGATATAAGCGTAGCGCCCGTCGAAGGTGAAGCGGTGGACGCCGCTACCGTCACATTGCCAGCGGTTGATCTCGCGGGGCTTGCCTGGGTTCGAGATATCGTAGATGCCGAGCCCGCCCCTCAGCCCCTCGGCGCCGGCGCGGCTCTCGAGCAGTATCTCATGGTTGACCAGCATCAGCCCGTTGCCGACCCGCACCTTGTGCGAGTGCAGCCCCTTGGGGATCTCGATCTCGGCGATTTTACGCGGATTCCGCGGATCGCTGAGGTCGACGACCGAGGTGCCGTGCGGCGGCGCCATGTGGCCGATGAA
>JAQGID010000418.1 GCA_028291405.1 Rhodospirillales bacterium | reverse complement strand
AAAGCATTCACCACGCAAGTAAACAGCTTGCGAGAATGCTCTAGGGGCACATCACCGTCTGCGAGTGTCCTCCTTGCGTGGCGGTGCGTAAAGCAAGAATCTGCGGCGCTGGTTAAATTAAAGTAATACGATCGTTTTCCGCAGTCAAACTCTACCAACGCTCGCGACTTACTTAACAGTCATAAGGAAGTATTTGGGCGTTATCCCAGTCGCAAACCGCAAGTGTCTTGAGATATCTGGCTATGCGCTCGAGTAATCCGAAAAATCTTTGACGCTTTTGACGCGTAAATATACGAGCGACGACGCGGAATTCGGAAGGGCTATAGGCTCAGCCGGCACTTGATCTCAAAGAGCGCCAGGTCATGCGTCCTGGTTCCTCATCTCCGCTGCGAAACTGCCCTCGATTAAGGAAATTTGCGACAGAACCAACCACCGTGCTCCGGCGGCCGGCGCGGATTTCCGGACCCGCTGGAACGACCGCTTCACGCTATGACCGATCCCGTAGCGCGACATTGCCACAGGCGGACCGAGACACGCGAAGCCGCCGGTCGCCTGCCGCAAAAATGGGTCAAGCCTGAGGATCAACCCATTGACTTCATTCGATATGTCTGGTTGCGGGGATAGGATTTGAACCTATGACCTTCAGGTTATGAGACGGACAGCCAACCAAACAACATACTGTTACTACATGAACAAATTCCTTCGATAAATGGAGTGTGCTAGTCAGTGAGCTAAATTACCCGCCGATTCGCCTGAAAAATCTCGCACATTTTATAGGTCGATCAACGATGCGACAAACCGTCCCGCAAGCGGCGGCACGCTCAATCGCCTGCGGTTCGGCGACAACATCGAGCAGGTCCTCGACGCCTTGGCGGCCCACCCGCGCCACGATCCCTATCTCGGCAAGATGCGCGCGGATCGAATTGATCACGGCGGTTTGCTGCCGGATGAAGACTGCCGGATGAAGACTGCCGGATGAAGAGGTGACGCGTGCGATGAAGCATCAGGCAACTCTGCTGCTCGGGCGTCTTGGTCGCCACGAACCGCATGCTCGGCCTGGTGACTCCTTCGCAGATCGCCTCCGCGTCGGCAGCATCGTTCTTTTGCCGCTTGACGTAGGGCTTCACGTAGGTCAGCGGCATCAGCCGTACGGTATGGCCGATCGCCTGGAGCTGGCGCGACCAATAGTGCGACGTTGCGCAGGCTTCGATGCCCACGAGGCACGGCTGAAGCTTCTGGAGGAATGTCAAAACGTAACGCCGCTTCAATGGCGACGGATGTCCACATTGCTTGATGCATCGACGCCATGAACTTGAAAAACCGACTTTGCGATGTCGAGACCAACCACCGCTTGAATGCCTCGCTCCTCCGCTCCTGGTCACCCCCATCGGCGACTTTCGTCCCACTTACGTGGGGGTGGAGAAGTCGTCCACAGCATCAAGAGCGGACGTGACCTACTGCGGTCTTCGGATGAACGCGTTCCCCGGCGTCACGGTCGCGAGCCTCCAGGACCGTCTACGAATATTTCAATTGGGCGAGAATCATTGATCACGTGGACGCCGTAGTTCTGGTCGTGCTCGTCGGGCGGGAACGCACCGCCCACGTCCTTGGCGCGGGCCCGGACGCGTGTAGTGCGGCTTTTTCGCCGTAAGCTAATCGAATCTCCACCGTCGCCGCACATTCCGCCGCACCGGGCCTAGGAATTCTGCCTCGGCGCAGGTTTGGCCACCATCGGTGCTCACTGCAATCTCGGTCACGTCGGTCTCGCGCGCCGCACGAGCTTTCCATCAATCGAAGCCTAGTCCGGTGTCTTCCAGTAAACGTGAAACGGCGCCGGTAGGGCCGGGAGACGCGTCAGCTCTGACGGGACCGACTACGGCGACTCCGATGCGCCCTGAGTGCCCTGTCCCGCCCCCTCCGGGCGCGGTTGATGACCGCTGTCCGTGTAGTCCAGTGGCCCGAACGGCATCACTCCTTCCTCGGTTGGCAGATCCGCGTCGCTCCAGCCCCCTCCCAGCGCGCGGATGAGGGTCACCGCCGCCTGTAGACGACTCACCTGCACCTGAACTTCAACGATGCGGGCGGTCAGCGCCGTCTCCTGCGCCACCACGACATCGAGATAGTTGGTCAGGCCACCGATGTAGAGTTGCAGGGTCAGAGCCTGGGCCTTGTAGGCCGCTGCGACCGCCGTTGCTTGCTGTTGCGTCTGCTCCTGCAGATGGCGGGTCAAGGCTAGGCCGTTCTCGACCTCCTGGAATGCCCTCAGCACGGCCGAACGATAGCTGTCACGCGCCTGTGCATACTGGGACCAACTCCGCTGTAGCTCGGCGCGCCGGAGGCCGCCCTCGAAAAGCGGCAGCGCGGCGCTGGCACCGATCGTCCACAGGGAGTTCGGCAGGCTTGCAAGGTTGAACCCGCTATCCTGGAAGCCAGTGACGGCGCTGATGGTGATGTTCGGGTAGAAGGCGGCGCGCGAGACGCCGATCCCCGCGTTTGCCGATGCCATTTGCCGCTCGGCACTGGCGACGTCCGGTCGGCGCTCGAGCAGTTGGGAGGGCAGCCCGACCGGCACAGCCGGGGCGGCCAGCCGTGACTCATCCACAACAGGGATCGAGAAGCTGCTCGGGTTGGCGCCCACAAGGACTGCAATGGCATGCTCGAGCAAGGCACGGCTGGCCAGAATGTTGCTCTGCAGTGCCTCCGTCGACGCCAGCTGTCCTTGGGACCGCGCCATATCGAGAGCCGGGGCGATGCGGCCCTGTAGGCGTTGCGTCGTGATCTGGACTGCCTTCTTGTAGTAGGAGATCGATGCGCGGTAGACGGCCTCCTGCGTGTCAAGGCCGCGCAAGGCGATATAGTCGCTTGCCAACTCGGCCTGCAGACTCAGTCTCGCGGCGGCTAACGACGCGGCGCTGGCCTGGGCAAGACGCTTCTGGACCCGCGTGCGGTTGCGGATCGCGCTCCAGAAATCGGGCTCCCAAGACGCCGTCGCCATGATCTCGTTGCTGGCTTCCTCCAGAGGCGCGGTGCTGTTCGGGCTGCGGAAGAGCCGGTGCCGCGATTCCCTGTTGTCCGAAAGCAGCCCGTTGGCGCCGACTTGCGGGAACAATTGGGAGCGCGCCTCGGCGGCAAGGTCGCGCGCCTGGGTGTATTGCTCGGCCAGCGCGGCCAAGTCGGGATTGTCCGTTGTCAGTTGCTGCTCGAACTGGTTGAGGAGGTCGTCGTTGAACCGCTCCCACCATGGACCGCGTGACAGAGTGTCCCGTGGACGGGCGACCTTGAAAGGCCCGGATCCCTTGTAGTCGGCAGGCAGGACGTATTGCGGCGGCACGTAAGCTGGAGCGAGATCGCAGCTGCAGAGGCCGATCAGCGCCGCTAGTGCAAGGTAAGTGGAGCGCCGTGCAGTAAGCCCCAGGCTGCGCGCCCTCACTGCCCGGTTCCGGTGCCTGGCTTCGACTCGTTCAGGGCGCCGCCTGGGCCGTGCTGGGGGACCGGAGAGGCAGCGGCTGCGCTCGGTTCGGTCGTAGCGAGCGGCTGCGCCCGCTCTGGCGGGACGGCGGCCTTGCCGCTTGAATCTGCCTGATAGCCCGCGACCGGCTGCACGATCTTGACCTGCTGTCCATCAAGCAGGCCGAGTGACGGGTTGGCGACGACCTTGTCGGTCGCCTTCAGTCCAGCGACGATCTCTACATCGGTATTGAGATTGCGTCCTAAGGTGACGTCCTGCAGGTGTACCCGGTTCTGGCCGTCCAGGACCGCCACCTGCATTCCCTGAGCACGGAACAACAGCGACTGCTCGGGCAGGATCAGTATGTTCGGGTCGCTGGGGAAGTTGAAGTGGACGTTGGCGTAGCTGCCCGGCCACAGTTCCCCCTTGGCATTCTCGACGGTAAATTCCGTGACAATGGTCCGTGTCGGGGTGTTGACGGCATTTGCAGTCGTCAGGAATTGCGCCGGGATTGGATTGCCCGGTTTCTGCGGCAGCGTCAGCGTGGCGGTCAGGCCTGGTTTGAGTGTGTCTGCATAATCCTGCGGCACGGACACGAATATTCGCATCTGATGAATGTCTGCGACGCTGAACAGCGCAGCCGGAGCACTGCGGACCGTCGAATCCCCGCCCGTGGAATTGACGTAGTCGCCGACATTTGTACGCCGGGCGGTCACGACGCCGTCGAACGGTGCGACCAGATTCTTGAATGCGACCATCGCCTGAAATTGCGCGACAGTCTGCTCGGCGGCGGATACCTCTGCCTTCTGCTCGGCGGCATCCGCCGCCTTCACGTCGACATCCTGTTGTGCCACCGCCTGCGTCCCGGAGAGCGCAGCCCAGCGTTTGGCGGTGATGACGGCCAGCTTGTAACGCGCCTGTACCACCTCAAGCTTCGCCTTAGAGGCTTCAAACTGCGCATCCAGGCTGGGAGTGTTGATCGTCGCCAAAACGTCACCGGCCTTCACCGGTGCGCCGTAATCCTTGAACCAGTGCGTCACATAGCCACTGACCTGGGCGTAGATCGGCGCCTCGTACCAGGCATCTATGTTGCCCGGTAGGGTCAGCGTGCGGTGCGGCGGCCCTGACTTGGGCGACACCACCTGGACGCGGGGGATCGCCGTATCGTCCGCCTCCTGCTTCAGGCTCGCGACCGTATCGATGCGCGACCAGATGCCGAAGGCGGCGAGCCCGCCGGCCAGCGCGACGCCGATGAGCGCCACCATGCGGCCCCGACGTCCGGGTGTCGCAATTGCCTCGATGTTGTTGCTCATATGGCCTCTCCCTCGTGCACTGGCCCGTCTTTCTTCGACTTGCCCCCATGCAGAATGGCGAAGACGCACGGCACGAACACCAAGGTAGTCACCGTCGCGACAATCAGGCCTCCGATCACCGCGCGGCCGAGCGGGGCGTTCTGGGTGTTGCTGAACGACATCGGCAGCATGCCGACGATCATTGCCAGCGCGGTCATCAGGACGGGCCGAATGCGCGCATATCCGGCCTCGATCGCCGCCCGTACCGAGTCACCATGCTCGTCGAGACGCTCCCGCGCGAAGGCGACCACAAGGATGGTGTTGGCGGTCGCTGTTCCCATGCACATGATCGCCCCGGTCAGGGCGGGAACCGACAGCGTCGTGTGCGTCAGGAACAGGCTCCAGGCGATCCCGCCCAGCGCGGCGGGCAGCGCCGTGATGATGATGAAGGGATCGAGCCAGGACTGGAAATTGACGACGATCACCAGGTAGATCAGCAGGATCGAAAGGGCCAGTCCGGCGAGCAACTGGACATAGGCGGAGTACATTGTTGCCGATTGGCCGCGGACGGTGACGGTCGCGCCGCGCGCCAGGCTTGGCGCCATGTCCTTGACGATCTGCGCGACCTCGTTGCTGACGGCGCCAAGATCGCGCCCCGCCACGTTGGCATAAATGTCGATCACCGGCAGGATCGCGTAATGCGAGACCAGACCCGGCGTGCCCGTCTGCTGAATTTGCGAGACGCCGCCCGCGATCTGCGGCTGGACGTTGCTCGGGTTGCCATCCCCCTTGTCGATCGGAATGGTTTCGAGGTCGTTGATGCTGCCCAACTGGTTCTGCGGTGTCTGGACGTTGACCAGATGCGAGATGCCGTTCGACGTGTCGAGCCAGTAGGTTGGTGCGACCTGGCCGCTTCCCGACAGGGTGGTGAGGGCGCTCCCGGCGATGTCCGACTCCGTCAGGCCTGTCCCTAGCGCGAAGGTGCGCCGGGAGGCGAGCAGCAGAGTCGGCTGGCCCATGACCTGCTGGATGCGGACGTCGGCGATGCCGGCAATCTGCTTCAGTCGCGCCGCCAGCTTGGTGGCGTAGGCGAAATTAGTGTCGAGATCGCGGCCACCGACCTGAATGTCAATCGGCGAGGGCAGGCCGAAATTCAGGATCTTCGCGGTGATATCGCCCGGCAGGAAGCTGAAGTCGGTGCCGGGAAAGCGTTCCGTCAGGCCCGCACGCAGGATCCCGCGATAGCTGTCGACGGGAGCGGCCTGATTGTCGAGCGAGATCGTGATGTCGCAATCCTGAGCGCCGACCGTGCCGGTGTTGCTGTAGGCCTGATTGATGCCGCTGTTCGGCAGGCCGCAGTTCGCCAGTGTGCCCACCACGTGGCCGGGCAGGAGATTACGGATCTGCTGCTCCACCAGCACCGCGATCTTGCCCGCCTCCTCGATCCGCGTGCCGATCGGGGCGCGCATGTGCAGATCGATCTCGCCCGACTTGATGCCAGGAAAGAAATCCTGGCCGACGAAGATCAGCAGCAGCAGCGATGCCAGGGCGCCCCCGAGGTACAGGGCAACGAAGCGCCGGCGGCGTGCGGCAAGCCCGACGAGCGCCGCGCGGTAGCGGTCCCGGAACCGGCTGAAGCGTGCCTCGAACCCCGCCTGGAAGCGCGTGAAGATACCCGGCCGCTTCCCCCGCAGCGCTGGGTTGTCGCGGGCCGCGACCTGCCCGCGCAGCAGCCAGGCCGCCATGGTCGGCGTCAATGTGCGCGACAGGATGAAGGAGGCAATCATCGCGAAGATGATGGCCTCCGCGAGAGGCAGGAACAGGTAGCCTGCAACGCCGCCGAGCTCGAACAGCGGTAGCCAGACGATACAAATGCACAGGGTGGAGACGAAGGTCGGCACAACGATCTGGTTTGCCGCGTCGATGATTGCGTCCTCCAGCCCTTTGTGGCTGCCGTCCGGGCCAGCCTCCTCCAGGTGGGTATTGATGTTCTCGATCATGACCGTCGCGTCGTCGACGAGGATGCCGACAGCGAGGGCGAGGCCGCCCAGTGTCATGACGTTGATCGTCTGACCAAGCCAGGACAGCACCAGGATCGAGCTCAGGATCGAGAGCGGGATGGAGGTGGCGACGATCAGGGTCGAGCGCCAGCTGCCGACGAAGAGCAGGACGGTGATGCCGGCAAGGAAGGCGGCGATCACCATCTCCTGCACCACGTCATCGATCGAGGCGCGCACGAAGCTGGATGCGTCGTTCAGCGGCGTAATCGTGATGCCGGGTGGCAGCGTCTTCAGCAATTCGGGAAGCTTTGCCCGCACGCCGCTGACCACCGCCAAGGTGGAGGCATCGCCGGTCTTGAGGATCTGCAGCAGAATGGATTGCTGCCCTTTCACCAGCACTGCGTTCTGCTGCGGCGGACCGCCGCGATGGACGAAGGCCACGTCCCGCAAGTAGATCACTGCATTGCCGGCCTGCTTGATCGGAAGGTTGTTGAAGGCGTCGATGGCGAGCGGCGAGGCGTTTGTCGCCACCATGTAATCGATGGAGCCGATCTTCTGATCACCGGCCGGCAGCACGATGTTCTGAGTTGCGAGTGCCCGACCCACGTCGGTGGCGGACAGCCCGTGCTCCAGCAGCTTGGTCTGGTCGAGGTCGACCTCGACATCCTGCGGTGCGCCGCCGTACGGCGCCGGTATGGCTACACCCGGGACCGACACCAGCGCGGGCCGGATCATATTGGACGCCACGTTGTAGATGTCGGAGGGCGTCATGTTGTCCGCGGCAATCTGCAGGTCCAGCACCGGCACGGAGGACGCGTCGAACACCAGCACCTGCGGTGGCGTAATTCCTGCCGGAAGCTGCTTGAGCACAGTCTGAGAGGTGGCGGTGACCTGCGCCTGCGCGGCCGCCACGTCCGTTCCCGGCTGGAAGTAGATCTTGACGATGCCGCTGCCGTAAAGCGACTGGCTCTCGATGTGCTCGATGTTGCTGACCGTCGTGGTCAGGGCCCGCTCGTAGTAATAGACGACCCGGCCGGACATGTCGGACGGTAAAAGCCCGTTGTAGCTCCAGACCGCCGCGACGACAGGGACCTTGATGGGAGGAAACACGTCGGTGGGGGTCTTGAACGCCGCCATCCCGCCGAACAGCAGGATCAGGATTGCGAGCACGACGAAGGTATAGCGCCGCTTCAGGGCGACGATGACGATGGCGTTCATCCTGGCCCCGCAAGCTGTTCGCCCGATGGTGCCGCGGTGCTCGCTGAAGACATCGACAGCCAGGGCTGCAGACGGTCTTCGATCTTCGGCAAGCTTTGGTTCGCGAACGCGTTGAGGTCCGGGTGCCTGCCCTTCCGTATCTCATTCGCGAAGAGCGCCGCATTCCCCTGCTGATACTCGATCTGGCCGTCGACGTAGTCGTGGTCGAAAGCCGCGCCCCGCTCGACTGTCAGCACGGGACTGAGCGCCGAAGCTCCCACCGCCCCATCGGCGTTCTGCGCATGGGTCATATTGATGCCAACTGCGACGCGAGTAGCGCGGAGGTGAAACCCATGCTCGCATTGCGCCTCATTGGAGCTACTCCGTTCGTTCGCGGCTGGAAAACCTCGGTTAGAATTTGCCCTGCCGCCGGAAAATGATTTTCCTTTTCTTGCTGTGTTTGGCCCGTTCTTGCTGTCAATGAAGCGCCTACGAGCGCCGGCGGCTCTCCATCGTTCGCAGGTGGACGGAAGTACGCAGAGAGCTCGTCTCCTCGAATTGGACCGGCGCGGTTCCGAAAGGACCAATGACGGCCACTCGTTTGCGTCCTTCTTCGCCGCATAGCGAAAACAACGAGAGCAATTTCGGACAAGCAGAACATTGATGATTGGTTACCCTTGGTCGAGCCACTGGAAGATGGCTGCGAGCAAAGCTCGTGTACCTGCGTTCAAGGCGACCGATGAATGGAGATTTTCAAAAAATCGAGCATCTGCACGCCTTGGGTTGTCCCCTAGGTCTGCCGCGGCCGTACCGCAGCTCGGCATCCAATCGGCGTTGTGAGGCAGGGTGTTCGAGGTCAAGCCGGAGGCCCGAACGATCATGGCCCGAACGATCATGGAGAGCAGACCATCTCCTATGTCTTATCGGCATCGATCGCTTTTCCCGTGCGCGAGATATTGGAAAGGAACGGCAATGAATCCCAATAAGGATACAGGGCTTGACGTCACGCGACGCACGGTGCTGGAGGCCGGCACTGCCGCAGCCGCCCTTTGCTTCATCGGCCACCCGCAACTTGCGCTGGGTGCCGGCTTGCCCGATGCCGAGACGCCGCCGGCCCCCATGACAGTCGGACTTCGGATCAACGGTCGTCCCCGCGCTCTGACAGTCGATCCGCGCACGACATTGCTCGATGCGCTGCGCGAGCATCTCGCGCTCACCGGTACGAAGAAGGGATGCGATCAAGGGCAATGCGGCGCCTGCACGGTGCTCGTCAACGGGCAGCGCATCAACAGCTGCCTGACGCTTGCGGTGATGCATGCCGACGATGAAATCACCACCATCGAAGGCCTGGCGAACGGTGACGACCTCCACCCGATGCAGGCCGCCTTCGTGCGCCATGATGGATTGCAGTGCGGGTATTGCACGCCCGGCCAGATTTGTTCGGCGGTCGCCCTTCTGGCCGAGCATAAGGCCGGCTGGCCAAGCTACGCCACGGCGGACGTTACGACCGCCCCTGCCCTTACCGACGCCGAGATCTCCGAGCGGATGAGCGGCAATATCTGTCGGTGCTCGGCCTACCCCAACATCGTCGCGGCGATCCGCGACGTGAACGAGGGAGACCGCACATGAAGCCGTTTCGCTATGAACGAGCCAGCGGCATCGCATCCGCCTGCACATCGGCGGCGGAGCCTGCAGCCAAGTTCATCGCCGGCGGCACCAATCTGCTCGATCTGATGAAGCTTCAGATCGAAACGCCGGCGCACCTTGTCGACATCGCTTCATTGCCCCTTGCTGAGATCGAAGAGACTGCCGAGGGCGGGTTGCGTGTCGGCACGCGGGTCACGAACAGTGCCCTGGCGGCCGACATGCGGGTCCGCCGTCTGTATCCCATGCTGTCGCAGGCGATCCTGGCCGGTGCGTCGACGCAGCTTCGCAACAAGGCCACGACCGGCGGGAATCTGCTCCAGCGCACGCGGTGTCCTTACTTCTATGACACAACCAAGCCCTGCAACAAACGCACGCCGGGCGCGGGCTGCGCTGCCGTGGGCGGCATCAACCGGATGAACGCCGTGCTGGGCGTGAGCGACGACTGCATTGCCGCGCACCCGTCCGACATGGCGGTGGCGATGACGGCACTCGATGCGCGGGTGGAGACCGTAGCCCCCGACGGTGCAACACGGTCGATCCCGATCGACGCGCTTTATCGTCCGCCGGGCAATACACCTCATATCGAAACGGTGCTGGCGCCGGGTGAACTGATCCGGTCGGTGCTCCTACCCCCACCGCCATTGGGTCGGCAGGTCTATCGCAAGGTGCGCGACCGCGCTTCCTTCGCGTTCGCGCTCGTTTCTGTCGCGGTCGTCGCGGCGCGCGAGGGTGACAGGGTGCGCGCCGCGCGCGTCGCATTCGGCGGCCTTTCCTACAAGCCATGGCGATCGGCGGAAGCCGAAGCCTCGCTGGAAGGCGCCACGGCGACGCGAGCGTCTTTTGATGCCGCCGGTGTACTTGCGCTCAAGGACGCGCGCGGCTACGGCCACAACGACTTCAAGATCCCGCTGGCACGCCGAACGCTGCGGGCCACCTTGGCCGACGCGGTCGGTCTCTAAGGAGAAACGACGATGGCCAAAAGCACGCAGGCAGACCTGATCGGCCGCCCTCTCGACCGCGTCGATGGGGCGCAGAAGGTGACGGGCAAAGCCACCTATGCCTTTGAATACGCGACGCAAGGTACCGCCGCCTGTGGCTTCATCGTTAGTGCGTCGATCGGCAAGGGCCGTATTCTCGCGGTCGACGCGCGTGATGCTCAGCGCGCGCCCGGTGTGTTGCTGATATTGACCAAGGACAATGCGCCTCCTCAGAGCCCTTGGGGACCGGTCGACCTGCCGGATCGCTTCGCGCGCGCCGAGCCTGCGCTCAACACCGACGAGGTGCTCTATTTCGGCTTCCCTGTCGCCTTCGTGGTCGCCGAAACGTTTGAGCAGGCCAGCGCCGCCGCCGCGATGGTCCGGGTCCAGTATGATTCAATGCCGGGCGATTATGACCTCCACGCCGCCGGTCCTTCCGCCGAGAACCCGGGTCGGATGAATGGCGCCCTGGCCGCCGACAGCGCCGTCGGCGACTTCGAATCCGCTTTCGCCAACGCGCCGGTGCAGATCGACGCGAACTATACCACCCCCTACCAGAACCAGGCCCCAATGGAGCCGCATGCGACGTTGGCGGCGTGGCAGGGCGAGATGCTGACCGTACATACGTCGGCGCAGTTGACGACGAGTCCGCAGGAAGGCCTCGCCCGAACGCTCAACATCCCCAAGGAGAATGTCCGCATCGTCACGCGTTACGTCGGCGGCGGCTTCGGCAGCAAATTGCCGTACTATGTCGACGCGACGCTCGCCGCGATCGGCGCCCGCACGCTTGGTCGACCCGTCAAGGTCGCGATGACGCGCCCGCAGGTCTTTCACGCCACCACCCACCGCACCGCATCCGAGCAGCACGTCCGGCTGGGCGCGGACCGCAACGGCCGGCTGACCGCCTACGGCCAGGATGCGCTCGTGCATTGCGCGCGCTTCGACATGTTCACCGAGCCGGTCTGCGGCGCCGCCCGCATGCTCTATGCCGCACTGAACCGGCTGACCCGGCATCGCCGCGCAAAGCTGGATCTGCCGCGCTCCGATTCGATGCGCGCACCGGGCGACGCGATCGGGCTGCTGGCACTCGAATGCGCGATGGACGAGCTGGCGGAAGCCCTCTCCCTCGATCCGATCGAGTTGCGCCTTCGCAACGACACCCTGACCGATCCGGAGCGGGACCTGCCCTTCGCCTCGCGCCATCTGGCCGACGCGCTGCGCGAGGGCGCCGCCCGCTTCGGCTGGGACAAGCGCGTCGCAAAGCCGGCCAGCGTCCGCGACGGGCGCTGGTTTGTCGGCCTTGGCGTCGCCTCGGCGATCCGTGCCGACGTGCTCGAGAGCGCGACGGCGCGTGCGCGCCTGGAGAGCGACGGCCGCCTGACCGTCGAGCTGGCAATGACCGACATCGGCACCGGCTCCTACACGATCCTGACGCAGATTGCCGCCGAGACGATGGATTTGCCCGTCGACCGTGTCACCGTCAGCCTCGGCGACACCCGCTTTCCGCCCACCGCCGGCTCGGGCGGCTCCTTTGGGGCCGGGACCTCCGGTGCGGCGGTCCTCGCCGCCTGCCGGAAACTCAAGGTCGGTCTCGCCTCCGGCATAACGGAAGCCGAGGGATCGGTCACGCCCTCCGAGCTGGACAACGCCTACGCGCACGCGGGCTTCGGCGCGCATTTCGCGCAAGTCGGAGTCGATCGGGACACCGGTGAGGTGCGTGTCAGACGCATGCTCGGCGTATTCGCGGCCGGCCGCATCCTCAATGCCAAGACTGCGCGCTCGCAGGTGATCGGCGGCATGACGTGGGGCATCGGCGCGGCGTTGACTGAAGAGAACCACGTCGACGTGCGTTACGGCTCCTTCGTGAATCAGGATCTGGCGAGCTACCACGTTGCGGTCAACGCCGACGTCGGCGAGATGGATGTCGTGTTTCTGCATGAGGACGATCCCCATGGCAGCCCGCTGGGCAGCAAGGGCATCGGCGAATTGGGCATTTGCGGCGCAGGCGCCGCGGTCATGAACGCCATCCACAATGCGACCGGCGCTCGGATCCGCGACTTCCCCGCCACCCCGGACAAACTGCTGCCCACGCTCGAAACGCTCGACGCTTAGCCGCCCGGCTCGGCTCATCTTCTCCGACCGCGACGCTGTTGGAGCAATATTTGATGAGTTTGAGCATAGAACGGCAAGACGGCGCGGATCGCCTTTCCCAGGTCTCAGCCGGCAGACCAGACGA
This sequence comes from Rhodospirillales bacterium, assembly GCA_028291405.1. Classification (GTDB taxonomy): domain Bacteria; phylum Pseudomonadota; class Alphaproteobacteria; order ATCC43930; family CGMCC-115725; genus URHD0088. The sequence continues at coordinate 2,607 of JAQGID010000418.1, read as the reverse complement.
TGTGCTGATCTACGAATGGAGTGGCCGTCAAATGCTTTGCAAAATGTTTCTCGCCAAGAACACCGCAGCACCTACGTTGCTCGCTATCGCGCTTGGCCTTTCCGCATGTGGTGGTGGTGGCGCCGATTATCGGACGGTCGTCGACATGAGCGGCCATACCGAGGCGGCCTACGACCGCGACCTTGCCGCGTGCCAGCGAACCGCACGTACAGCCCGCAACAATACGAACGTCGCCGAAGATGCGGGCATCGGTGCCGCCGGCGGTGGTGCCATTGGTGCCGTCGCCGGTGCGATGGGCGGGAATCCTCTCCTGGGCGCGGGCGCCGGCGCCCTTGCCGGGTTGGTCGGCGGCGGTGGATATGAAGAGACAAAAACCGAGAACCGTGAAGAGCGCATCGTCAAAAATTGTGTGCGCGCTCGTGGCTACGCGATCCTGGGTTAGCCTCGGGGCCGTTTCATGGCCCGGCAAGCGACACTCCTGCAACGGGTCGAGCCTCGCAACCGTCGTCGCTGCGAGCGCCCGAGAGCCGCGCAATCTGGCCATCGCCTTCAGCAACAGGAAGGGATTGGCGTCGGAGCGCACAGCCCGACCGCTCCGTCCACGAAGGATCAGTGATTATGAAGTGGTCGAAACAGAGTTTGGCATTGCTTGTTTCCAGTTCGCTCGTGTTCGCCACAGCGCCGGCAGTGTATGCCGACGAGGCGGATCTATCCGCGGCACCCCTGACAGGTCAGGTGGCGCCGCAGCCCTCCGCAGAGGCAGCTCAGTCTGAGCAGCAGTCGCCCGGAAAGTGGGACCAGGTCGTCGCACCAGTCGCATTGTACCCGGACGCGCTGGTTGCGCAGATCCTCGCAGCCTCGGCCTTTCCGAGCCAAATCGTGGAAGCAGATCGATGGATGCGGCAGCATTCCCGGCTGAAGGGAGAGGCGCTCGCCAAAGCGGTGGATAAGCAAAGCTGGGATCCCAGCGTAAAGGCTCTGACGCAGTTTCCGGCGGTCCTTGCAAATATGGACAAGAACCTCTCTTGGACCTCCGCGCTCGGCGATGCTTATGCGAATGGGCCGCAGGACGTCCTCGATGCCATTCAAACGATGCGTCGGCGCGCCCAGCAAGCCGGGCACTTGCAGAGCACGGCACAGGAGACGGTGACGACCGACGCACAGACGATCGCCATCGCACCTGCTAATCCCCAAACGGTTTACCTGCCGCAATACGATCCGTGGCTGGTCTACGGCGGCCCGCTGGTGGCGTATCCCGGCTGGGTTGCCTACCCCGGTCTCTTCCTCGACGGGCCGGAGATTGCGTTTGGCCTTGGCATCGGCGTCGGCCTCTTCGCCGGGTTCGGCTGGGGGTGGCATGCCTGGGGCGCCGACTGGCACCACGGTGGGCTGACCTTCAACCACGGTCGCTACATCGCCCACGGCAGAACGTTCGGGCACGTCGGGGGATTCCATGGCGGCGGTTTTCGCGGCTTCGCAGCACACGGCCATGGATCGCTCCATTCCGGCGCATTCAGCGGTTTCGCTCATGGCGGTATGGCGCGAGCTGACTCCTCCCGCGGACATTCGAGCTTCGGCGGCGGAGCCCATGCTTTCGCCGGCGGCTTCCATGGCGGCGGGTTTCACGGCGGCGGAGGTCACAGGTGATGCGCACTGTTGTTTTGGCGATGCTCGTGGTGCTGGCGGCGGGCCAAGCCCGTCCCTCTCTTGCTCAGCTACTTGCTCAGCAAATGGGCCAAAAGACTTTCCCCTCTGCAGAGGCAGCGAGCAGCGCTGTCTACTCGGCCGTGCAACACAACGATGAGCGGGCCGTCATGACGATTCTCGGCGGCGGAAAGGAGCTTGTCAGCACCGACGATGCAGTTCTGGACAAGCTCGAGCGCGAGCATTTCGTCCAGAAATATCGGGAGATGCACCGCCTCGTCGTGCAGTCCGATGGATCCACCGTTCTTTACATCGGCGCAGAGAACTGGCCTTTTCCGATCCCGCTCGTGTCGGTAAATGGCGCGTGGCACTTTCATTCAGAAATGGGCGCGATGGAGGTCTTGTTCCGGCGGATCGGCGCGAATGAGATTACAACGATCGAGGCCTGCCACGCGCTCGTCTCGGCGGAAAATCAGCCGGGCGCGCGCGACGAAACGGACAACTTCATTGGCGCGTTGCTCGCGGGAGGCGACAAAAACCCTGTCCCGTTCCACGGCTACTACTTCCGTATTCTGACGAGCGCGGGCAAGAATGCGCCAGGCGAAGCAAAGAGCCAAATCCGCAAGGGCAGGCTGCCCGGCGGGTATGCCGTCATCGCCTATCCCGCGGCGTACCGGTCGTCCGGCGTGATGACCTTCATCGTCAATCGGGATAACGTCGTGTACGAAAAAGACCTCGGCCCGAACACGGCGACGCTCGCAAGAGCCATGACCGAGTATCAGCCGGGCCCGACCTGGACGCCCGTTGAAATGGCGCCTTGAACCCTCCGAGCGGCGTTGTCACGAGGATGGAATGCGGTGTTGAGGGAGGCCTCGGAAGAGGTCGATCATGCCGCAAGTGCGGCATTCCGCCATTGCATCATTGCGTGCGCTCTGAATACACGCATTGTTGACCGGGTTATGA
>JAQGID010000408.1 GCA_028291405.1 Rhodospirillales bacterium | reverse complement strand
TCGCCCCACCCGTCTCGGCGAGAACCTTCGTGATCGCCGCCGTCAGCGACGTCTTGCCATGATCGACGTGGCCGATCGTCCCGATGTTGCAATGCGGCTTGTTCCGCTCAAACTTCGCCTTACCCATCTTTTATCCGGCTCTCTATCCTATCGTCCCGTCGCGAGACGGATTGCACCACAACAGACTAACCGCGTTCCCGAGCCCCGTTCCGAGATGGCCCGGCGAAGGTGGAGCGGGTGATGGGAATCGAACCCACGTAGCCAGCTTGGAAGGCTGGAGCTCTACCATTGAGCTACACCCGCCCGGAGACTCCAATCCGCCAAACCCTCCTGCGCCAACCGTCTTACCACCGAACCGGCACCTGCGCGGGCGCCTGGTGGAGGGGGTAGGATTCGAACCTACGTAGACATTCGTCGGCAGATTTACAGTCTGCTGCCATTGACCGCTCGGCCACCCCTCCGCGTTCGCGAGCGCCCGGCGCAGCGGAGGCGGTTAAGTAAGGTCTCCCACGAGCCTTGTCAACATGAACAACACCGGCGCCGCGCGATTTACGACCGCGAGCGTCGGTGGCATCGGGGCGTCGACAAGCCGCCGGTCGGCGGCGCCGCGAGGTCGACGTGATTGCATTATATAATAGGCAAGATCGCGGCGCCGCGCCAGGGCCTCGCACGACCGCGGCACGCTCGACGCGGGGTCTGGGGCGCGCGTGCCGCGAAAAGCCTTGCGCCGGGCGCCGCCGCAAGCCATCCCTATGCCATGGCAAAATTTCATCGACCCGATCGCCGGGGCAGCGGCCGAGGCGGGCGTCCTGGCGCCTCGCCCAGCCGCGGCAGGTCCGACGCCGCCGCTCCCGTTGGCGAGCCCCGTAGCCCGTCGGCCGAGCCGGCAAGAGCGCCTGCGCCCACGCGCCGGGCGAACGCCCCGCCATCCGGGAAGCCGGGCAGCGCCCCCCGCGGTCGCCGCTTCGACGAGCCGCCGCGCGAACGCGATGCCGGCCCGGAACGTGATGGAAGGCGCCCTGGCGGCCCGTCGAAGGGCAAGCCGGTCTATGCGAAACCGGGCGGTGCGCCCCGCGGCCGCAGTCCCGGCGCCTCGCCCGGCGGCGGCTTCGACAAGCCGCGGCGCGAGCGCGACGATCGACGTCCCGCCGGAAAGCCGACCGGAAAGCCCTACCGTGCCCGCCCGGGAAGCCAGGCTTTCGATCGCGCTTCATCGCCGCGCCCCCCCTCCGAGCGCCCGCAATCCGAGCGTCCCCGGTCGGAACGCACCCCATCGGAACGTACCCGGTCGGAACGCCCGTCCGAGCGTCCCTTCGACAAGCCTCGGGGCAAGCGCCCGGCAGGCCCGCCGCGCGCTGAAGGCCGCAGCGAGGCCCGCGCCGCGCCGCGGCGTGACCGCCCCCTCGCAGATGCGCCGTTCCGCCGCGAGCTGGAAGCGGCCCTGCCGCAGCCGAATGCGGTCGAGCCGGTCGCACGGCGCGACGACGAGCTGTGGGTCTACGGAAACCACGCGACCGCCGCCGCAATCGCCAATCCGCGCCGCCGCATTCGCCGCCTCGTCGCCCTTGCCGATGCCGCCGCCGCGCTCAACGCCACGCTGGCGCAGGCGCAGGCGCGGCTGCCGATCGGGCCGCTGCCCGAGATCGTGTCGCGCGAGATTCTCGAGGCGCTGCTGCCGCCCGGCGCCGTCCATCAGGGCGTCGCGCTCGCCGCGGCCCCGCTGCCGGCCGGCGACATCGAGGACGTCATCGCCGCGCTTGCCGAACCGGGAACGGAGCCCGGCGCGGCGACGCAGATCGTCGTCCTCCTCGACCAGGTTACCGACCCGCACAACATCGGCGCCGTGCTGCGCTCGGCCGCGGCCTTCGGCGCCGTCGCCCTCGTCCTGCCCGAGCACGGCGCCCCGGAGCCGACCGGGACCCTTGCCAAGGCCGCCTCGGGCGCGCTCGAGCTCGTCCCGCTCGTCCGCGTCGTCAATCTGGCGCGCACCCTGGACCGGCTGAAGGAGGCCGGGTTCTGGTGCATCGGCCTCGACGAGGCGGCACCGCAGACCCTCGCCGAATCCCGCCTGACAGGCCGCGTCGCGCTCGTGCTCGGCGCCGAAGGCGAGGGCATGCGGCGGCTGACGCGCGAGCGCTGCGACATTCTCGTCCGCCTGCCGACCCGCGGCGCGCTCGCCTCGCTCAACGTGTCGAACGCCGCGGCGATCGCCCTCTACGAGCTGACGCGAGGCTAGGTGACCGCCGACGCCCCCGGCCGCCGGATCGCCGCCGCCGTGCTGTTGTGCGGCGGGCGCTATCTGCTGCAGCTGCGCGACGCCAAGCCGACGATCCTGCTGCCGGACCACTGGGCCTGTTTCGGCGGCGGCATCGAGGAGGGCGAGAACCCCGAGGCGGCGCTGCGCCGCGAGCTGGTCGAGGAGCTCGAGTTCCGCCCGCGCAGGATGGAATTGCTGACCGAGATGCGCCTTCTGATGCCGCTGCGCCCGCCCCGCCACGACACGTTGAGCTTTTTCCTCGTACCGGTCGACGCGGCCGAGATCGCCGCGATGGTGCAGCACGAGGGCGCCGGCAAGCGGCTCTTTACCGCCGACCAGCTCGCCGCCGAGAGGCGCGTCTCGCCCTGGGACCTCGCCGTCATCCTGATGCACGCCCGCGACGCAGCGCTCTTCCGCGGCGGCGAAGCTCCTTGAATCTGGACCCGGCGACGGGCACATTCGCCACCGTCGTGACGCCGGCTTAGCTCAGTGGTAGAGCACCTGATTTGTAATCAGTAGGTCGTCGGTTCAAATCCGACAGCCGGCACCAGTCTTATCAAGAGCTTAGTACCGAAGCCGGCTCTGGCCAGCCCTTAGATCTCGCTGGCGGCATCACGGCGGCATCACGAG
>JAQGID010000404.1 GCA_028291405.1 Rhodospirillales bacterium | reverse complement strand
GTCTCGAACATGTCGTCGACCAGACGCTTGACCGCGTCGCTGGTCGGGTCGGCGACCGGGGCAGCCACCTGCCGCAGCACCGGATGGCCCATACGGGCGATTTTGAGGATCGACATAGCAGCAATATGGCGGGGCGCCGCACGGGGGTAAAGACCCGGGGGTAAGGACTTCCCAACGGGTAGGCGACGTGATAGATTTCTGCCCCTTCGCGCCGCGTTTCGGCCGGCGCGTTGTGTTTTTCCTCGTGCCGGCCTTGGAAGGAGTGGCTCGCTCGTGCAAGTTCTCGTCCGCGAAAACAATGTCGATCAGGCGCTGCGGGTGCTCAAGAAGCGGATGCAGCGCGAAGGCGTCTTCCGTGAGATGAAGATGCGCCGCACCTATGAAAAGCCGTCCGAGCGGCGGGCGCGCGAAAAGGCCGAGGCGGTCCGCCGCTATCGCAAGCTGCTGCGCAAGCGCCTCGACCGCGAGGGCTATTAGCCCTTCGGCTTTCCGGCCTGACTGCAAAAGAGCCCGCAACTGCGGGCTCTTCGTGTTTGCGGCGCGTCGAAAACTGCCTCAGGCGAGCGCCTTGACGATCTCCTCGCACATCTTCTTGGCGTCGCCGAACAGCATCATCGTGTTGTCGCGGTAGAACAGCTCGTTCTCGACGCCGGCGTAGCCGGAGGCCATCGAGCGCTTGATGAAGAGCACGGTCTTCGCCTTCTCGACGTCGAGGATCGGCATGCCGTAGATCGGCGAGGCCGGGTCGGTCTTGGCAGCGGGGTTGGTGACGTCGTTGGCGCCGATGACGAAGGCGACGTCGGTCGAGGCGAAGTCGCGGTTGATCTCCTCGAGCTCGAGCACCTCGTCATAGGGGACGTTCGCCTCGGCGAGCAGCACGTTCATGTGGCCCGGCATGCGGCCGGCGACGGGATGCACGGCGTAGCGGACCGTCACGCCTTCCTTCTTCAGCACGTCGGCCATCTCGCGCAGCGCGTGCTGCGCCTGTGCCACCGCCATGCCGTAGCCCGGCACGACGATCACCGAGGACGAGTTCTTCATGATGAAGGCGGCGTCCTCGGCGGAGCCCGATTTCACGGTCTTGTCGCCATGATCGCCGCCCGCACCGGGCAAGGCGCCCTCGCCGCCGAAACCGCCCAGGATGACGTTGAAGATCGAGCGGTTCATCCCCTTGCACATGATGTAGCTGAGGATGGCGCCGGACGAGCCGACCAGCGCGCCGGTGATGATCAGCGCGTTGTTGCCGAGGGTGAAGCCGGTCGCCGCCGCCGCCCAGCCCGAGTACGAGTTCAGCATCGAGATGACGACCGGCATGTCGGCGCCGCCGATCGGCAGGATCAGCAGGAAGCCGAGGGCGAAGCTCAGAAGCACCATCAGCCAGAAGGCGAGCGCCGATTCGCTGGCGGCGAGCCAGACGACGCAGACCAGCACGAGAACCCCGAGCAGGGCGTTGAGCGGATGCTGCATCGCGAAGACGAGCGGCTTCCCGGTGACCAGGCCCTGCAGCTTCGCGAAGGCGACGATCGAGCCGGTGAAGGTGATCGCGCCGATCGCGACGCCGAGCCCCATCTCGACCAGGCTGCCGGCGGGAATGGAGCCGCGCAGGCCGAGCCCATAGGCGGAGGGATTGTGGAACGCCGCCGCGGCAACACAGACGGCAGCGAGGCCGACGAGGCTGTGGAACGCGGCAACCAGCTGCGGCAACGCCGTCATCTGGATGCGCAACGCGACGATCGTACCGATCGCGCCGCCGATGACGAGACCGAAGATGATCAGCCAATAGCTGACGACCTGCGGCGTCGCCAGGGTGGTCGCGATGGCGATCACCATGCCGACGATGCCGTAGATGTTGCCGGCACGCGAGGTCACGGGCGACGACAGCCCGCGCAGCGCCATGATGAAGCAGATCGAGGCGATGAGGTAGAGAAAGGCGGCGAGATTTGCGCTCATGATTTTCTCACTTCGCCTTCTTCTTGAACATCTGCAGCATGCGCTGGGTCACGATGAAACCCCCGAAGATGTTCACCGACGCGAGGACGACGGCGAGGAAGCCCATGAACTTCGAGAAGGTGAACTCGACCGGCCCCGCGGCGATCAGGGCACCGACGATGATGACGGAGGAGACCGCATTGGTCACCGCCATCAACGGCGAGTGCAGCGCCGGCGTCACCCGCCAGACGACGTAGTAGCCGACGAAGCAGGCAAGCGCGAAGACGGTCAGATGGAAGACGAAGTCGCCGCCGCCCGCTGCCGCCTGCGTCGACATCGCGCCGATCTGGTTGGCGAGGAGGTCGAGGTTGTTGGAGAGGGCGCGCGCGTTGCCGGCAAGCTCGCCGGCGCGCTGCGCAAGGCTGGCGGAAGTGTCCATGGCCATGTCAGGCTCCTGCCGGCTGGTCCGGCTTGGTCTCGCCGGCTGGTGGTGATGGAGGAATGATCGCCGGTGCGGCGGCGAGTTCGGGGTGGACGACGGCGCCGTCGCGGGTCAGCAGGGTGCCCTTGATGATCTCGTCGGCGGGATCGATTTTGAGGTTCTTGTCCTTGTCGACGATCAGCGCCAGGAAGTTCAGCAGGTTCTTGGCATAGAGCTGGCTAGCGTCGACCGCGATGCGCGACGGCACGTTGGCATGTCCGACGATCGTGACGCCGTTCGCCGTCGTCACAACCTTGGCGAACTCGCTGCCCTCGCAATTGCCGCCCTGCTCGACCGCGAGATCGACGATCACCGAGCCCGGACGCATGTCGTCGACCATCTCGCGGGTGATGAGGATCGGCGCCTTGCGGCCGGGGATGAGGGCCGTGCAGATCGCGATGTCGATCTTCTTCAGCGCCTCGTGGAGATGCTCGCGCTGGCGGCGCTGGAAATCTTCGCCCATCTCCTTGGCATAGCCGCCGGCGGTCTCGGCGGCCTTCATCGCCTCGATGTCGACGGTCAGGAAGGTGGCGCCCAGGCTTTCGACCTGCTCCTTCGCGGCGGCGCGAACGTCTGTCGCCGAGACAACGGCACCGAGGCGCCGCGCCGTCGCGATCGCCTGCAGCCCAGCAACCCCCGCCCCCATCACGAGGACGCGCGCCGGCGCCACCGTGCCGGCGGCGGTCATCATCATCGGAAAGGCACGGCCGAACTCGGTCGCGCCGTCGAGCACGGCACGATAGCCGGCGAGATTCGCCTGCGACGACAGCACGTCCATCGACTGCGCCCGGGTGATCCGCGGAATGAGCTCCATCGCGAAGGCGGTGATGCCGGCCGCCGCATAGGCGGCGACCTCGTCCGGGTGCTGCAGGGCCTGCAGCGTCGCGATCAGGACGCTGCCGCGCTTGAAGTCCGCAAGCTCGTCCTGCCCGTCACCGACGATCGGGCGCTGCACCTTGAGGACGATGTCGGCATCGCGCAGCGTGGCCGCGGCGTCCGGCGCGATCGTCGCCCCCGCCGCCTGGTAGGCGCGGTCCGGGTAGGAGGCGCCGGCACCGGCGCCGCTCTCGACGACCAGCTCGAGACCCATGCCGACCAGGCGCTTGACCGTGTCCGGCGAAGCGGCGACACGGCTCTCGTACTGACGCCGCTCCTTCGGGATGGCAATCTTCACTGTCGCGAACTCCCCCCAAATGCGCCGTACCGGCGCGCGACGCACAATGCCAAGGTCGAGAGGCTTTGTGAAGCGACTGGCGATTGCCGAAGCATCGCCCGCTACGGCGGGACGGCAGTGCGTCCGCCATCGCATCGCCGCCGCCGGATACCGCCGATTTTGGTATTCCGCACCTCGCGTGATAGAGTGCCGAACGATCGAAGAAAGCGTTAGCGACGATGCCAAAAACCAAACAATCCAATGGCTTCGCACCCGGGTGGGGCGCCAGCCGACTTTCCGACGAAATCACGGAAAAGCCTAAATTCGGCCATGCTCGTGGAATAAGTTTCGGACGCCCCCGTTGTCACTGCGTCGCAACAAACCGGAGGAGCGGCCGGGACTTGACGGCAGTGCGATGAGCAGCGCGTTCGGCGATCAGCTCATTGCCCTCCTGCCGCGTCTTCGCCGCTTCGCCCGGGGTCTGTCGGGGTCTGCTCATGAGGCGGACGATTTGGTTCAGGCTGCATGCGAGCGTGCGCTCTCCCGGCAGGATCAGTTCCAGGAGGGTACGCGGTTCGACAGCTGGTTGTTTCGTATCGTGCAAACGATCTGGATCGATCAATTGCGGGCACGGAACGTCCGGAAGGAGGATGCGGAGATTGACGGCGATCTGCTGGGTTCCGACGAATCGGTACGGCGTGCCGATGCCAGGCTCGCCCTTGCAGAGGTCAGGCGGGCGGTCAGTCGGCTGCCGGTGGAGCAGCGGACGGTCCTCATGCTCGTGACGGTGGAAGGACTTAGCTACAAGGAGGCGGCCGAAGTCGCCAAGGTGCCGGTGGGGACGATCATGAGCCGCCTCGCAAGAGCGCGAGCCGCGCTACAGGGACAACTCGAAGCCGGCGGTGGTCTTCGGAGGAGTACTGACGATGCAGAAGCTTAACGATGAACTGCTCGTCGCCTATCTCGACGGCGAGCTTGACGACAAGCAGCGGGCGGACGTCGAGGCGAGCATCGAGCGGGATGCGGCCACCCGCGAGCGGCTGACGCGGCTCGGCGAGAGCACCGCGCTGGTGCGCGCCGCCTTCGACGAGCTGCTGCGCGAGGAAGTGCCGGAGCGTCTCATCGCGGCGGTTCACGCTGCCGACACCGCCGCGGCGGACGGCGCCGAGGCCGGCCGCCCTGCGCAAATCCTGCCGTTCCGAGTGCGCCAGGCCGCCCGCGGCCTCGCGACGTATCGCCGCTGGTGGATCGCCGTGCCGGTCGCCGCCTCGCTCTTCGGGGTCATGCTTGGCGGCGGACTCGGATATTTCGGGCTGGGCTCGAGCAAGAGCAGCAGCGAGCAGCAGGTGGCCGCGATCCAGAACGCGGCGACGAACGGTTGGCTCGACAACATCGCCGAGTTCCACAAGCTGTTCGTCTCGGCCTCGACCGGCGAGAATTCCTTCGCCGATATTCCGGCGAACGACAACGGCGGTGAGGTCATCCAGAAGATCTCGCAGCGTACGTCGCAACAGAATCTGCGCGTTCCCGACCTCAAGCCTTGGGGCCTCGTTTTCCAGGGCGCCCGCCTCGTCGTCCTCGAGGGTCGCTCGGCGGCGCAACTCGTCTACACCGCCGACAACAAGACCGTCGGCAAGGCGATCGGTCCGCTGACCGTGCTGATCGGCGCGACCAAGCGTC
>JAQGID010000376.1 GCA_028291405.1 Rhodospirillales bacterium | reverse complement strand
TGGGCAAGCGCATCCTCGCCGTCGGATTTCTCGCACTGCTGGCGGCCCCGGCGAGCGCCAAGGAGAAGGTCACCTTCGCCTATCTGCTCGACCCCGCCTACGACGCCGTCATGTGGCCGCTGAAGACCGGCAAGGTCACCTCCGAGACGGTCGATGTCGAGACCAAAGCGCTCGACATCCCGGCGCTGCTGCAGGTGACCGGCGCCAAGAGCTACGACGTCGTGATGACCGCGGCAATCGGCGTTCCGGCGGCAAAGGCGCGCGGCCTCGACCTCACCATCATGGCGGCGGCGCTGCGCAACCATCCCGGCGGCAGTAAGGGCAGCGACGTCTACGTCAAGGCCGACAGCCCGATCAAGTCGATCGAGGATCTCAAGGGCAAGACGATCGGCAATTACTCGCTGCCCTCGACTGGCACGACGCTGATGCGGCTCGCGCTTTGGAAGCAGCACGGCATGAACGTCTCCTATGACGGCGGCGACATGAAATGGGTCGAGATGCCGGCCTCGGCGCTGCCCGGCGCGCTCATCACCGGCCGGGTCGACGCCGCGACGCTGTCGCATAGCCAGGCTTATCTGGCCGAAAACTCGAAGGACTTCCGCCTGCTGATCCGCCTCAATGCCGACGTCAATAAGACGGTCGGCGGCCCCGCCATCTCCGCCGTGCTCGTCGGCTATCCCGAGAAGCTGGCGGCGCGCCCCGAGGCCTATAAGGAATTCATGCGCGTCGTGAAGGCCTCGTCAGATTACACGCGCACGCACGTCCCCGAGGTCTCCGAAGCGATGAGCAAGGAGACCAAGATCGACGCCGAGTTCTTCCAGAGCTGGATCAAGGATTATTTCGAGGCGCCGATGGTGCTGACGGCAAGCGACGAGCAGGTGATCGGCAAGCTATGGGAGCTGTCGAAGGAGCTCGGCGTCATCAAGTCCTATCCCGAGGTCTCGTCCGTCGTCTGGAAGGACGCGCAGCGGCAATAGCGCGGCCGGCCGGACCGCGATGATCACTGCGGCGGTTTCCCTGGAGCGTCGCCGGCGCCGCGTCGCCCACGGCGTGACGCTGGCATTCCTCGCGGTCTGGTCGGTCGCCGGGCTGACGGCGCCGAGCTATCTCCTGCCGTCGCCCTGGCTCGTCGCCGAGCGTATGATCGAGTTCCTCGGCGACCCGCATATGTGGGTCCACATCGGCGTCTCGTTCGAGCACATCTTCGTCTCCGTTCTGGCCTCGATCGTGATCGGCGGTATCCTCGCCATCCTGGCGCATTACGTGCCGGTGCTGCGCCTCGCGGTGCACGGCAGGATCTGCCCCTTCCTCAACTCCTTCGCCGGTACTGGCTGGGTGCTGCTGGCGATCCTGTGGTTCGGCCTCAACGACTTCACCGTCGTCTTCGCGATCGCGATGGTGCTGATCCCCTTCGCGATCATCAACACGCGGCTCGGTCTCGATAGCATCGATCCCGACATCGTCGAAATGGCGCATAGTTTCGGGCGCAGCGGCTGGATCCGCTTCCGCCTCATCGTCCTGCCGGCGTTGACGCCCTTCGTCTTCTCGACGCTGCGAATCTGCTTCGGCGTCGCCTGGAAGGCGGCGCTGACTGCCGAGCTGTTCGGCGGCGACGCCGGTTTCGGCCACCTCTTCAACCTAGCACGGCAGGATTACGACACGCCCCTCGTCCTCGTCATCATCACACTGATGATTGCATCGGTCTATGCGATCGACCGCTACGTCTTCGAGCCGGTGCAGGCCTTCCTGGCAGCGCATTATGAATTCGCCTGACGCCGCGCCCAGCCGCCTCGCCTCGCACGCCGTCGCCGACGGGCTCGTGCTCGCCTTCATCGGCGCCTGGTGGTTCACGGCGCGCAGCTTGCCGAGCTATGTCCTGCCGAGCCCGCTCGCGACACTGCGCGCGCTCGTCCTCCTCTTCGTCGATCCCGCCTTTCTCGGCGACACGCTGACCAGCCTCGCCCGCATCCTGCTGGCCGTCGTGCTCGCCATCGTCATCGGCGGCGCGCTCGCCGCGCTCGGAAGCTACGTCCCCAGCAGCGCCTACGCGGTTCACCGCCGGGTGATGCCGGTGCTCAACTCCTTCCCGTCGATCGGCTGGGCGCTGCTCGCCGCCTTCTGGTTTCAGCCGGGCACGCTCTCGGTGCTGTTCGTCGAAATCCTGATCCTGGTGCCGTTCTGCGCCATCGCTTTGGCGCAGGGCCTCGCGGACATGGATCGCGAGCTGCTCGAGATGGGCGCGAGCTTCTCGCGCTCGCGCTGGCGGATCGCCATCAAGATCGTCCTCCCCCTGCTGCTGCCCTATCTGATGTCGTCGGTCCGCATCGCCTACGGCGTCGGCTGGAAGATCGCGCTCGTCGCCGAGCTCTTCGGCGCCGACAGCGGGCTCGGCTATCTCATGCTGCGCGCCGAGGTCATGTCCGATACCGCGATGGTCTTCGCGACCTGCTTCGCGATCGTCATCATCTTCGTCGCCGGCGAGAAGCTGATCATCGATCCCCTGGCGCGACGCTTCGCGCCGCATTGACAACTGCCGACTGCGAGCTAGATCAAACGGATAACGAGCATTCATAAGCTCGGCTTGCCCTTCGTGGGAAAGCGCGCTCGATCGTCCAAAAGCGATTTTCCATGACGGACTCGCATGCTCCGGAAGGCTTCTTTAATTTCACTGCTCGGCGGCGGGATATGTCTGCTGCTCTCGGCCTGCGCCGACTTCGGAACGATGGAGCTCGATCGCTCCGACGCGGAAGCTTCGCGATATGCACGAAACGGCAATCTCAAGGTCGAGGTGGACTCGCTCGTCCAACCGCTCATCGATCAGCGCATTACGCCCGGAGCGATCGTCGGCGTCCTGCTTCCAGATGGGACCACGCGGTTTTTCGGTTACGGGGTGACCGAGCGCGACCATGGCAAGGGACCGGACGGCGATACGCTCTTCGCCGTCGGCTCTTTGAGCAAAGGGTTCTTGGGCGCCATCACCGCGATGCTCGTTCAAGAACGGCGCATATCGTGGAATGACACGCTCGCGGAATTGTTGCCGGATGCGGCGCTCAGCGAGGACGCCAGGAAAATCACCGTCCTCCAGCTGGCCACGCATACATCTGGACTGCCGAGACAGCCATTCTCACGCGGGCTTTTGCTGCCATTCTTCGCCTACCTCTTTACCGGAGAGAGCTTCTACGACTCGCTCGATCGCCCCTATATGCTCGATTACCTGTCCTCCTTCTCCGCTCCGAGGACGGTCGAATATCGATATTCCAATATCGGCTACGGCATCTTGGGCTACGCGCTCGAACAGAAGACCGGCCTGTCGCTCGATGCGCTGCTGCAACAGGAGGTCGCGAAGCCCCTCGGCTTGAAAAACACCGGATATGCTCCCGAGATCTTGCCCGGCTACGCAACGCGTGCGCACGGCTACGCCGGCGACGAGCCGAAATTCATCCCGCGCGGCGAGCCGGTGCCCGATTGGCAGTTCACCGACATCATGCAAGGAGGGAGCGCCCTGTATTCGACGGCACGCGATCTCCTGACCTTCGCGGCTTCCTATCTGAGAGGGGAGGACGCGCGCCGCATCGCGATGACCGATACTCTGCGCGTGCGCGTCGCGCGCCCGAAAGAATCGTCCGCGATCGCCTGGAGCGTCGACGAATTCAACGGCGAGCGAATCGCTCATCAGATCGGCGTCGTTGCCGGCTATACGAGTTATCTCGGGCTCGACGTCGAACATCGGACAGCCGTCGTCGTGCTGCAGAACACGTTCAATTGGCACGAAAGCATCGGCAGCCGATTGCTGAGTCGTCTGGCGCGCGCTGAAGATCGGCGGAAACAGAGCGAGCCGGTGCTCCGCAACGCCACGCTGACGCCGCAACGCCCGACCGAATGATGCTGCTTGATCTTACCGCGTGGTGATGACGCGACCCGGCTCGTCGGCATCCTCGGCCGGATTGCGTGAATCGTAGAGCGGATCGAGGTTTCGCACCATACGGTGCAGCGTCGCGCGGAAAGCCGCCAGCTCGCCTTCGCTCAGCCCAACGACGGCGCGCTCGTTTTGCTCGACGACGCGCGGCAGCACGATGCGGAACGCCTCTTGCCCACGCTCCGTCAGGTGAAGCAGGACGCTGCGCCGATCGCGCACGGCGACGCGCCGCTCGACGAGACCGTCGCGCGCCATCCGGTCGAGGGTCCGCGTCAGCGTCGTGCGGTCGACCGTCGTCAGCTCGGCAAGCCGGTTCATCGTGATGCCCGGCCGCTCGGACAGCACGGCGAGGACGCGCCACTTCGGGACGGTGATGCGGAACGGCTTCAGCTGTTCCGCGAGGTCGCGGTTCCGCCGGCCGAAGATTTGCGTGAAGAGATAGAAGACATGCGCGTCGAGCTGGAATTCCGGCAGCGCGCCCGCCTGCCGCCGCGGCATCTTCACGTTCCGCTCCCGCGCAGCCATCGCGTTCCATCCTCTTGACGTCGAAGCGCGGCGAAGGATAGCATGAGAAAAGTGCAAATGCACGTATTTGGCCGCCGACGATCCGTTCTCATCCCAGCTTCTGCTTGTGGAGGGTTCATATGCGAGGCAACGGCTCAAGCGATCTCGCCCGACTGGTCGAGCCGGATCGTGTCCATCGCACCGTCTATAGCGACGCCGAGATCTTCGATCGCGAGATCGCGGAGATCTTCCACAAGCAGTGGATCTATTGCGGCCACGAGAGCCAGGTGAAACAGCCCGGCGACTACGCCACGGTGCTCGTCGGGACGCAGCCGATGATCATGGTGCGCGGCGACGACGGCGAGGTGCACGTGCTGCACAATCGCTGCCCGCATCGCGGCGCGATGCTCTGCGGCAACCGCAAGGGCAATGTCGGCAAGGCCTTCACCTGCTCCTATCACTCCTGGCGCTTCCAGCTCGACGGCACGCTCGACCGCTATCCGCTGCCGCACGGCTACGACGGGACGCGGATGTCGCCCGACAACCCCGACGTCAACGTCAAGCCGGCGGCGCGCGTCGCCTCGTATCGCGGCTTCGTCTTCTGCAGCCTCGCGGCGGAGGGTCCGTCGCTCGAGGAATTCCTCGGCGGCGCCAAGGTCGCCTTCGACGACATGTGCGACCGCGCGCCCGAAGGCGAGGTCGAGGTTGTGCCGATCTGCTTCCGCGTCGTCCAGCACTCCAACTGGAAGATCTTCCTCGAGAACCAGCTCGATGCGCTGCACCCCTCGATCGTCCATGAATCGAGCGGCCGCGCCGCCGTCGAGGTCGAGAAGGAGATCGAGAAGCACGACGGCAAGGCGCCGCTCGACTACCACTACATCTCGGCCTTCGTGACGGTCCCGCTCGACAAATGGGACATGGTGCAGACCGTCAATTTCGCGAACGGCCATTCGCTGCTGCAGGGCTACATGGGGCTGCGGCCGCAGGACCCCGACACGCTGGAATACGAGGCGGTGATGCGACAGCATTACGGCGCCGAGCGGACCGAGGAGATCCTCTCGGTCAACATCCACCACGTCCTCCTCTACCCCGGCCTCTCGGTTCAGTCGCCGCTGCAGCAGCTCCGTGCCGTGCGCCCGCTCGGGGTCGACAAAACGCTCACCGAGATCTGGCATTTCCGCCTGAAGGGCGCGCCCGAGGCGATCTACCGGCGGGCGCTCGGCTATTACAATTTGGTCAACTCTCCCTCGACGATGATCAACGCCGACGATCTCGAGAATTTCTGGCGCTGCCACCAGGGCCTGGCGTCCGACGGCGGCGACTGGGTCAGCTTCCACCGCAACGCCGGCCAGGACGACGAGGTCGGCGGCGTCGTCACCTCGCGTCAGGGCACCAGCGAGGCGCCGATGCGCAACCAGTTCCGCGCCTGGGCCGAGTGGATGGGAGGTGGACGATGAGCGGCACGACGACGAGTCTCCCGAAGATCGCCAACGAGACGCTGCGGGACGTCGAGCAGTTCCTCTACCGCCAGTCCGAGATCCTCGACGAGAAGCGCTGGCTCGATTTCGTCGACCTCTTCACCGAGGACGGGGTCTACTGGATGCCGGCCGAGCCGGAGCAGACGACCGGCGACGGCGTGCCCTCGATCTTCCACGAGGACCGCAATCTGATGACGGTCCGCGCTAAGCGCATTACCCACCCACGCGCCTGGTCGCAGGC
>JAQGID010000356.1 GCA_028291405.1 Rhodospirillales bacterium | reverse complement strand
CTAAGCTCGAAGCGCCGGACTGTTACCGGGCGGCAATTGATCTTTGGTGCGACCTCCATCCCGAACACAGCCGGGCCGAGGCCGCGCGCAGGGTCGTCGCGATCGTGCAAAAGGAGCTGGGCTCCGTCCGGGATCTGGCCAGGAAGCTTTTCGAGAAGCCGTAGCTTCGCCGCCTCGATCGCCAAGCGGGATCTCTCGCTGCCGAAATATTCGGGAACGAACGCCCCGCCGAGACCTTGTTAATTCACTGAGGCATTGAGTCTAAAGCTTGGCCCCGCCTTGCGCGGGGGTTTTTTTGATATTCGCGCGATAGGGTCAGCCGGTATGGGGTTGACCGTCCAAATGGATGGTCCGGGATGATGCCTAGCAATGATCATGAAAAGACCGTGGCTCTTTCAGCCCTGGCGGTGCTGGTAGTGGTCCTCATGATCGAGGTCTTCACGGTCATTAGAGTGACGAACATGCCGCATCAGCCGCGCGACCAGCAACTGTCTATCTGGGATGAGGTCTTTCGCGGTTGGCGGTGAAAAAAACAAAAGTGGTGGTTCCGGCGCGCGCCTCCCAAGGATTGTGACCATCTGCGCCCCCGAGCGTCTCTATTTCTTCTTCTTCATCTCTGAAGAGAAACGCGATCGAAGTCACGCGCCGGCGTGAGCGAGCCGCACAATCAACTCCGCCGTCGTTGCTGGCGTTGTGGCCGCGCCGATCAGGTAGACGCGCATCGGCTCGGGCGGATTGGGCCGGGCGCGCTCGGCTCAAATCATTTCGATCCGATCTCTGGTGATCGTCGCGACGTGGCGAGCGAGACACCACACCTCGACCACTTGGCAGGCAGCGACGAATTTCCCCACCAGCAATAAAGCAGTGCCGCGAGAGCATGCGGCCTGATCGTCGGGACATTCCTCGTCGCGCGCCCCGAGAATGTGCTTGTCCTCGTCCATGCAGTAGATCCGATAGCCCGGCATGCCTTCGGTCCTTGGTATCATCCGAAGGCGACGGTCTAGCACCGAGTAGGTTACGATCCGTTACGATACGACCGGCAGCTTAGAACTTCGTTGCGTACGGCGCCTGGAAGGTGAGACCGCCGCCGAACACCAGGGGGCGCAGCTCCTTGCGCGCGTCGACCACGGCGCCCTCGGTCGACGGTGTCGCTAACGTTAGGACGCGCGGCCAGGCGGACGCTTTTGCACGGCACAGCGCAGATACTCCGCCGCCGCCTCGTCCAGCGCGTCGGCGAGTGCCCTAAGCATGATGCATGCTATGGGATCATCCAGGTGCTCCAGCGTGCGGCGGATTCGAATTGCTCGCTCTGCGTAAAATTCTCTGCTGCTCATCGACTCTATCCCCGGCAAGTTTATTATCGTCATACTTGTGTTACAAAAAGATTAAACAACCAAACATCGTATGATCCATATTATGTTACCAACGTAGGCTAAAGGATTCATCCTTATGACCAAAAGTTGAACCTTGCTCTCTGCCTCTTGTTGGGTATTAAACGACCCAGGCAGGGGTGACGAAGCCCTGCGCCGCACATGAATAGATGGCCAAGGAGCAACTTGTGGACACCTGCCGAAATGCCGAGAGCGCGCCCAGTGATCCCGCGCTGTTCACTCAAGCGCATGCGGCGACCAGAGAATTCAATATCGCTCTTCGAGCGTCGTGGGTCAGGGAGCTTCGCAGGAGAGGGAAGAGTTGCGCATAGCAGCGACCAGGTTGATGCGCGTTGTAGCGCGGGTACTGCTCCGGACGGAGTGATCAACTATCGCAGAATGCGGTCCGATGCGCGGATCATCAGCAGATCGCCGGTGCCATACTCCGCCCGATCAGGCGACCCTGGCGTTACCTTTTCTCCGCTTCAGCGCGACGCTCTCGCTCTCGAATGTCATTGGCTCGTCGCTCCCATTCGAGCGGCTCATCTAGGACCACTCGCCGAACGTGCTGCTGATGCAGCAATTCCGCTAAACGGCGGTATCGGAGGACTTGCTCCCCGGCAGACGCTGCCATTTTCTTAAACTCCGGTAGTTCTGGTTAACATACGTTCGGTGGGAGTTCCTAATTCCGCATAGGGAATAATCGCGCTACTTGCCTTCATGGGCGCGTAACAGGTGAGCGTAGGGTGTCCGGCCTCGCCGGATCGGATCCGCTCCCTTCACTCCGTACGTCGCCCGCACGCCGGGTGCGGGCGGAAGCTATCGTGAGGCATCGAGCTGTGCCGGCTTGGCCCGCCCCAAGGGTCGCATTAAGGCTTAGTGGCCATCCGTACGCAGCGCGAATATTTCTGGAGGCGTTTTCCCTTTTCGCGATCTTACTAACTCATATTGATGACGCAGCTAGCGCTTGGCCGCTTCTCCCTGAAACTGCCATGCGTCAAATGTTTGTAAGATCAATTGCTTAAGATGCCCGCACAAAAAAGCATCAATTGTCCCTTCATTTCTATGACAGTTGACGTAATTGGTCTCTGGGCCGGCTCTGTCCACAGGCTTTTCCACAGTGTCTGTTAGTAAGGTAAAAAATGCCTCAGATTCCTGTGGCTTACCCCCGTTCATGATCATCTGGCAGCGAAGCTGAAAACTCCATGATCGATTCTCGTGCGCGCGGGGCGTGTGCAGTCGCGCTGGTACTGGAGCTGTCCGCCGCTGCCGGCGAGCTGCAGTCGTCGCGCCGGTGGTTCGAGGGAACGTTGATCTAAGCGCTTATTCGGAGACGCTCCCCTTTTTTTGGTGAAAATTTTCGCCGGTCCCGGATTTCTTGTGGAGCAATTCACGACGCGGCAGAGCACGAAGCGGTGGTGGGAGCATGGGACCCACTCGAAATCGCTGCAGGGGGTGGTGGGGGGTGGCACTCAATATTCGGGCGCTGGCGTCGCGGCGCTGATCGCCATCTCGCAGCTCGCCAGAATGCCTCCAGTGCATCGCTAAATCGCAGGTGCCGAGTAGTCAGCCCCGCGATTAGATCTCAGCCAAGCTGGGTATAGGATGTGCGCAACCGGGATCTTGTAGTCGAAATGGAAGCTCTACGCTACTCGCGCTCATCTATCGATGGGGTTTCGCGCGATAGGGAATGTGTTGTCAGCTCAGCGCCGCCGTCATCATGTCGACCCGCCAATTGTCGCAGCCGCGCCATGTCGCGAATCATCACGATGGGCCGGTCGACGATCGCGATCTTCTCCTCGCGGAGGAAGCGCAACGACCGGTTGACGTGGACGATCGTGAGGCCAAGGTGATCAGCGATCTGCTGCTGCGTAAGTGGCAAGTTGAAGCTGGTAGCGGTGACCAGCTCGCGCCGGCGCAGCCGCTCGTGCAGATCAACCAGCATGACCGCAAGCCTTTCCTGGGCATCGAACCGCGCCAAGCGATTGGCGCGAGCTTCCGCCCGCCGCTGGGCCTCGCTGATCAGCCAGGCGAAATACGTTGCGGTGGTGCGGCGGGCCAGCAGTCCGAAAACGACGTCGGCGCCAATTTCCTGCAGGCTCACCGGCTGGATAGCGACGACTTCGTCCGCGGGCCGCGTCCGCAAGGCCGATTCGAAGCCGATGAGATCGCCCGGCACGTAGATCTCGGGAATGACACGCCGGCCATTCGGCCACTCGCGGATGCGGCATGCCCAGCCCTGGCGCAGCGCATAAAGCCATTGGCTGGGTCGCTCCGGGGTGATCAGAATCGTCTTGGCAGGAGCGATCCGGGAGGGCGAATCGTGGAACATCTGGTGCAGCTCGCGCTCGCCTTGAACTAGATCCTCATAAATGGTCGGATGGCATCTTGATTGGTCCGACACAGCTTCCTCCGGATGGTCTGTCGGGGGAGCGCTACCCTCTGTCTCAGCTGCGTCAGCCGTGGTTTAGGCGCCGTTGCTATAATGCATGTTGGGGTTGACGTTTCAACAAACAACCCCAAAGGGTCATATCATTGCTGCTACTCCATAGTCGAGCGGTCGAGATCGAGGCCGTCCCGCGCGTAGATCTCGCTCTGGCGATAAAGCGGCAGGTGATCGCAGTACTTGGCGACCAGCACATGGGCCAGCAGCGCGACACTCGGCCGACCGCGCGGGATCGGCAATGCCGGTGCCGGGGCCTGGGTGATCCCAGTCGCACCGCTTGCAGGCATACTTCGGCCGGACCTATTGGTTATGAACCCGGAGCCTGGAAACCATATGACCACGGGCGGCCCTTTGGAGACATTGCGCTCGCGTAGGATACTGGCCAGCATGCGCATTCGCCCTGCTCAAATGAATGATGCTCCGTCGATTTGGCGCGTTATCGGCCCTACCATCCGTGCTGGCGAGACATACGCACTAGATCGGGACATGACCCAAGCTGACGCTCTCGCGTATTGGCTAGGGGATGACCGAGAAACCTTTGTCGCTGAGGAAGACGGCGAGATCATCGGCACCTATTACATTCGTGCCAATCAGGCCGGTGGCGGCAAGCACATTTGCAACTGCGGCTACATGACGAACGCTGCTGCAACAGGGCGCGGTGTTGCCCACGCCATGTGTCAGCACTCTTTAAATCACGCACAGCAGCGCGGCTATCGCGGTATGCAGTTCAACTTCGTCGTCAGCACCAACACACGTGCCGTGGTGCTGTGGGAATCCTTCGGGTTTGAGATCGTCGGCCATCTGCCGAAAGCCTTCCATCACCCCAAGCTTGGATATGTCGATGCGCTGGTGATGTTCCGCCAGCTTTGTGAGTCCGAAACCTAACTCAACGGAGGCCTCATTCCTATTTGCGAAGGCCTGCGGGTGGCTGCGGGTTGTTGGCGGGATTCGAATCGTACTTCGACAGCCGTACGATCAGTTGGCCGACCAAGGGAAGCAAGGCCGCTTCGAGTATGTCCGCGGTCTCCTTACTGTAAACTTGGTTGCCCTCGACATAGACGGTAAACGATCTGAGGTACTTCAGCCGTTTCTCCGGATCCGCGATTGTCGCATTTGTCCACTCGTACAGCGGATAGCTGTCGGTGCCGTTTAGTTCGGCCTCGGCGACGTAACCAGAGAAGGCATCGAACTGACATTTAATCGTCGCGTGATGAACGGAAAGGACGTCCGCGAGTGGTTTGACGGCCGCACTATGAGAATCGCGGCGCGCCGCTTCGGCAAGATCGCCGAGATCGATCCGTATCTGATACTGCCATTGATCGTCCACGGGTTATCTCCGTCCGCTGTCGCTGGGAGGCGCTCATCTCTCTCATGAGGTATGTCGCCTCGGGACGCTTCAATCCCTCATCGACGTCAATTAGGTAATCGGCTGCTTCAGCAGAGATGCCTCATCGAAGAAACCTTTGTCGATTGCCGCCCAGGGCAATGCCCCTCCATGCAACAGGGCGAGCCGACGAAGGTGATTGAAGGCCGCAGATCGGACACTTGCGTCTTTGTCGTCGGGAAAGGTGCCCATGGCCCATCAGGATGATCTCGGTGGCATGTTGCAGGAGTGAACGGCCCCTGGCAATGCTACCTACGCGATGGCACGCGGCCTCGCGCCTTCTATATCGTGCCGCTTTGCTTATCCCATTTTGGCGTTTTCGACTGTGCCACAGACTGTAATTCCGCTAAAATGACTCGTCTGGCGCTTAGACGAGAGATCACGAATATCTTAAGCAATCTTGGAAAGTGAGAAGATTGTAACGTTGGGAGGTGCTGACATGCCCAAATACTTGGTTCAAGCCTCGTACACCGCAGATGGACTGAAAGGACTGCAAAAGGAAGGTGCGGCAAGTCGAGTGCAATCCGCCAATAAGGTCGCCGAGGCGCTCGGGGGAAAGTGCGACGGGTTCTATTGGGCGTTCGGCGACCACGATGTGATCGCGATCTTCGACCTGCCGAGTGCGAGCGACGCGGCAGCGTTAGCCTTTGCGGTTTCTGCCTCCGGTGTCATCCGCACCAAAACCACTCAAATGCTTACGGCCAGCGAGGCCGACGAGGCGCTGAAAAAGAGCGTCAATTTTCGACCGCCTGGCTCGTAATTGCTGACCGAGTTTGACAGGGCCGCGGAGGCGCCGAGCACATCGGACGGACGATCCGTGTCTGACTAACCTGAGCCTTTTACAAACGCTCTCACCCCCGGGGGTGGAGACTACGGGCCGAGTACGATGTCGAAAGTGCCAGCCAGGGCACCGGCCTCGAGCTGTGGCGCCGGATCGAGCGGGACGATGACGCGTGCGCGCGCCGCCGGGTCGCGAATCTGTGCGAGCACTGCATCGCGCTCGTTGAGAGGCTCTCCGGCCACGTACATCTGCGTGATCAGGCGCGTCCGGCGGGTTGTCGTGATCGCGAAATGGATGTGCGGCGTACGGCCGGGATAGGGTACCGGCCGGATGGTGCGAAACCGATAGCTGCCGTCGGCCGCTGACGTGGTTCTTCCGTAGCCCTGGAAGTCGGGATCGAGCGGTGGTGAGGCGCGGTCATTCACATAGTGGTAGCGCCCATGGCTATCACACTGCCAAATCTCGACGCGAGCTTCCAGCACCGCCCCTCCCTCCACATCGAGCACGCGGCCAATGACATGCGTCACTCTTCCGCTCGCCTGCCCTTCATGACCGCGGATAAGGACGAGGTCATTGTCAGAGTCGAGCGGCAGGGTTGTGGGATAGAACGGACCACCAGTTTGCCGCGGCATCGGCGCCAGGGCGGCGAGCGCGACGCGCGGTGTCGCTAGCCCTGCGCAGGCGACCGATGTGGTTACGATAAGTACGCGGCGGCGGGACATGAGCCGATTGGCGGCGATTTCGATCATGGCTACGATGCCCTCCGGAGCAAGCGTTGCTTCGAGCCATATGGTGCGCTTCTCGGGGCAAGCCGAGGGTGATCCCGCTCGAGCAGAGGGCCACGGTCAAACCCGATCAGGCGCGTCCCGCCAATGGCTACTCTCGACCCCATCCTGGCCTCAGCCAGCCGAATGTCGGTCCCGAAAGCGGTCACTCGTTGTGCGATCGCGCGCGACCGTTGGCATAACGTCCACGCGGCGCGATAACAGCCAGCAGCGTCGGTTTCCGCCGACGCTGCTGTTTGC
>JAQGID010000327.1 GCA_028291405.1 Rhodospirillales bacterium | reverse complement strand
CCTACAAGGACATCATCGACCATTGCTGCTTCGCCTGGAACAAGCTGATCAATCAACCGTGGAGAATCACATCAATCGGACTGAGAGACTGGGCGCATCGGTCGTGATCAAAGAGTCTTGGTATTAGCCCGTCGTTTCCTTACCGTTCCCATCCATCGTCATCCTCGCGAACGAGGACTGGGCGTCAGCTCACCACCGCCTGCGTCTTTCGCTTGATCAGCTCGACGTCGATCTCGACCCCGAGGCCGACACCCGTCGGCGCGTGGGCGAGGCCGTCGCGGTCGACCTCGAGGTCCTGGACGAGCCCGTATTTGTTGGCCTCGTGCGGCAGCAGGACCTCGAGGTATTCGCAGTTCCTGATCGCCATCGCCATGTGCAGATTGGCGACGTTGTTCAGCGAGTTGCCGCCGTGGTGGATCTCGAAATTAATCGCGAAGCCTCGGCGAGATGCGCCGCCTTGATGCAGGTCGTGATGCCGCCCTTGAAGGCGACGTCGCCGCGCAGTTAATCGGGCGGTCGGGCCATGAGCCAGGGCGCGTATTGGTCGAGCCCGCCGAACGGCAGCTCGGTCGCCATCAGCGGGATGTCGAGCTTCTGGCGCAACTTGACGTAGCTGTGGATGTTCCACTCGGTGAGCGGATCCTCGAACCACTGATAGTCGAGCGCCTCGATGGCGCGCCCGACTTTCATCGCCAGCGGATAGTCGTAGCTCCAGCCGGCGTCGAGCATCAGCGGGTAAGCGTCGCCGACCGCCTTGCGCATTGCGGTGCAGACCGCGATGTCGTCGCGCCACGGCGACGGCGCGTGGATCTTGTAGGCGCGGAAGCCGAGCGATTTGTAGTGCAGCGCCTGCTCGCAGTATTCGGCCGCCGACGCCAGCGCCGGCGAGCTCGCATAGGCCGGGATGCTGTGGCGGTAGGTGCCCAGCAGCTGGTGGATCGGCATCCCCGCCGCCTTGCCGGCGAGGTCCCAGAGCGCGACGTCGACGGCGCCGATCGCCTGGATCGGCGCGCGGCGCGAGAGGCCCCAGCAGCGCTTGATCAGCAGCTCGCGGTCGAGCGGATCCTGACCGCTCAGGATCGGCTTGAGGTGCTGGATCAGCAGCCGCGCGTCGAGATCGGCCGGACGATGGGCGCCGATGAAGGCGTTCCCGACGATGCCGTCGTCGGTGACGATCGAGAGAAGGCCGAGGTTCACCGAGCCGCCGGCGAGCTTGACGGTCGGGCCGTAGCTGAGCGTCGGCAGATCGTCCCAGGCGAACAGCGTGACGGTGACGTCGGCGATCTTCATGGCGCGTCCTTCATTTCCGTCAGCGCGGCCTGGCGGAAGCGGTCGTCCCACAGGCTCTTCGGATCGGGCCGCTCGCCCCGCAAGGTGCCGGTCGCGACCAGCCAATCGAGATAGGCCTCGACATGTTCGAAGGACGGCGCGCCGTCCTCGGGGATGCCGAGCGAGGGCGTCTCCGGCAGGATGACGATGTTCGCCTTCTTGAGCAGCGCCAGGATCGCCTCCTGGTCCTTCCGCTCCGGCCCGAAGGCGAGGCGATAGTCGCGCAGCCCCTTGAGATAGGCCACCATGAAGTGGTTGCCGGCCGCCCATACCGGGGCGGGGCTTTTTGCTGCGCGTTGCCATCAATTGTAAAGGTAGAGCGTCAGAAGCGTCGTGTAACGTTCCGTAAAGGACGTGAATAGCGATGCACGAGCAAGAAAAACGACACACGCCGCTGTCGATTGCGGTCCACGCCATTTGCGGATTTCTGCTGAGCGCGCTCATTGCTTACGGCATCAGCTGGCACCTGCTGCACGGTAGTTGATGGCACTCGCGCGAGCTGGTCTGGAATTGGCCATGTGGTGCGGCTTGGCCGCCCTCGCCCTCTATGCGCTCTATGTCCTCAAATGGGCGCTCGGGATCGATCTGATGCGGCGGGGCGGTCCGCACCTTCCGATACCGCGGATATGTCGGTCCCTCAAACCTGCGCTGGCGCCTGTCAGGCTGCGGCTCAGAGAGGTCATCAAACGGCGTGGATAGTGCGTGGGAACACCCCGGAATTCGCCGCGCATCGATCCCGGCTTGGGCCCCCTCTGCGGTCGAGCCGCCGCGTCCAGTGACGCAGGACCAAGGCGCTTGGCAAGCCTCAAATCATTGGAAGGAATGGCGCGCCCGGAGAGACTCGAACTCCCAACCCCCAGATTCGTAGTCGTGAAATCTGCCATAACGAGCCTTATCACGTCTGGTGTTCCGTCTCAGTACATCGCTAGATTTTCATTGACACTCTGCGAGATGTTACGGCACGTTATTAACTGCGGGTAACGAGCGATAACCACGGGTATGTGTTACCCGGGCGTTACCCGCAGGAGCACCAGACATGCCGCGGAAGAAACTCACCGCCGTATTTGTCGAGAAGAGGCAGGAGCCCGCCGGCGCGCGGGTTGACTACTTCGACACGATCGTCCCCGGGCTCGCGCTGCGCGTTTCCGGCCCGGCCGGCTCCTCTGCCGGGAGCAAGAGCTGGGCCGTCTTCTACCGGCATCGCGGCAAGCTCGTCCGCGACACGATCGGCAGCGTCGAGAAATTCGACCTAGCTCAGGCGCGCGATCAAGCCCGCGCCCTCCAGCAGCTCGCCGCGAAGGGTGAGGACCCCCGCGAGCGGAAGAAGGCCGGGGCGCCCGAGCGGCCCGCAGACACGATCGAAAACGTCGTCGACCTGTTCATGGACCGGTATATGAAAGCGAAGGGCCGATCGCCCCGCTACATCGTCGAGACTCGGCGGAACTTCGCCAACCCCGTCCTGCCCCGCTG
>JAQGID010000222.1 GCA_028291405.1 Rhodospirillales bacterium | reverse complement strand
GCGTCTGGGCCTCGGTGTCGGCCAAGGTCGCGTCGGCCGAGAACGTCCGCGGCGCGCTTCTTCTCGTCGAACGCAACGAGGCGCCGTTGGGAATCGTCTACCAGACCGATGCGACGGCCGACAAGGGTGTCCGGATCGTTGCCGCCTTTCCCACCGATACGCATCCGCCGATCATCTATCCGATCGCCGTCACCGCCGGGTCGAAGAACCCGGGCGCCGAGGACTATCTCGCCTTCTTGAAATCGGCAGCTGTGAAGCCGGCCTTCGAGAAGCAGGGCTTCATCGTCCTACAATAAGCCAGGCGCTAAGGCGCGCTGCCCTGCCGCCGGCTCGTTCGAACGAGACCTCGCTTGACCGCCTTCCGGCAGGCGCCCTGCAGCCGCTCCAGCCGGACGGCGGCGGCGGCGTGGGCTTCTGCCTCGATCGCGCGATATTCGTCGACGAGCTCGCTGCCGAATGGCGTCAGGGCGGCACCGCCGCCCTTGGCGCCGCCAAGCTGCGTGCTGATGACGGGCTCGCGGAAGCAGTCATTCATGTCCGCGACCAGCAGCCAGGCCCGGCGATAGGACATGCCGAGGGTGCGCCCGGCCTCGCTGATCGAGCCGGAATCGCGGATCGCCTCCAGCAGCCGGATCTTGCCGGGACCGATCGAGCGGTCGGGGCCGAGATCGACTCGCAAGGTGAGTCTCGCCATTGAACCTATCCTGTCTCGCCTGAGTTTCCGCCATCGGCATTGAGACCGAGCTACCGCGGCCAGTCAAATTCCGAATACAAATCGCGGCGGTGTCGCCGCTCAATCTCCGACATCGCGCTTGCCGCCAGCACGTTTCTCTGACAGCATCGTTATATACAGTCGAATATGACGGAGCGGTCGAGCATGTCCGGAACACCCGGCTACGTCGTTGCGCATCGCGGTTTCGAGTTCCGCCCTCCGGCGCCTGCCGCCGGCGCGGCAAAGGTGATGTCCTCCGCGACTCTCGCGCGTCTCGTTCAGTCCGACGACGAGCAGCCTGCCCGGCGCCGCCGCAAGATCTGGGAGATGGAGCCGGCGCTGCATTGCTCGATCATCGGGACGTGCCTCTCGACGGCCGAGCTTCGGCACGTCGTCGCGAAGGCCGGGGGCGGTGTCGAGGCCAGATCCAATCACGAGCTGCACGGCCACGGCGTCGGTCTCGGCAGCCGCCACGACGGCGCCGCCAAGCTGCTGAACAAGGCCCTCGATCAGCGCCACCGCCTGGCGATCCATCAGTTCGACAAGGCCAAGACGGAGGAGGAGGTGCGCGCCCTGTGGCGCGAGGCGCGACAGAAGGGCGAGATACCCGGCGCCTATTGGGCGGCGCTGACCCATCCGGCGACGACCAAGGAGCTCGTCCGCACGATCTTCGGCGAGGTGCATATGCTCTCGCACCTCGTCGGCGCGGCGAACCGGGCGGACATCCGCCGCCTCTGCCAGTTGGAGACGGAAAACGCCGAGCTGCAGGCGAAGGTCGGGCGGCAGCAGACGCAGCTCCGCGATGCCATCCTGGCGCGCGACGCGACGATCTGCGGGCTGCGAGAGCTGCTGGCCGAGCGCGTCTCGGCGCCGCGCGAGGAGCCAGGTCCGGAAGCCGCGGCCTCGACGGTGCCGGCGAACCTGATTCCCGAGCTCGCACGCCAGCTCCACGGCGAACGCAAGCGGCGCGCTGCGCTCGAGGGCCGTATCGACAAGCTCCGCGCCGAGCTCACGCGCGAACGCGAGCTTCGCACGGCGGCGGAGCAAAAGGAGCGGTGTCTGCACGAGGAGCTGGAGGCGCTCGAGGCCGACGCCGTCCACTCCGACTCCGATGCGCCGGAGACCGTCAGCCTCTCCGGAACGTCGGTCCTCTACGTCGGCGGCCGGGCCAATCAGGTCGCGGCACTGCGCGCCACGGCGGAGCGTTGCGGCGCGACCGTGTTGCATCACGATGGCGGCATCGAGGACCGTGGCGGTCGCCTCGCCGGCCTCGTCAGCCGCGCCGACGTCGTGATGTTTCCGGTGAATTGCGTCAGCCACGACGCGGCGCTGATGGTGAAGCGCCTCTGCCGACAGTCGGAAAAGCGCTTTATCCCGCTACGCAGCAGCGGCGTCGCGTCGTTCCTGGTGGCCCTCGGCCGGATCGAGGCTTCGCGGTCGGCGACGCAGGCGTGAGGCAGCGCGCTACCTTCTGGCTATAAGCACTCCGGCGGGGGGCGCAAGAACGGCGAAGGCGCCGAGATCGTCACCGAATTCTCCTGAATCGTCATCCCCGCTTTTTCGCGAGGAAACGCGAAAGAAAGACGGGGACGGGTCCCTGCAAATGGAAGGGTATCCCTCCTTCCTCTCCTCAAGCCGCGTGCGGCCGGTCGCTATCCGCGTGGCTGCTCTCGCGCGGCCTCTCGATGGCTTTCAGAGCGAGCGGATCCAGCCCTTCGCCGCCGGCCCGCGCCGAGAAGGTCGGCTGCGTCACGTTGCAGGCTTCGGCGGCATGGCCGAAATGCTGTTCCCGGGTGAGCGCGAGCAGATACTCCAGCTTGTCGATCATGCGCGCGCTTCCCCCGAGGCCGCCGGCTTCCCGCTGGTCAGATGCCGAACTTGAGCTCGCGCAAGGCCGCGCGGATTTCTTCGTCGTCGAGCAACGCCCTGAACTGCCGGACCGGCGGCCGCTCGAGCCGCGCGCTCGGCACCACGAAATCGTAATGCTCGTCCTGCATCGGAATGAAGCCGAGATCGTACTGGCGCGCGACCGTCTCGATCGCGACGCCCCAGTCCGCACGGTTCTGCGCGACCGCGACAGCGACGGCGTTATGCGACTTCGGCTGCGACCAATAGCCCGGCGGCTTGGCGCCGGCGAGGGCGCGATCGGTCAGAATGCGCGTGCCGCTGCCGGCGTTGCGGTTGACCATGACGCAATCCGCATCGCCGAGCGCCGCCGCGATCGCCTCCTCGACCGACCGTCCGGCGAAGCGCGGATCGCCCGTGCGGAAGACGATGCCCTGCAGGCGGCGATAGCCCGGCACCAGCGCCAGCTCCGGTGTCAGGAAGGGCCGGTTGTACTCGCCCGTCGCTGGGTCCATCAGATGGACCGGCGCGATGTCGCATTCGCCGCGCTTGGCGGCGGCGAGTCCGCCCATGCTGCCGACGTTGAGCAGCTTGACCGAGACCCCCGTGCTCTGGAGCCGGCCGGCGATGACGTCAAGCCCGACGCAGTGGCTGCCGATGATCACGAGATCGGCGAGACGATGCTTACCGATCAGCTGCACCTCGACCGCCGCGCCGGCAGCGACGCTCTCGACCTGCGGTGCGACGGTGATGAACCCGTCGGCCTGGCTGAACGAGGTGACCGAGCCCGATCCCTTGGGGATCGGATAGGCGGCGAGCGTGCCGTCGCCCCGGCGCGCCAGCGACACCATCATGAACTCGGTGCGGCCGCGCTCCGAGGCGACGCGCAGCGGCATCGTCGCAGCGACGCGCTCGATCTCCTCGGGCGGCAGCCCGGCGAAGGCGCGGATCACCGGCGCCACGAACTCGTGGAAGGTGAAGATCGCCGAGGTCGGGAAGCCGGGCAGGACGACGACCGGCTTGCCGCTCGTCACCGCGAGGCAGACCGGCTTGCCCGGCTTCAGCGCGACGCCGTGCACGACGATGCCGGGATCCTTGAACGTCGCGACGGTGCGAAAGCAGAGATCGCCGGCGCCCTTCGAGGTGCCCCCCGACATGAGGACGATATCGCAGCTCGCCAGCCCCTCGTCGACGAGCCGCGACAGCACGAGCTCGTCGTCCGAGCCGATGCCGAGCTGCTTGGCGATGCCGCCCGCCTCCTCGACCGCGGCGGAAAGGATCGCGGCGTTCGAATCATAGACGGCGCCGGGCCGGATCTTCCTGCCAGGCGCGACGATCTCGTCGCCGGTCGAGATGATCGCGACGCGCGGCTTCCTCGTGACCTCGACCTCGGCGCAGCCGACTGCCGCCAGCATGCCGATCTCGCGCGAGGTCAGGATCTGGCCGGCCCGCAGGACCGTCTCGCCGCGTGCGAGGTCGCTGCCGGCGAAGGCGATGAACTGGCCCGCCGCGGCAGGGCGGCGGATTTCGATCGCCGTCCGGCCGTCGCGCGTCCGCGCTTCCGTATGCTCGACCATGACGATCGCATCGGCGCCGCGCGGCACCATCCCGCCCGTCGCGATCAGCGTCGCGACGCCGGCGACCACCGGCTGCTGCGGCTCGTTCCCCGGCGTCAGGACCTCGCGATTGAGCTGCAGGAGCTTCGGCGCCTGCTCGCTGGCGCCGCTCGTGTCGCTCGCCCGCACCGCGAAGCCGTCGACGCTCGCGCGGTCGAAGCCTGGGACATCGACCGCGGCAACGACGGTCGTCGCCAGCACCCGGCCCAGCGCCTGCGACAGCGCCACCTGCTCGCCGCCGAGCGGTCGCAGCTCGAGGTGCCGGTGGAAGCGGGCCGTCGCCTCCGCGCTGCTGACGACGTCGAGGAATTGCTCCTGGCGGGCGAGGCGGGCAAGCGCTTCTTCGATGTTGGTCATGGCTTCTCGTCGCCCCGGGTATCGATCGGTCGGCTTTCGCCCTCGGCATAGAGATAGACCGTCACCGACGCGCCGTCGCGGACGCCCTCGCTCCCCTCCGGGACGACGACGAAACCGTCGGCGGCAGCGGCGACCGGCTCGACGCGATCATCGCTCAGCCATCGCACCGGGAAAACCTCCGTCGTTCCGATCGCGGAGACCAGCTTCCGCACGATCGTCATCCGTCGCGTGCGAAAGGGCAAAGCGGGATCGCCACCCGCGAGGATTCGTACCGCCCGCCCGGCGAGGAATTCATAGGCCCAGAGAGACGCCGGCGCCGCGCCGGGTAAGAGAAACACCGGCACGCCCCCGGAATTCCGTCCCATCCCGGCGGCCTCGCCCGGAAGCAGCGCGACGCCGCGGATCGCGACCTCGCCGCACTCGGCGAGTGCCGACGCGGCTTCATCGTCGCGGCCTAAGCCCGTGCCGCCGGCGATGATGATCATGTCGGCGTCCGCCGCTGCCAGCGCCGCGCCGATCGCCGCGCGATCCCGCCCGATCTCGACCAGCTCCGCGGTGCCGCCGTCGCGCTCGACCAGCGCCGGCAGCAGCGGCAAGTTCGCATCGGCCCCCGTCAGCAGAAGGCACCGCACCTGCGGGCGGCGAACCGCCTGGACCTGCGCCACGCCGCCGACCGCGAGGACCCCGACATCATGCGGATGAAGCCGCCGTCCCGCCCTGAGCAGCGTCGTGCCTCGCACGAATTGGCTGCCCCGCCGCTCGATCCCGCTCCCCGAGGCGACGGCATCGATGATCTCACAGCCGCCGCTTGGATCCTGCCCGACATCCTCCAGCGGAACGACCGCATCGGCGCCCGCCGGCAGCGCATCGCCGGCGCCGAGACGCCGCCCGGCATTGGCCGTAAGCGCCTCGCCACCCGCCGCAACCAGGTCGAAGCGCAGCGGGTTATAGGCGCCGGCGCCGGCGGTCTCTTCCGCGCGAACGGCAATCCCGTCGACCGCCGCGCGGTCGAACGGCGGCGCGTCGATCGCCGCCACCACGTCTTGGGCGAGAACCCGCCCGACCGCCGCGGCGAGAGCGATCTCCTCCGCCCCAAGCAGTCCGACCTGCGCGTCGATCCACGCAATCGCCTCCGCGACCGAGGTCCGAGCCGGCGCGCCGCGGGCGGTTTCAGGATGGTTCGAGCTCAAGACCTTCGATGCGAAATGGAAAGTCGCGCGACGGCGACGGCAAAACGCCGACATATATTGGTGCACCCCGCCGGACGAAACCAGGAACTTCCCTGCCATGAGCCCAATCGCTGCGGCTTTTGATGGCGATCAATGTGCGCTCGCCCCGGATTCGGTACTTCTTGCTGCGGGCAAGCGGCTCCGGCAATGGAGCGATTGGATATGACGAAAATGCGAGCCGTTCAGGTCGCGAAGCCGAACGGTCCCTTCGAGTTGGTCGAGCGCGATATCCCCGAGCCCGGCCCTCAGCAAGTGCGCATCCGGGAACCGCAATCGACTCCCAGGACACGCTGGCCTTCAGCGCCCGCCGTGGCGTAGGGCCTGCGATCGAGACGATGTCGCTAGAGCGCGCGGCAGAAGCTTATGAGCGGATGATGAGCGGGAAGGCCCACTTCCGCATGGTTCTGACAACCGGGCTCTAGTCTAAGGGTATTTGTTCCAACCGTGTTCGAAGGAACCCCACAGCGTGAGCCGCTGGCTGATTGTTCTTGGCCTGGTGCTGATCGTTATCGGCGTTTTGTGGCCTCTCCTGTCGAAACTCGGACTGGGTCGCCTGCCGGGCGACATCGTGATCGAACGCGAGCACTTCCAATTCTACTTTCCGATCATGACGTCCTTGCTCGTCAGCCTGATTTTGTCCGTCATTCTTTGGCTGATCGATCGATAATGCGACGGGCCAAGGTCAATTGAGCCGGGAGTCGTCGCTGACCTTAACGGGGCCGATCTTAACGGTAACTGAGGCCGATCTTCGTGAGTTCGCCATCGCCCCACCAATTTCTCAGCTCCTTATAGCAGGACGCCATCTCGCTTCGCAGCTCGCCGGTCAAGGTGGCGCTGGCGTTGTTCAGCTGCTTTTCGATGTCTTGGAGCATATTGCTCTCCAACCATTCGTTCGCCACGGCATCGAGCATCTTGGTGCACAAATTGTAGTTCGCCGCGCCGCCTTCGACGAAGCCCCCATAGGCGCGGAAACCGAGATCGACGCTTTCGTGTGTCGCTTCTTTTCTGACTGAGACGTTCGGGTTGAAGAAATAGGAGTTTGCTTCTTTCGACGTGCTGCCGGACACGTTGAGTTGGGGCAGTGTCGATCCTGGCGTCGCCATTAGGAAAGCCTGCAGCAGGCCCTCCGCCTTCTTGTCCGTGGGATTGAACCAGTAGTCGTATCCCAATACCAGGAACAGGATGCTTTCCCAGCACAACCCCGAAAAGGAGCGCTTGACAATTTGCGGTACGCGGCCCGGCCTATCGATTCCGAGCTTGGCGCAGAGATTGAGGAACTGGGCCATGATGCATCTCCTCCCGAAGCGTCATCGATTTGCCGGCCGGCATCGTCGAACCTGATGGGCCAACGCGTCAAGGCGTATCCCAGGACCGCCGAGGAGGATACGGTTGTAACGCGGAACCCGCGTGCTGAAACCGCCCCGTAATCTCGCCTTTCGATAGTCGTCGTCGATGAGCGTCGCTTCGGGGGCAGCATGGATAACGACGTCGGCCTGGTTCTGCTGATCGCGACAGCCGCCTTGCTTGTCTGGGCCGGCATCAGCGCCTGGCGGGAGAAAAATCTCCATGTGAAATGGGCCGGCACGGGGCTCGCGGCGGTGTTGGCGGCGAGCCTTTCCCTGGTTGCCGCGCTTGCCATCGCCGGGCTCATCAAGATGCACATCCGCAGCGCCCCGGTTCCGGAGCTGAAGATCGCCGACACGCCGGAGCAGATCCAGCGGGGGCGGGCGATCGTCGACGGCTTCTGCAGCGCGTGCCATTCGCCGACCGCCCCGCTCACCGGCGGCCTGGACGTCGGCGAGGATTTCCCGATTCCGATCGGCTCCTTCGTCTCCTCCAACCTCACCCCGGCCGGGCAATTGAGCCACTGGTCGGACGGCGAAATCTTTCGCGCGATTCGCAACGGCATTGATGCGGACGGGCGCTGGCTGACGATCATGTCCTACACCAACGCCGGCAGGCTGAGCGATGCCGACACGGAGGCGCTCATCGCCTATCTCCGCAGCCAGCCCGCCGCCGGGCGCGAGACAGTGGACCCGCCGGACCACCTCAACTTGCTGGGGATCGTCATGCTGGGCGCCGACATGCTGCCCGCGGGCAAGCCGGTCTTCACCGGCGAGATCACCGCACCCTCGAAGGGCCGCACCCGGCAATTCGGCGAGTATATCCTGTCGTATCAGGATTGCCGCGAATGCCACGGCAAGGATCTGACTGGCGGCGTCGAAGGACAGCTCGCGCCGATCGGACCCGACCTCAACGTCGTGAAGGCGTGGAAACTAGCGGAATTCATCGCCACCCTGCGCACCGGCATCGACCCGGGCGGCCATACGATGAGCACGCAAATGCCGTGGCGTCCCATCGGGCGGATGGACGACGAGGAGCTGGGTGCAGTCTATGAATATCTGACGCACCTGCGGGGATCGCAAAACACGGCATCGGACTAAGACAGCGGCGTGCACGCTCAACCGGCGTGGCGGCCAAGCAACACTTCGGGGGAAAAGACCTCGAAGCCTTTTAATGCGCCAAGATTGACTTGATTTTGTCACAGAACGCCTCGATAACCTGTCGACGGTACTCTGGTTTTTTCGTTTCAATCTACCGCGTTCCCTTGAGGCCTCCGATGCATGACTTTACCGAGCGAATGCGACAGGGAATGCGTGAGCTGCGGGCCGCGCGCGAGGCTGCGACCGGTCGCAACAGCCTCCAGGTGCGCTTCGCCTTGTCGAAGCTCGAGACCTTGTGCGAGCCCGAGGCCGATCCCGTCGATCTCCGCTCCGGTGCCCGGCCCGGCGGAGAAGGTCACCCCGTCTCGCTCGGCTAGGAGCTTCGGCCCTACGGCCAATGATTCGGCACCCAGATCTCGATGGTTCCAGGTTGCGATTGCGACCGGTCGGATGCGAGATCCTGGATCGCCATCGGGGCGGCCCTGAAGCCGCTCTTCTCCAGCGCGACGGCAAGGTCTCTTCCGACATACGACAGCGCCGTCGCATCGGCGGCCGAGAAATACCTTATGCGTGCGGTCGGTGCGGTCGCCCCGACCCGGCGGATTTCAGCAATGTCATAGCCGGCAGCGGCAAGATCGCCGGCGATCGCCCGCGCACGCATCTCGCTCGCGGGCTCGGCGTCGGCATAGCTGATGAGCAGACGGTTGGTCCAGGAGTTGGTCACCGCCTTCGACGCACCGAGGGGCGTCAGCTCCGGCAAATCGATCGTCGCTCCGGCCGCGGTGTCGTTGCGAGGTGCGGCGGCGAGTCCCTGACCGCCTGTGCCGGCGCCCTCGTCGCCGCCGTCCGTCAGGAAGGAACGGGACATCCGCGCGACGATCGGTCTTAACGGCAATACGAGCGATCTCGGATATTCGATCAGCAGGACGCCGATCACCTTGCCGTCCGGCGACAGCATCCCCTTCTCGTAATAGATCTGGCTGCGATCGACGCCGGCGATCACGTACCACCGCTCCCCCGTTCGGCGAAACGTCACGGCAACGTCCTTGTCGGAATAATATTGCTCGGTAAGCTCCGCGACCTCCGCCGCGCTCGCGCCGAGCTCGTTGGCGCCGCCCGAGATGAAGAAGCGACAGGCTCCGTCCGCCGAGCTGAATTTTCGCCCGGCCCTGTCGTCGATATCATCGCTGCTCGGAAAAAATGCCGGCGGGTATTCGATGCGTTGCCCGAAGCGCGCGTTCTTGAACGCGGCGAAAGCCGGCTCGACCGACGAATCCTGCAGATTGCAAGGCGTGGCGGCGCTGGAGACCGGCGATGCAAGCGAAAGCCAAAGTCCCGCTGCGGCGAGATGAAGGCCGAGAACGAGGAAACGCCTGGCGACCGGCGCGGCGAGCCCTGCCGCCCGCGCCGGCGCATGCAGCGCCCGAGTCGCCACGCGCTTAGTGCACGATCGCCATCGCGACGGGGGCGAGCCCCGTGGCTTTCATCCCGATCTCTTCCGCCGCGCGCTCGGAAAGATCGAGATCGCGGCCATCGAGATACGGCCCGCGATCGTTGATCCGCACGCTGACGGATTTTCCGTTGTTGAGGTTGGTCACGATCACGCGAGTATTCAGCGGCAGCGTACGATGCGCCGCCGTCAGACTGTTCATGTCGAAGTCTTCGCCGCTCGCGGTTCGGCGTCCCTGATGCCAGGTCCCATACCACGACGCCACGCCGACTTCGACTTTCTTTCCCGTCGGCGAGGGCTCGGTATTGCTTTGTTGTCCGGCAGTATTTAAGTCGGCGGCAAAGGCTACCGGCCCGGCCAACAGGAAAAATAGAAAAAAGTGAAGAACTCTGCGCCCGAGAAGGCCAACAAACATGAGAATCTCCCGCGAGCGTTCTTGCGCTGTGACTGGAAGATCCTCGTATCTATCCTCGGTTTGCGGGTCAAGACTCTACATAGATTCGGTAGAGTTATTCAATTTTATTATAGGTTACACGATTTCAATGTTGCTGCTGGTTGAGCGAAGGTCGGATTTACGATCGGCGTCTCGCCGGAACAGCGTTCGGGCACAGCGAAGCGCGCGCGAGTACGACGTAAGCGCGGGCGAATCGCGCTCAGTTGACAGCACCAACGGTCAGGTCGAACGCCTGAACCGAACC
The DNA here is from genome assembly GCA_028291405.1 of Rhodospirillales bacterium. GTDB lineage: Bacteria > Pseudomonadota > Alphaproteobacteria > ATCC43930 > CGMCC-115725 > URHD0088. The sequence goes on along the minus strand of JAQGID010000222.1, from coordinate 1,315 downwards.
CTCAAGGAAGGCGACCGTCAAACGTTACTACTACGAGACCCACGACCAGCTCCGACGTCACCTCGACGATTTCGTCGCGGCCTACATGAATTCAGCGCCGATCCGGTCACGTCGGGACTCGCCGCGGCGCCCTCAATGCGCTCAGGACATTTCCGATCATAGTTGAAGCTCATCGGCGCGGTTGTGCCGTTTCGAATCCTGTGATCGTCCCCAGTCCTTTAATCGTTTCGAGGCCCCGAGCGTCCTTCAAAACGGCGCCACTAAAATCGGCGTCGGCGGCGTTGGTATCGGTCAGATCGGCGCCGGTGAGATTGGCGCCGGACAGGTCCGCCCCGGACAGGTTGGCACTCGCTAGGTTTGCTTCAGTAAGGTCGGCGAACCGTAAGAGCGCACGGCCGAGATCTGCCCCGAGGAAATTCGCGCGAGCCAGCTTGGCGCCGGAGAGATCCGTGCGCATCAGGCCCATCGACTGATTCTTCATATCGGCGCCCATCCGCGCTTTCGTGAAGTTCGCGCCGCTCAGATCGAATTGGCTCAGCCGAGCGATGATGCGTGCTCCGGCGAAGTTCGCACCCTTGAAGGTCGGCGCCTCGGCAGGTGCGATCTCCAGCCCGTACGAGACGACGAGGCCCTGGAGGCTTGCGCCGGAGAGATCGGCATTCGTGAAGTTGGCACGCATGATCCAGGCGAGGTCGAGTTTTGCGCCGGAAAGATTTGAGCCCGTCAAATCGGCGCCGACGAGTTTGGCTCCGAACAAATTCGCCCCTGCGAGGTTTGCTCGCTTGAAATCCACACCGCTGAGATCAAGCCCTTCCAACGACTTGCCGGACAAGTCGGCGGCTTGGTTCGGGTCAGCCGCCGCGAGCGTCTCTCGCACCTCCTCGGCAGTTAGATTCGCGCTAAAGGCTGGGGACGGAGGAAAAACTACGAGAAGACACATGAACCTGAGCAGCTTCCACATCGCTACCCTCCATCACCGTGCTCATGCATCCTACTCTCGATGCAGTGCACCGGCGATACACGCGGAAATAACAGCGAATTGCGCAGTTCCCGCCCCCGCCGCCGGGTCGGTGCAAGGCAGCCTATTGCACGGACCGAGGCGGAACATTCGAGAACAGCGAGCCGAGCCCTTCGGCCATCGTCGGATGCGTGAGAATGGCGTCGCGCAGGCCGGTATAGGGTAGCCCCGCTAGGATGGCCGTCTGCACCGCGGCGATGACCTCACCGGCCTCGGCGCCGATCATCGTGAATCCGAGGATGCGGTCGTCAACCTCACCGACAAGCGCCTTCATGAAGCCTTGTGGCTCATCGATCG
>JAQGID010000275.1 GCA_028291405.1 Rhodospirillales bacterium | reverse complement strand
CGGGCGGGACCGTGCAGACGGTTGAGATCGCCAGCCTTCACATTCATCCAGACTTCCAGATCCGCGCGCGGCTTGATGGTCCAACGGTGGCGCGCTACGCCAACGTGATCAAGGCCGGGAACACGATGCCTCCATTAAAGGTGGCCCTGGTGGACGGCGCGGCTGTGTTGGTGGACGGCTTCCACCGGGTAGCAGCGATGCAACAGGTCGGTCAAACCACAGCACCGGCAGAGGTGGTCGTTGCGGATAGACAGGCGGCGTTGTGGCTCGCAGCCCAGGCCAACCTAGCGAACTCCCTGCCGCTCAGCGCCGGCGATTTCCGGCGCGTGTTCCAAGCGTTCGTCAAGGGAGGCAGGGTGTGGAACGGCAAGCCGGGCCGCAGCACCATGAAGTCGTACCGCCAGATCGCCGATGAACTCGGCGGGTTGAAGAGCTACGGCACCATCAGGACGTGGATGAAACAGGACTTCAACAGGGTGTTTCACCAGATGGGCGGGGCACCCGGCTACCCAGAGGCGGGCGGGGTGAAGACAGACAGGCCCACTTCACTCCTTCGCGTGGCGTTAACGTCTCTCGAGGCGGCTCTCGCTGCATCAAGGGGAGTCACCGACCCGGAAGCACGCGGCAGGTTGATCCAGGGTGCCGAAAAGACGTTGCAAGCCATGAAGGACGGAGCACCCTGGGCGCCTGTGAAGGTCGGACCCGCGGAAGAGTTTGAGTTCTAGGAAGACATTGATTTCAAACATTAATCTATCTTCTGTGTTCAGTTCTTAACACCTAGATCTTAACACCTAGACAACAAGCCGGCCAGGGAAGCCAGCCCCTGCCAGGGCTTTTGATAAGTCAGCCGACTACGGCGAAGCTCGATCTCGCCCTGTGGTAGCGCCGTCGATCGCCGCCCCGCCCACCACCACCATCCAATCAATCAGCGCCCCGCCCCTGGCACGTCCAGCGGGCGCGATGACGCACATCCCCAAGGACCATCCGACATGTTACGCGAAGTCACCATCACCCGAACCATCGACCACGACGGCGAGCGCATCGTACTCGTCCCCGTCATCAACTCTCGCCTCCCGGCCAAGCTGTCTGCCTGCGACTATGACAGGCTGATCGCAGCCGGATTGTCGCCACGCTGGACGTTCAACCCAGCGGCACCGGGACGGTGCTACGTCAGAGCCCCTGGCGGTAAGGCAACCGGCAACCTCGCCTTGATCGCCCGTCTGGTGGCCGAGGTCGGGGCCGGGCAGTGCGTCAAGTACGCGGACGGTGACCGGCTCAACCTGCGGCGGGAGAACCTCTTGATCCGCAAGGACCGCACGGCGAAGCACGCCACGATGCAGACGCTTCTTGCGGGTCAGCGACGGATCGGCGCACCCCCATCGACCGCAGGGCACCAGTCACCGCCGGCAACAAGCCACAGGCTCACGCATCGGTGGAAATCTCCCGACCGCAGGGTCTTCCAAGCGGTCCCCAAGGCTGGGCGGCTTTAGACGGGGGCTGCGGCGAGCGAGGGCGGCAGCAGATGGGATAGGTCGACCCCGAAATCCACGGGGGCCAGGACCGCGAGCTCGTCGGCGGGAGTCATTTGCTTCCCGCCGTAGCGGCCGAACGTGATCAGCGGGTGAGTGTGGCCCATGATCAACGCGACCATCGCCTCCTGTGCCCCTGCGCGCTGGAGCGCGCCAGCGAACGTGTGCCGGAACGAGTGGAACACAAGGCCCTCCCGGTCGATCGCGATGAGGCGGCGGAACCCGGACCACCACTGGCAGAAGTACTGGCTGAATACCCCCCTCGCTGCCCTGCGTCAGATCAGGCCATAGCCGTTCCGCCTTCTGCCCCTTCACGTAGTCGAGAAAGCCGAGGGCGGCGAGGCGAGGGTGAACGGGGACATGGCGCTTCCCCGCGGCAGTCTTCGTCGCGTAGACGTCGAAGCACCAGATGCCCTCGATCTCGCGGACATCGGCGGTCTTCAGCTTCGCGATCTCTTCAACTCGCATCCCGGTATGCAGGGCGATCAAAGGAAGCCAGTACTTGCTATCCTTGACGAGACAGGTTCCCGGACGTTCCCTCCGGTCTGCTCGCCAGTGGCCTTTGAAGAGGGGCGCATCGAACAGCTTCTTGAGGTCGGCAGGTTGGAACGCATCTCGTGTCCCTTGCACGCCCCTCGGCGCGAGCCCCACGGTCGGGTTGTCAATCGTCCCCATGCCTTCCAGCTTCGCCCATTTGAACAGACCCGCAACGATCTTGAAGTGCTGCCCGATCGTGTTCGGGGCCAGTTCGACGCTGTCCGTCAGCACGTCGCGCCAGCCGCGTATGTCCTCACGGGTGACGGTGTCGATCGGCTTGTCGTCGAGCGTCGCTGCGAAGAGGTTCAACTTGTTGACGCTGTTCCTCTTCGTGACGTCCTGCCACTTGCCGTCGCGTTCCTTTGCGATGACGTAGGCGGTGACCACTGCAGACAGCACCAGCGATGCCTTCGCAGGCTCCGGCTGTGCCACGAGAGACGGACTCCAGGAGAACAGTGGGTCCCGAGGTTGCACGCTGTAGTCGCCCTCGCGGCGGCGGATCGACATGCGGAACAGTTCGGCATGCGCGCGAAGGAGGCGACGCCCAACTTGCCGGTAGGTGTCGCTCTGCGGGTCAGGCTCAATGCCAAGCTCTATGAGCATCCCGACGGTTGCACCCCTCACGAGCGTCAAGTCGTTCGACGCAAGCGCCTCCAGAACTTCCTCAAGATGGTCGGACAAGAGTGCTTGGTCGGCATCCACCGGATCCTGGTCTGGATGCTGCGGCGCGACGTAGACGCCGCGGTGTCCAGGGGCGTTTAGGCGCTGCTCTTCGTCGGCCTCAAGAGCGCGGTCGAGCCAATCACGAGCGAGGGTGTTGATCTGGTCGGATGTGAGCATCGGCGAGGCACTAACGTGCATGAACAGGCGATCGGAGATCACGGACAGCCGGCGGGCGACCTCTTCGGCCAGCCCTTTATCTGCCGTTGACAGCGCCTTGACCAGTTCGACCCGACCCCAACGGGAAGCGAGGTCCAGTGGCACCCTTCGACGCCAGTGAAGCATGGCTCCCTTCCTGCGGAGTCGCATCCTAAAGTCCCTCGTGTGGACCCGCCGTGTGGACCCGTGGCGCGGTCGTTGATCACAAGGGACGGCATGGACTTAGGGTTCCTGCGGTGCTCAAGCTGTGGACCCACGGGTCCGAGATGTACTACAGCGTATGATCTAACCAGAACCCCCCGGTTCCCGAACCATCTGAGATGGCCGTGGAGCGGGAGTGTCCCCCGTCAAGTGAACCCCGCCGGCCGATGCCGGTGGGGTTTTCTTCATAACGGGGGAAGCTGGCAAAGAATGGCAGAAATTTCGGAAAAGGCTGCTGGAGATTCATCGAGCTGCACTGTCGTCTCCCTTGCGCTGTTGACTGGCGGGGTCGGCGAGAAGAACGCGCCCATCTCTCACGCGGCTCGACTGCATCATTCCTCGCACTCCCCTGGCGCGTAATACCGCTGGTCGAGGGGCTGGCGCTTCATTTGACGGTGACAGTAGACGGATGGCGTACTTGCCGTGGTAGGTCGGACAGCCACGATTCTTCGAGTACGGTTGACCGCTTCGGTCTTATCGCTCCCTCGAAACCTTATTCCGATTGCGGCTACTAGATGTTTGATCCCAGGCTTCATGGTGCGCCATGGACGGGTGCACGATGGGGCGGGTTCGACATGGCAGTGCCACAATGACAGGGGCAACTCCGTCCAGCGATACAGCATAGTCAAGAGAGCCTGAGGGCGCTGGCCAAGCGCTGCGCATCGACCAGAAATCCGTTCGCAAGTGGCAGGGCCGGACCTCCGCCGCCGATCCGCCGACGGGTCCGACGACGCCGTCCTGACCGTTCTATCGATCGAGGATCAAGCGGTTCTCGTCGCGTTCGACGGCATACGCTGCTGCCCCTGGACAGATGCCTCTATGTGCTGCAACCGACGCTTCCGCACCTGACGCGCTCGTCGCTGCATTGCTGTCACAGCGGCATGGCGTTTCGCAAGGGCATCAGGCCTTTCAAACCCTGTTAAGCGGTTTTGGGAGCGCGGAGATGTGAACAATTGTGAAGTTTAGAAAGAAAAAGATAAAGAATAGCGACATAAGAACGCATCGGTTAAATAGGCTTATTTATTTAACAAAAAAAATCTAATCAGAATTATTTTGAATATTTATTGTAGAAGTTTTTAGATTCCGGGCATTTTATGCCTTGATTACGTTTCATTTTCTTTGCAGAATACAGACCTCAAATAACAGGAAACGCGCGGCGAGCGTGTGGCGCGAAAGGTGGTTCCGAGCGGACTTTGTGCCGACCCGGTCCTGGGGGTTAGTACTCGTTACCCATAGCTGAGAGGGCGGCGAGGCTGGCTGCGGCGGGGAAGTTATGATCTCAATCCACAAAGAATTATCCTACGGAGATCTTGAATCGGAGATGGTTCGAGACTGCTGCCATCGGTTTATCAGCGCTAAATCTATTACGCCGCGCAATAAATCCTATCCTCGGCGGCAGAATAATAACTGGCTATGCAGCGACCGATTTGTCCGATAACTCGATCCGTGCCGTACTTCATTTGCTCGAGGAAGACATCTGTAACCAACCGAACGGGAGATCAAGTTGAGCAAGGGAGCGATCGTAGCAAGCGCATCGATGTGCCTGTTGTCGCAATCGGCCCCGCGGATCTCGACCGTCGACATCCTTGGGGTCAAGGTAAGCGCCATTAACCTCGGGAAATGTTTGACAGCCATCGATGCCTGGATCGACGCGCGGCAGCAGAGCTACGTGTGCGTTGCAGATGCCCACGCCATTATGGAGAGCCACTGGGACGATCAATTCCGTCAGATACACAATGCGGCTGCGCTTGTGACGCCGGACGGAATGCCGCTTGTTTGGCTGTGCCGCCTCGCTGGCTATCGTGACTCCGACCGCGTCTACGGCCCCGATCTTCTGCTGGCGCTGTGCGAGCACTCGGTTTCGCGGGGCTATCGTCACTTCTTTTATGGTGGCGGACCGGGGGTCGCTCAGGAACTAGCCCTCCGGCTCAGCGAGCGCTTTCCTGCCCTCGTGATTGCCGGCACCGCGTCGCCGCCCTTCCGGGTGCTCTCGGATGGCGAGATGCTCGATGCCGCACGTGAGATCAATTCGACGCGGCCGGATATCGTGTGGGTCGGCCTTTCGACGCCTAAGCAGGAGCGCTGGATGCAGCGTCAGCTGGGTCATGTCGAGGCGCCTATCCTGATCGGCATCGGCGCCGCCTTCGATTTTCATTCTGGGAGGAAGCCACAGGCGCCGCGCTGGATGCAGCGGGGGGGACTTGAGTGGTTGTTCCGGCTTGGGACCGAGCCGCGGCGTCTGTGGCGGCGCTATCTCACCAGCCTTCCGATGTTTGCCATCCTCGCCCTGCAGCAACTCGCCGGGCTCGGAACCGCGCCGCCGAGCCGATGACCGCCACTTCGGAAACCGCTGCCTCGACTTGGCCCATTGGTTGCCTCGAACGACCGCTCGGTAGGGCGGGTGGCGACGCTCGTCGCGGTCAGAGGCCTCATCGGCGTCACCAAGCCCGTCGGGTCGATGACACCGGCATGCCCACCGCACCGCACAGCCTGCCTGCCCTGTACTTCCAAGTCCGGTCGAGAATCGCTTCCTCCTGATGAGGTGCGCCATGTTGCAGCCTTACGGTGTCATCGAAGGATCAGACCTCGGCTCCGTCGTAGCTCCGGGCAGCACTTCTTATCTGCGAATGCGTCGGCCCGAGCGGACCTCGAGCGATGCGGAGCGGCGCGCTCTTCTGACGATCGGCCTCATCTGCGCCGATTTCGGAGCCGTCGTCGTCAGCGCTATCGCCGCGTACTCGTATCGTTACGAGAGCGTAGAGCTTCCCTTCAACTATGTCTTGCTGGCGATTCTTGCCGCGATCGTCCTGGTTAACACGATGCGTTTCGTCGATGGCTACAGCCTCGATACCGTGGTGATGCGGGCACCGCGCTTCGGAACAGCGATAGTCACCTGGAGCGCGGTGCTGATCGGGCTCATCACCATGGCATATTTCTTCAAGGTTTCGGGGGTGCTCTCTCGGATATGGATCAGTGTTTGGTGGCTCGGGGGAGTAGGGCTTCTCGTGGCAGCGCGCGTCCTCGCCGCTGCGGTCCTCTTTCGCTGGCGGCATGAAGGTAAACTGGTCACGCGGGTCGCTCTCGTCGGTTCGGGGCCGCGGATCGCCAAGCTGGCCGCGCGTCTCGAAGCCGCCGGAGATCCCGCCATCGAGCTGGTCGCTGCGTTCGATCAGCAACTTGACACGGCGACCCCAGGCGCGGCTTTCGACGAATTGGTCTCGCTTGCGCGGACAAACGGCGTCGATGAGATCGTCGTCGCGACGGCGACGCTCGCCGAGCCACAACTTCAGGTGCTGCTGCGCACGTTAAGGAGCTTCGCGGTCAATGTCCGGATCTATCCGGAGGTCTTCAGCGTCCTACCTGCTCCAGCGAAGATCGGCATGCTGTGCGGCACACCGATGCTAAGCGTCCTCGAGACGCCGCTCGGCGGCTGGAAACGCGTCGCCAAGCGTGCCGAAGACATCATCCTTTCTTCGATTGGAATTTTGATCGCCCTGCCCGTCATGCTCCTCATCGCCATTGCGATCAAGTTCGATAGCAGCGGTCCGGTCCTCTTCTGTCAGACCCGGTTTGGCGTCAATTGCAATCCGATTTGCGTTTATAAATTCCGTACAATGACGGTCTCCAGCGCTCCGGATCGTGAAGCGCCGCAGGCCCGCCGAGGGGACTCGCGAGTTACGCGCCTTGGGCGATTCTTGCGTCGTTCGAGCCTGGATGAGCTGCCGCAACTGTTCAACGTGCTGCTGGGCGACATGTCGCTGGTAGGCCCACGGCCGCATCCGGTGGCGCTCAACGAACGTTTTGCAGCAACGATCGACGACTACCTCTCGCGGCATTGCGTCAAACCCGGCATTACGGGATGGGCGCAGGTGAACGGCTTTCGCGGCGAGACGAAGACCACCGAGAAGATGGAGCGCCGCCTCGAGCTCGATCTCCACTATATCAAGAATTGGTCGATCCTGTTCGATCTCAAGATCCTGATGCTGACACTGTTCGTGGGGTTCGTTCATGAGAATGCGTACTGACGCGATCTCGCGCTGTCGAGCGGGGACACGGCGATGCTGCGGCAGCGAGATCGCCGCCGGCTTGCGGGGCGCAGGCTCGAATGCCTTAGTGCTTCGCCTGCGAACCTTGCAAGAGGGTTAGGCAGCATCGCTGCGGAAGAGCAATTGATATGAGGCATCCAAAAGGCGTTGTGACGATAAGCGTCGATGATGGACATCCAAACGACTTGCGGGTTGCCGAAATACTCGCCCGATGGGAGCTGAAGGCGACATTCTATGTCCCCCGCAGAGGCGAAGGACGAGCGATCTTGCCGGACAGTGAAATCAGAGCACTCGGGACGGCGTTCGAGATCGGCTCCCACACTCTGAACCATGTGCCGCTGACGGAGTTGAGCGAGGATGCGGCCTGGGATGAGATTGCAAGCGGCAAGACATGGCTCGAGGACGTCACGGGCACTGCCATGGCCTCGTTCTGTTATCCGCGCGGCAAGGTCAACCGACAAGTCGCATCTCTGGTGGAGAAGGCCGGGTTCCGCGGCGCAAGGACCTGCCGGCTCAATCTAAGAGAGTGGCCGCGTGATCCCTTTTATTTGGGCGCGAGCAGCCAAGCCTATTCACACTCGCCCGTCACCCAGATCCGTCACGCCTTCGTCGAAGGCAACCTGGCCGGCGCTGTCAACTTCGCCTTGATTCATCGGTTCGCGCGAGACTGGGAAAGGCATTTCGAGAGAACGCTGGACTGGGTCGAGACCTCCGGCGGGGTTGCTCACCTTTTCCTTCATAGCTGGGAAATCGAAGCGCAGGGAGATTGGGAACGGCTCAATCGTGCTCTGCAGAGAGCTGCCGAACATGACCGCCTCACACCCGTGACCAACGGCGAGCTGTTCGAGCTGTGGTGGCAGCGACAGCGACGTCAGTAGGGGCGGTCACTTTCTGCGAGGCTCTGCTGCTCACTCAGACGATCGATAGGCTCCGCTCCGCCAGCGGCCGCCGCGTATATCGCCATCAGTTGCCGGTAACTTCCTTCGCTATCGTAATGCTTCGCATATGTCGCTCGCGCGTTGGCGCTCCATCGCTCCAAGGCGTCGGCATCGGCGACCGAATCATTGACGGCTGCAATCAACGCATCGGGCCGCCCGGCCTCGAAGAGCAGTCCGGTTACGCCATGTTCGACCATTTCTGCGACCGCTCCTACGTTTGAGGCAATGACCGGAAGCCCGTTGGCGTACGCTTCGATCAAAACCATCGGGCAATTCTCGTAAACCGTCGACGGGATCACGAGAAAGGCGGCGCGCCGCATCTCGGCTGCCACCTCCTCAGGAGACAGTTTGCCCAACAGCTCCACCTGCGGCAGCCCTTCCGCGGCAATCCGAGAATAATGCGGACCATCTCCGATGATGCGCAACGGAAGCGAAAGATGACGCCAGGCGGCGATGAGAGTGTCGATCCCTTTTTCCGGACTGAGACGACCGACAAAGATTGCGCCCTCACGCTCGTATTTGTCGGGCAGGTTACATCCGCCGCCGTAAGGATCGAAGGCAAAGTTGGGCTTGACGATGATACGGTCGGCCGGAAAGCCGGCCGCAACGAAACGGCTGCGGGAAAATCTGCTCAACGCGATGAACCGGTCGACTCTGGTCTGCCAGGTCCGCCTGCGGCGGTGGACCTCGATCATCCCAGCGACCGCGAACGAACCCACCCGAGATGCGCGATAGCATCCGTGGAGCACGGATCGAAAGGCGGAGTGGCCGACGCAGTCCTCGCAAGCTTTCCCGTCTCTATGAAGCAAAGCTCCCGCGCACATGTAACGATAGTTATGCAGTGTTTGAACGATCGGCACTCTGCCATCAATACAGGCGTCGTAGATCGACGGCGTGAAGCGTGGAAAAAGGTTATGCGCGTGGACGATGTCAGGCTGAAAGAGCGCGATCGCCTCGGCTATCTTCCGCCGCATCTTCGGTGAGTAGATGACCCCCGCAAACGCATTCACCTTGTCCAGGAAGCTTACGATGTCGTCGTTGCGGATCGCAATCAATCGGACATCATGGCCATGCTCGCGGAGGAGCCTGCTTTCCATCGCGACGACCGTGTCCTCACCACCGGTGTGCTGATAGTAGTTGTGAACTACGAGTATCCGCATACGAGGTTTTCCAGCCGCAGGCTCAGAGGCTCACACGCGATGCGAAGCAGCACGGCTATCATGATACACCTCAAGCGAAACAGGAGAAAAGATTCAGTCATATCTTTGTTATTGATCTGCAACAGGCTCGACCGGCCGATCAAGGCCGCGCTGGTCGATGGTTCGCCGCGTTCGTGTGGTGGTTCGGTCCGATAATTAAGCGACAGCTATTGTCCCACGGTCAGTCTAGCGAACACAACTTCGTGACGATTACGGTCGATCCCGATCAGGCCGCCGCTCACCGGATCGCTCGCGATGCCCTGTCCGGGGAAGGGGGATGGGATCACCTCGATTAACTGGAGCGGCTGACCTTCTTCGGGATATTTGAGCCGGTAAATCACCTTCTTGTCGTGCCCGGTCACCAGTAGCTCGGAACGAAGTAGAACGCCGCCCGAGATGCTGTTCCCGCCCAAATCGGAGATGACCTCGCGGGGATAATGCCACCTTCCGAGTTCCTGCCATTCTTGGTCGAACTTTGCTAAATGGGTACCGGCGTTCTCGGACCCATAGAATGCGAAGTTGACCCACCAGAACGTGGCATCGCGCACCACCCATGTGATTTTGCCTGGGTGATTGCTCAAATCCTTGAACTTGCGAAGCTCCATTGTCCCCGGATGAAGCGCGACGATCTCACTGTCACCGCGTAAAGATGTGTGGGCGCAGTACAATGTTCCTTCCCAAACGAAACCGCTATTGAGGTGATGAGCAGTGCCCGTGCTTCTCGCGACCAGCTTGAACGACCTTCGATCATACTTGGCGATCGCGGTGTCCTCGATCGCGAAGATGGAATCGCCGTCGGCGGCGGCGGCCTGGTATGCCTCAGGGGCATGAAACGACGCGATCTCGTGATAACGGGTCATGGAAGCGTCCCCACGCCCACAACCAAGGAGCACTATCGCGGCGCAAACCGGCAGAGTGCGGCGGTAGAACAGGTGCCAGGACGATATCCAGGCCAGCCGAAGTCCGAATTTGTCGTTCATGCGCTTGCTCCAGCTGACCTCGATTGTCGCGAGGTCGAGAACGTCGGATGTCTTCGCCTTCTGGCTACGCGTGCGATCCCGCCGATGCAGTGACACGCCAATGGTCGGTAAGGTCGATGGCGACGGTCCCGCAGCATGGTTGCAGGGCACTTAACTCCTATTCATCGCGTTTCGCCGACCTTGGTCGACAAAATGATTGGGCAGCGACAGTTTAGCTTGCACACAATTCTCCAACCAGGGCGCTCTACAAAGTATATGTTGGTGATGTTAAAATATAATATTACTTATGTTTGTGCAAGGCGTCGGGAATGGTGAGAATCGACTTTCGTAGAGTTCAGCTTCAACGCTGGGATCGGCTATGCCGCATTCGATTAAGCGGACGCCCAAACGGACAAGCCGCTCCACAGTTCGCCGGCTCGGCTACGAAACGGTACCGATTAAGGACTTTGATGCGGCGCCGCCGATGTCGGCCGCGGTTCGGGAACAGCAATGGCCGCGTTCGCCGGAGGAGGGCCGTGATCGCGTTCTTAGCCGCCCTAAGCATGCGCCAAACAATGCGGGAAAATTGATTGCCGCGATGCGTCGGAGATAGAAAAACTTTTTCGCACTTTGTGTTTCCAGATCTGCCGCCCCGCGCAGGTCGTGCGGAGCTCCTCAACGATCTCGTTGGAACGGCCGTGAGTGAGGCTATCGATATAATTCGCGTCCTCCACGAGGCACTGCGAGTTCCGGGCGATATCTGCGAGTTTGGGGTAGCTCCGGGCGAGACATATGCATCCTCGCGGCTGAGATCCTGTCCACCGAGCGGGTGCTATGGCTCTTCGACAGCTTCGAAGGTCTGCCCGCACCTGGCCCCAAGGAAAAACTGATCGACGACATTTTCGACCTAGGATCGATGCGGCGATACAACGGCGCGATGGTGTCGCTTGAGACCGCGGTGCTCGGCAGGCTCAAGGTTTTCGGATTTCCGCGCGAAAGTACCAAGGTACGCGAGGGATGGATCAAAGAGACGCTCCAACGCGGAGTTGCCGGAACAGGTCGCGTTCGCCTATGTCGATCTCGACTTTTCGAGCCGATCAAGGATGCGCTCTCGTTCGTGGACACTCATATGCCACCGGAGGGCGCATCATCGTCGATGTTTACGGGTTCTTCTCGGAAGGCGCTCAGCTTGCCGTCGATGAGTTCATCGCTGCTTCGAAGGCAGGCAAATCAGGTCTTCAATTAGGTGGGAAGAATCGCCTTATTGACGAGAGCGAAAGAGCGGCTGCGCCTTACCTCATTCTGACGGGACGGCTTGCCTGCCTCGAGACGCGAAAGACCGAAATTTAATCGACCGGCGCCGTCGAGTTCTGCGTCTCGTCCAATGGGATTGGGACGGGACGCTCCACGGGCTTATCGAATGCCCGGCTCCTGGAAGTCAGGAACTGGAAGGGTCAGGTCATCGAGGGCAGCGGAGAAAATAGCGAGAATGCTGCCGAGCAGCTCAAGTCCGCTGCAACATGAATTCCGTGCTCCGGGGCTTCCGCGACCACCCCGTCTCATCGCGGGGACGAGGTTGGTGTTCGCTTGCGAGCCAATGCGATGTGCTGCGCTCCCATCGCCCGGAAGACCGGAATGCGCCGGTCGGCGAGGTGCTGAAGCAGCCGATTGAGTGACACGCTGAGCCGACCGGGCAGAACCTCACGGCCCAGCAGAGTGAGCGGTCCGAAGCCGAAGGTCGCGGCCCTGACGACGTCTAGACTGGCCGAGCCCATGAGAGCCCGGAACTCCGGTCCGCGGACCGGGTTCGTAGGCAGCTCGTCCGGGGAGCGCCAGGGGCGACCGATGCGGCCCAGCACCCCTTTTGCCACCCTGCGCACCGGTGCCAGGGCAGGACAGTACAGGGGATCGAGCACCCACGGCACGCGTAGCCGATTGCCGATGGTGGCGATCAGATGCCCACCCGGACGAAGAACGCGAGCGATCTCGCTCGTCGCGCGCTTCGGGGAGTGCAGCCACGGATACAGACCAAGCGCAATGACCAGGTCGAACGAATTGTCCGGGAACGGGAGCTCGTGCACATCGGCGTGTTCAACCCGAACCCGATCCGCGACGCCGGATCGGCCAACGCGCTCACGCGCGTGTTCGAGCATGATCTCCGCCATGTCGGTCGCCTGCACGATGAAACCACGTTCGGCAAGCGCGACCGCGGCGAGCCCGGCACCGCACCCGACTTCCAGGACGCGTGCACCGGCCGGGAGATTCAAACAATCGATCCACGATAGCGTCAGGTCCAGCCGGTGCTGATGGATAACAGCGACCACATCGTGGGCGTTGTATATAGACTCCCATAGCGACGACTGCGCTTCGAAGTGTGCGGTCACCAACGACTGCCTCGTCTCGGCCCGCGGCTGGTCCGGGCAGTCCCGATCAGTAGGCATGATCAGTCGCCTCGTCTCAGATGGTGATGTCACATCTCAACCATACTTGAAGATCGCGTTCCGTTCCTTGATCTAGATCATCCCTAGTCAATCCATTTGGAAATCGAAGATTATTCGCACCATAAGCGTTGCTACATCAAGAGCATCGCTTCGACTCCGAATTCACCGAAATCAAAAAGTGGCTCGGTGTGGTCCGCCATCAAAATGACGAGCACTGGTCAAGAACTCTGCCCGGGCAAGCAGAAAAAGCTGCTTCATCATTACGTTAAAGCGGCAGCCGCCATGAGACGTTCTGTCTGCTCTATAGCGACCGGCGCGTTGGTTCGTTCAAGCGGGTGCCGAGGATTTTGCACACTTGCCCGGGAACCAGCCGGCTGACAGAATTCGAGATTGCAGCTTCCGCGCCGCGGGATGAGGGACGATGGCCAAGGTTTTCAGCCGACGCGCAATGCTCCGCGCTACGGTCGGAGTCGCCGCCACGACCGCCTTGAGCGCAGGGCTGCCATCCTTGCGACGTGCTCGCACAGGCAGTCCGGTCGAGATCGGGATCGTTACGCACGGTCTTGGACCCTTTGCAGCGCGGGGACGGCAAGAGCAACGGGGTGCCCTCCTTGCCATCGAGGAAGCGAATGAGACCGGCGGCATTTTAGGGGGCGTCGTTCGGTGTTTCAGGGTCGATGCGCATGCCTTCCTGCAAGGCGCCGCCCTCCTCGGAAAACGCGGCTTCGGAGAACACGGTTCGTTGTTCCTAATCGGGGGAAGCGAAGCCGCTACTGTGCGAGCGATCTCCGACGTCGCCGAGCTTCACAACGTCATCTATTTGGCGACCGCACCTTGCGGGTCGACGCCAATCCGGACGAGCAACGGGACCACCTTCGCATGGGCAGGGACCGCCGACAGTCTCGCCCGAGCCGCGCTGATCCAAGGCGTGCGCGCGATCGGCGGGCGCTGTGTCATTGTCTATAGCGACGCTCCGGTAGCGCGCGCCGCCGCCGCGCTGGCGCGACGGACGTTGGTGACGCTGGGGAACGCCGGCGCCGAGGAGATGAGAGTCGCGGTGGGAACACGGGATTTCGGCCCCATGCTCTCCTGGGTCGCCAACGTTGCGGTTGACGTAGCCATCGTCGCGATCTGCGGGCTCGATCTCACTGTAATGCGGCAGCAAGTCCAGGACCTTGGATTGGATCGGACCCAAGCTTGGCTCTTTCTATCTCAGAGTGGTTGCGACCGCGGCCCCCCCGGAGCGGACAATGGGTTCGGGATCTATGCGACGAACTGGCACCCTGACTTGCCGCTGGCTGGCGTTGCAGCCTTTGTCGGGCGGTTTCGCCGTCGCTGGCCCGAATGCTCCGGCCCCGACGACATCGCATATAACGCCTATACGGCGGCGCGCGAACTGCTTCAGACGATCGTAATCGCCGGGACGACATCGGGAGACACCCTCATCCCTTTACTCGAGAGCCATAGCGCCGCAGGTGATCTGCGGATGCAGCATCACGCTGCCAGTATTGATCGGTCGACGGGCGCGATGCGACAGACGACATACATCATTTCGGGCGGCGAGCACGCTCGCGAAGCGATGATCGCCGTCGCGCCCGATGTCGACGAAGGAAACATCGGATAGGTTCGGCTGCGCCTCGTGCCACAATGCCATATCGACGGCTGGGAACGCGACGCTTCGAGGGGCGTCTATCGGATGATCGTCGGGATGGGGAGCGTCAAGATGACTGAGAGAGTGCTGATCACGGGGGCCGCCGGCCGCATCGGCGTGATACTTCGCGCCGGGCTGCGAGGCATCTATCCAACCTTGCGCGTCGCCGATCAAGCGCCGCTCGGCGACGCGCATGACGGCGAAGAGATCTGCCTGCTCGACATTCGCGACCCTGCCTCGGCTCTCGCAGCGCTCAAGGACGTGGATTGCGTCGTTCACCTCGCGGCAATCTCGGATGAAGACCATTGGCAGCGGATTTGGGAGACCAACATCCTCGGTAGCTTCCATGTCTTCGAAGCGGCCCGCATCAATCGGACGCGCAGGTTCGTCTTCGCCAGCTCGAACCATGTCGTCGGGTTCTATGAGCGGACGCGACGTCTCGACGCGACGGTGCCTCCGAGACCCGACTCGCGCTATGGCGTCAGCAAAAGCTTCGGAGAGAATCTCGGTCGCTATTACGCCGACAAGCATGGGATGAGTGTTGCATGTCTACGCATCGGCTCCTTCCGCG
>JAQGID010000174.1 GCA_028291405.1 Rhodospirillales bacterium | reverse complement strand
TCAACGGTGATAATGATCCAGTCAGTCATTTGTCGCAGCTCAACTCTCGCCGCTTTGCCGTAGGTGAGCGCATTGTCGACCAGATTGCCGAGGGCGCGCGTGACCGCGAGCCGGCGCAACAGGACAGGCATGTATGGCGGACCATCGAAACAGGCTTGCCGGCCCGCGTCGGCCACCGCATTCACAATCGTCTCGAGCATCGCTGCGACATCGATCATCCGCGGCTCTTCGAACTCCCCATCGCCGCGGAAATAGGCGAGCGTCTGCGCGATCATCGCCTCCATCTCCTGTAGATCGCGGTCTATTTCGGCCTTCGCGACCTGGTCACCGAGTAGACCGCAGCGCAGACGAAGCCTCGCGAGCGGCGTGCGCAGGTCATGCGATACGGCTGCCATGGCCTCGGTACGGTCGGCCAGCAGCCGGTGGATCCGCGATTGCATGGTATCCAACGCGCGCGCGAGGTGACGCACCTCGTCGGGCCCCCGTTCCGGGACGGGCACCAGCCGGTCGTGGCCAATCCGATCAGCGATCCGCGCCAGCTCCCGTAACGGCGCGTTCACCGTGCGGACCAGGATGATCGTGATTAGGAGGATGCTGCCGAGGATGAACGGCGCAAAGAACAAGACATTCTGCACTGAGGGCACCAGATTCGGCAGCAACGCCGCGGTGAAGCCGAGATACGACCCGTCGGGCAGTTGCAGCTCGCCCAGGAGCATATGGGTGCTGGTCGGATCACCCCAATTGTCATACCGCAGCCGGAGATCGTGCTCGGCCAGGGTTGGCACGCTCGCCAGGAGATGCTGGCGGACGTCGCGCAAGCCTTGGTCGGTAGCGGTTGCGTCATCCACCATGGCAGCGGGGCCCCAGACCAGCTTGAGCCCGGCCGAGGAGAGGGCACGCGCGATCGCGGCGGGGGTGATGGAAGGCTGATCTGAGACCTCTTCGATTGCGGCGGCCAAGCGTTCGGCGATCTCGCCGATCCGGCGTTGATCGGCCGCCTCTTCCGCCAGGTGCTGATACGCCAGGACAGCGACGAGATAGACGAGCACGGTGGCGGCAAACAGCACGATCAGTGTTCGCCCGCCGAGGCTGGCGGGCCAGGGCAGGCGCATCACGCGCGACTTACGGCGGGAACGAACATGTAGCCGGCGCCACGCACCGTCTTGATCAACTTTTGATCAGTATCATCTTGCGCAATCTTGCGCCTTAGGCGACTGACCAGCACATCGACGCTACGATCGGCTGTGTCGCCGAGGCGGTTGCGAGATAGCTCCAGCAGTTGGCCGCGGCTTAGGACGCGCTGCGGATGTTCCAAGAAGGCAAGCAACAGATCGTATTCGGCACCCGAGAGATCCACACTGGTGCCGTCCGGCGCGAACAGCTCGCGCCGGGCAAGATCGAGGGTCCAGCCGACGAAGCAAATGGCAGAACTCCGCCTGCCCGTCGGTTGATGGGGCGCCGCACGCGAGCGACGCAGCGCCGCACGGGTGCGGGCCACGAGTTCCGGCCCGCTGAAGGGCTTCGGGATGTAATCGTCGGCGCCGAGTTCCAGGCCGAGCACGCGGTAGGCCTCATCGCCGCGTGCGGTGACCATGATGATCGGTACCTCACTGTGCTTTCGAAGCGTGCGGCACAAGTCGAGCCCCGTTGTGCCGGGCAGCATGATGTCGAGCATGACGAGGTCGATTGGCAGCCCTTCGATTGCGTCCCACATCTCCTCGCCGTTGCGGGCGCGAGTCACGCGGAAGCCGGCTTCGATCAGGAAACGTGCGATGAGCTGGCGCATCGCATCATCGTCTTCAACGACCAGGATATGCGCTGGCGGTGGCAAGGACAGGCGTTCGCTATCGGTGCTTGCGGCGCCGGTTGGTGAGCTTGATCTGGTCAGTTCGCACCTCTCCGCACAGTCTAATCTTCTAGAGATAAGGTGAGTGAGCGCTACGCCATCTATAGGAACGCAGCGCCGACGGGTTCACGCCCGGTCGACCGCTGCGTCACGATGCGCTCGGCACAGACGGCGGAGGTCGCGAGCCGTCACGGCGGTGAGGGAACGGATGGCCATGTTTCGACTCCTTTATAGATTGATAGAACGGCGTCACCATAGGCGACGAACAGCCCCGCGTTCCAGGCAAAGCTGACCGAATGTTCGACCGAAGCCGAAGCGTCCAGCGACTCGTTCCGCGGAGTTCGAATTAGGCTCTAACGCATTCCTGGTGCTGGCAGGATCCGCCGGGCATATTTCCCGTTTTTGTGAGCTAGGCTGCCTCCGCCCTCGCCACGGGCGTATCGTCGGCGTACGTAAATGCCGCGGCGCGCACTCAACTCTGGCTAAACGGCGCGCGGAATCGTCGCCCCGCAACGCGAGCTGGTCCTCAGCCTCGACGACGCGCGGCGAAATGCGAGGCTTAGCGTCGAGACTACAACGAGGAACGACCGCTCAGTGCGATCCAACCAAGTGCGGCCTGCAACCCCCGGCCAGCTGGCCGCCCGCGACCGGATCCCGCAGTCGATCATAATTTCCTTTACAGACGGAAGGGTCCGCCGGTAAGTCATCTGCTGTTGGGGAGTAGCTTCCGCCGGATTACAGGCGGGATCGTGTCAACATGCTCGCGTCGTTCGCGTGGCACGATCGACAGACATTCTGTTTGGCGAGACCAGTAGGCACCCGAGGCCGTTCCGGCCGGACTCGGGGGTAGCTTGCTGTTTTCGCCCGGCGGTGAGTGCCATGTCTTATGTCGCGATGTCCCCCGTCGCACTGATCATCCTTGCTTTCAGTATGTCCGCCGATGCTTTCGCAGCGGCGCTGGGCAAAGGCGCAGCTCTAACGAGGCCAAGCTGGGCCGAAGCCGTGCGAACCGGAGTAATCTTCGGGGTTATCGAGGCCATTACGCCGGTGATTGGCTGGACGGCAGGGTTTGCCGCAAGTTCCTACATTGCCGCGATCGATCATTGGGTCGCGTTCGTGCTGCTCGCCATCGTCGGCGGAAAGATGATCTGGGAGAGCTTCCGCCGAAAGGCTCACGACGAGAAGCCGAGACGTCACTCGCTTGCGGTGCTGGTCACGACCGCCATAGGAACAAGTCTCGACGCGATGGCGGTCGGGGTGACGCTGGCGCTGGTCAATATCGAGATTCTCGTGCCTGCAATCGCGATTGGAGCCGCCACCTGCCTCATGGCAACAATCGGAGTTCTGGTTGGTCGCGTCCTGGGGGCGCGGTTCGGCAAGATCGCCGAGGCCGTCGGTGGGATCGGGTTGATTCTGATCGGTGGAAAGATACTCGTCGAGCATACCTTCCTTGCCTGACATCGCCCCAACACTGTCCCCTCGCCCAAGGCGAGGACGTCCCGACCGTCGCGGGCGAGCGCGTCAGAAGCATGCGACGCGGACGCACGAAAGTGGCGGTAATCACGATCGGGCGGGGCTGACCATGCCGACCGCGAGCTCGGCGGCGTCGGTCAGCATGTGACCGATCCTGGGGGGAGTGTGGAATCGATCGTCTCCGCCGCGGTTCTCGGAGCCATCGCCGAAATCGGCGATAAAAGTGCGGCGGTTGGTTTACTGCGGTAGAGATGGCAATTCGGGCGGTGCTGGTCACGACCGCATAGGAACAAGCCTAGACGCGATGGCGGTCGGGGTGACACTCGTGCCTGCGATCGCAATCGGAGCCGCCACCTGCCTGATGGCCACAATCGGAGTTCTGGTTGGTGGCGCCTTGGATGCGCGGTTCGGCAAGATCGCTGAGGCTGTCGGTGGGGTCGGATTGATCCTGATCGGTGGAAAGATACTCTTGGAGCACACCATTCTTGCCTGACATCGCGCTATCGACGGACAGTGGATTTGTGACAGCCGATCCCTGCGCAACAGGACCTGAATGCCCGCGAGTTTCGACGCCTGTCCGATCAGCGTGTGCAGAACCTTTCGGGGGATGCTCGTCTCGTTCGCGCCACCGGCGTACCCACAGCGCGTCATCGAGAGTCGGAAGCATGTGTCGTCTGCACCAGGAAACTGGCGCCCTGGCCACCGTTCTCGGCGTGCTGGGGCTGGTGGTTGGAAATCTCCTGTAACCCGAGTCGGAGCGGCCGATGTGGTTCTACACGCTGATTCCCGTCGCCGCCGCAATCGGGGGCGCCTGGTACGCCGTCACGTGGCCGCCGGGCCCGCGATCGACGGCGGCGATCCAGCACTTTGCCGCCGGTCTCGTCTTCGCGGCCGCCGCCGGGGAGATCCTGCCCGACGTGACGCACTTGCATTCGGCCATGCCGGTCGTTATCGGCGGAGGATTGGGCATTCTCGCGATGTCCGCGATCCGGTGGCTCGGCGAGCGGACGACCGGGCCGTTCGGCCTCGTCGCAACGATTGCGGTCGACATCCTGGTCGACGGGCTCGTACTTGGCATCGCCTTTGCCGCTGGGGCCAAGCAGGGCTTGGTGTTGCTCGTGGCAATCGCCGTCGAAATCATGTTCCTGGGTCTCTCGGTTAGCACAGCGTTCCGCGAAGGCACACCGCGCCTGACCGTCATCGGGACCACGGCCGGGGTGTCCCTACTGCTGCCCCTCGGGGTGCTGGCGGGCGCTCCCGTCGGCGCCATGCCGCCACCGGTTATGGCGGGCTTCCTCGCCTTCGGGCTCATCGCGCTCCTTTACCTCGTCACGGAGGAGTTGCTTGTCGAGGCGCATGAGCGTCCCGACAACCCACTAATCACCGCGATGTTCTTCGTCGGCTTTCTGCTGCTGATTCTGCTCGAGGAGGTGATCGCGTGATCGCGTCATTCGGACCACGTGGCCTGTGTGGTTAATGCCGCGTCAATTCGAAATGAGTGTAGTGCAATACGGTCTTTTGTTAACCGGTATCCAGTAAAAGGAGCGGGCCCTTACCCTGGGCTAGCATCCGGCCCATGGCCGAGCCCCGGCTGTTCGGTCCAGTCACAGCACCTTTCTCTGGAGAGAAAAATGCTCGCTATACTTGGAAAAATCAGCATCCGCTCGAAGGTGCTTATCGCCTTTTCACTCGTGCTTCTGGCTATGATTGGGACTGTTCGCCACCCAGCGCCTCTTGATGGTAAATGCTTCCGCTGTTGAGGTCCGAGACAATTGGCTACCATCTACCCGCGAGCTGGGCAGGATTGCGCAGGGCTCCGAGAGGGCACGGGCCCTGATCGGTCCGCCATTCTCGCAGATCCGGGAACGATGAGGTCTAAGCAGGCGGCGCTAATGAACGAGGTGCTTGCCGACGTGGAGAAGGCACGTAAGGAGTACGAGCCGCTTATCTCACCCGGCGAAGAGCGCAAGTTGGCGAACGTCATGAGTCGGGCATGGGAAAGCTATTTTCCAATGAGTCAGAAGGTGATGGCCTAGCCCTGGATAATCGCGAAAAGGATGCCTCGGCGCTCTACATGGGCGAAGCCAGCGACCTCTTCGGAAAGTTCCGCGACGCTTTGCAGGCCGACCTTGACTACAATGCTACGAGCGGCATTAACGCAGGCACCGCGGGCGAACAGGTCTATATCTCGGCACGCACAATGATCGTTGGTTCTCTCGCCCTTGCCGGTCTGCTTTGCGCCTTCGCCGGTTTCGCGATCGTGGCGTCGGTCTCCTGGCCGATTGTGCGCATGACAAGCGCCATGGCTAAGCTCGCGAGCGGCGACAAGTCCATTGTAATTCCGGCACGCGACAACAAGGACGAGATCGGCGAAATGGCAAAGGCCGTCGATGTGTTCAAGCAGAACATGATTCGCGCCGAGCAGCTGGGAGCAGAACAAAAAGCAGAGCAGACAAAGAAACAGGAGCGTCAGGTGCCCATCGAGGGGTATATCGCGACTTTCGAGACTGGCGTGGGCGACTCTCTAGACACTCTTGCGTCCGCAGCGACCGAGATGCGGGTGACCTCGCAGAGCATGTCGGCGACTGCGGAAGAGACTAGCGCGCAGGCAACGACGGTTGCAGCGGCGGCCGAGCAAGCGACAACCAATGTGCAAACGGTTGCAACAGCAGCCGAAGAGCTATCCGCCTTCGTCTCTGAGATCGGCCGACAGGTCAGCCAGTCCGCAAAGATCGCCGGTGACGCCGTCGGCGAGGCGGGCCGAACGAACAAGACGGTGCAGGGGCTTTCCGCAGCAGCGCAGAAGATCGGAGAAGTCGTCAAGTTGATTAGCGATATTGCGAGCCAAACCAATCTGCTGGCGCTTAACGCAACGATCGAGGCCGCGCGTGCGGGCGACGCTGGCAAAGGCTTCGCGGTCGTGGCTTCGGAGGTCAAGGCACTCGCGAATCAAACCGCCAAGGCAACGGAGGAGATCGGCGCGCAGGTGGCGGCGATGCAGGCTGCGACGACCGATGCAGTGCAGGCGATCGGGAGCATCGGGGGAACGATCGGTTCAATCAACGAGATTGCGGCGACAATCGCCTCGGCCGTCGAAGAGCAGGGTGCGGCGACGCAAGAAATTGCCCGCAACGTACAAGAGGCTGCGCGAGGTACTAGCCAGGTGTCGAGCAACATTATCGGGGTCAATCAAGCGGCAGCGGAGACAGGAGCGGCCTCCAGCCAAGTGCTCGCGTCGGCGGAGGAACTCGGCAAACAGGCAGAGATCCTCCGTAGCAATGTGATCAAGTTTCTAGCTGATATCCGCGCCGCTTAGAGTCTGACTCGAAACTCATACTGATCTCGCCAATCGGCGCGTGAGGAGCATTACCGAGGCGGCGTAGAGGAAGGCCTCCGCGGAAGCGACGGTGGCTTCGAAGTCTTTGGCCAGCCGCCGATTGCGGCCGATCCAGGCGAAGAAGCGCTCAACTACCCACCGTCGAGGATGAACCGCAAAGCCGATCTGGTCCGGATGCTTGCGGACAATCTCGACCGCGATGCGGGTGGCGTTCGCGACGCGCTCGGCCGCGTAGGCACTGTCCGCGAAGGCGCGCTCGATGAACGGGAAGGGCCGTCGGGAGGCGTTCAACAACGGCACGGCACCGTCGGGATCCTGAACCAACGCTGCATGCGCCTGCAAGATTAGGGCGCGGCCATCGGTATCGACGAGCGCCTGGCGCTTGCGGCCCTTCACTTTCTTGCCGGCATCATACCCGCGCGGGCCGCCAGCCTCGGTGGTTTTGACGCTCTGGCTGTCAAGCACGGCGGAGGAGGGGCTCGCCTGCCGGCCGACCCGCTCCCGATCGTGCATCAATAGGCGATGGTTCATGGTCTCGAACACGCCGTCGTCCCGTGGCCGCATAAACCATCGGTAAACCGTGGAGTGCGGAGCGAAGCTGTCCGGCACCATCCGCCACGGGCAGCCGGAGCGCAGCACATAGAAGATCGCGTTCATCATATCGCGCATCGGCCACCGCCGTGGTCGGCCGGTCTTCTCGGGGGGCGGCAACAACGGCGCGATGATCGTCCACTCGACATCAGTCAGATCACTTCCATAGCGCAGATGTTCCCGTCTATGCTGGTTCCTAGTGATCGGTGTCCACATGCGGTCCCTCCAACGGCTTCGACATCCGTCCGGATTAGAGCAATGAACACCGGGGAGCGAGAGCAAACGAAACGGCGGTTGGCGGCCATCCTGGCAGCCGATGTCGCGGGCTACTCGCGGCTGATGGAAGGGGATGAGGAAGGCACGCTTGAACGCCTCAAAGCGCATCGTCGCGAGCTGATCGATCCGAAGATCGCCGAGCATCGTGGCCGCATCGTCAAGACGACCGGCGACGGGCTCTTGGTCGAGTTCGCCAGCGTCGTCGACGCGGTGCGCTGCGCGGTCGACGTTCAACGCGAGATGGCCGACCGCAACATTGGCGTACCGGCCGATCGGCGCGTCGAGTTCCGTATCGGCATCAATGTCGGCGACATCATCTTCGACGAAAGCGACATCTTCGGCGACGGCGTCAACGTCGCCGCCCGCCTCGAAGCCCTGGCCGAGCCGGGTGGCATCTGCGTCAGCCGGGTCGTGCGCGACCAGGTTCGCGACAAGCTCGACTTTGCGTTCGAGGATATGGGCGAGCAACAGGTCAAGAACATCACAAGGCCGGTGCGCGCCCACCGCATCCTGATCGGCAGTGGGACTAATCTCTCCGAGCCGCCAACGGGCGCCGCGGCGACACCGACGCTTGCCCTTTCCGACAAGCCGTCGATCGCGGTCTTGCCGTTTCAAAACATGAGCGGCGATCCGGAGCAGGAATATTTCGTCGACGGCATCGTCGAAGACATCATCACCGGGCTGTCGCATATGAAATGGTTGCTCGTGGTCGCCCGCAATTCCAGCTTTACCTATAAGGGACGCGCGGTCGACGTGAAGCAGGTCGGCCGCGAGCTCTGCGTCCGGTACGTGCTCGAAGGCAGCCTGCGCAAGGCCGGTGACCGCGTCCGCATCACCGGCCAGCTGATCGAGACGACGACGGGTACCCATGTCTGGGCCGAGCGCTACGATTGCGCGCTCGGCGACATCTTCGAGCTCCAGGACGAGATCACCTTGAGCGTCGTCGGCGCGATCGAGCCAAGCCTGCGCCAGGCCGAGATCGAACGTTCCAAGCGTAAGCGTCCCGAAAATCTGGACAGCTATGACCTGTATCTGCGCGCCCTGCCGCATGCTCACGTTGCGATGCCCGGCGACGGCGAGAAAGCGCTCTCATTGCTTCACCAGTCGCTCGCGCTTGAGCCGGACTATGCCGCGGCGCATGCCGCGGCTGCCTGGTGCTATGAGCAGCGCTATTTACGCGGGGGCCTGCACGAGGCTGACAAGATCGCTGGGCTTATGCACGCGCGAGCCGCGCTCGAAGCCGGTGCTGACGACGCGACGACACTCGCCACGGCAGGCTTCGTGATCGGCCTGATCGAGCACGATTACGAAACCGCGATGAACGCCATCGATCACGCGCTGGCGCTGAACGGCTCTTCGGCGCTGGCGCTCGCTCTCGGCGCCACGATCCTAGCGCATGCCGGTCGCACCACGCAGGCGATTGCGTACGGCCAGCGTGCGCTTCACTTCAGCCCGCACGACCCGACGATCTATTTGCCACTCACCGCGCTCGGCATTGCCCATTGCGCAGCGGGCAATTTCGAGGAGGCTGCCGCGGTCTGCAACAAAGCCGCACAATCGAACCCGCGCTTTAGCTTCCCCTGTGTTCTGCAGACTGCCGCCTTGTCCTGCCTCGGTCGCGCGAATGAGGCCAAGGCCGCGGCGAATCGGGTGCTCGAGCTGGAGCCCCATTTCAGCATTGCCGGTTTTGTCAGAGCGCATACGGGGCGGCCGGAAATCTGGACGCCGATCGGCGACGCCCTGCGCCAAGTAGGGCTCCCGGAGTGAGCCGGTTTAGTTAACGATTGGCGGGGAACAAGCCACATTGCAACAGCCCGCCATGCGACCAATCGTTTCGAGACAGCCTCTTAGGCAGCATAAGAGCAACGGCACGTCCCTCTTGCACGAGTTTTGTTTTGGTCGCACATCAACGACACTCTGCATATTGTAGCATGGCATCTTCGGGGAATGACCATAGCCCATTGGCGTGGCGTCGGGCTCGCCGAACACGAGCACTTTCTCTTCGCGCTCGGCCAGCACTTCTTGCCGACGAGCTAATCGCTCCTTGCGCCGTGTTAGCGACCCTATCGCATCGGTGAAGGCTTGCCAGTGTGCCGGTTGATTGTCGAAGCCTTGGGTAACCGCCTCATCAATGGCATCGAGCCGGTCGAGATAGTAAGCGATCTCCTTCTCGGTGTGCGTCAGATCGCGATGGAGACGCTCCGCGCCGGCGATGTTCTTTTGGCTTGCAACTGCCCGCATCTTGGTGCCGTGGGGAGCGCGACCAAGCGTCCTCTGATGAGACCCGTCTCCCGGCAGAGGATGTAGCAAAGCCCGGTCCAATAATTCGCGGTCAAAGCCGGCGCTTTCTCTTCCACCCGGCGGCGCCAATTCCTCCAGCCTCATGGGTGCTTGCCCGGCGGCGCTGCGCTTCCCGTTCACGTCACCCATTCGGCACCTCCGATTGCGTTAGTCTCATTTTCAGTGAAGGGACGACCAAGGCCGCGGTCCGTGCAGACCGGTCTTGAGGCCGCGGGCGCCGATTTCGGCTACGCCCCCCGGCGCGCGGGCGCGGCGAAGCGCCCGATGGTCTGCATCAGGATCCCGATCACGAGCAGCGTGGCGACGTAGAATAGTACCTGGACGCCCGCGGGCTGCGAGACATAGCCGATGAGCGTGTGGAGCACCCGGCCGGGGATACTCTTCTCGCTCAGCACGGCGGACGTATCCCACACCGCATCGCCGAGCGGCGGTAGTACGTCAGCCTGTATAAGGAACCCGGCGCCTTGCGAGGCCATTCCGGCGGCAAGCAGGAGGACCATCCAACTCGTCACCGGGAACAGGTGTCGAAGCGGGATACGCAGGAGGCCGAAGTAAAGGGCGATCCCGAACCCAGCCCCGGCGGTGAGGCCGAGCAGGCCACCAACAAGCATGGTGAGCGCTGCCTCATTGCCGCCCGCCGCGATGCCGTAGACGAAGAGCACCGTCTCGGCCCCTTCGCGCAACACCGCGACACCGACCACAATGGCGAGCGCATAGAGGGGCCGCGTCCCGGCGGTCACGGCCCTGCTGACCGTGCCGACATGTGCCGCCAGCTCCCGCCCGTGGCGTGCCATCCATACGTTGTGCCAGCCGAGCATCGCGACGGCGAGGAAGAGGACCGCGGCATTGAAGAGCTCCTGCCCCATGCCCGACGCCGCCGCGGCAATGCCACCGGCGAAGGCGGCTACCATGCCCGCGCCGAGGGCGCCTGCCACGAGACCGCAGCCGACCCAGAAGTCGCGCCCGGCGACGCCCTTGCAGGCCGCCATGACGATGCTGACGATGAGCGCCGCCTCGAGCACCTCGCGGAAGACGATGATCGCCGTGCCGAGCATCGCATGCCTCCTTTCACTGCCGCTATTTGACGACGACGAACCCGCGCGCCGTCTTTGGGTTGAAGTCGCCGAAGAACTCCTAGCGGCCGGGCTTCAGCGGGCCGAGGTAGACGATGGCCTCCGTGCCCCCTGGAACAATCTTCTCCCGGCGCAATTCGACGCTCTCGAACTCCTCCGGCGTCGGGTCGAGGTTCTTGACCATCAGCGCCACCTTCTTGTCGGCTGGGATCGTAATCTCCGTCGGCTCGAAGCGATGGTCCTTGATGGTTAGCGTGTAAGGATCCTCTGCGGCGGATGCGATCGATCCGGTGAGGACTGCGATGGCGAGAGCAAGCGAGAACGGAACCGACAACGGTGCACGCATCATGGGTCTCCTGGAAGGGCCTGAATGGTCAGGGTGTCAGAAGGGGACTTCGTATTCGAGCAGCCACTTGACGGTGCCTTGCGGACTGCCGCTGGTGAGCCCGAGGAGATAGCCCGCCTCGTACACGAAATTCCCGGGCAGGTTGGCGATATTGAACTTGCCCGACAGCACCGGGCCGAGGACGTGCTCCTGTTCCGGTCCTTCCTTGAAGCCGGTAAGGCGCCCGGGCTCGCCGAAGGCTTCGACGTTGAACTGGAGTTCGCGCTTCCAGGGATAGTTCGCCCGCGCCGCGTACTCGAAGCCGATACCCTTCCCGGACCCGCGGCCGATCTCGCGATTGAAGATGAGGTTTGCCGTCACCGCGAACGGGCCGACGTCTCTCTGAAGAAGCAGCTTGGTCTCGAGCTCGTCCGGCTCGCTGCTGAGGTGCGACTTCCGGTACTCGGCATAGAGGCCGACATCGACCGGGTACTGGCCCCGCTCGGTCAACTGGAAGATGTTTTCCCAGGCCGTCGCGCTATAGCGGAAGTCGGCACCGGGCTCCTTGGTGACCCGGCCGAAGAGGGACGTCGACCACCAGGAGTTCACGCCGTAGCCGACTTCATAGACTTGCGTCTGCTGGTTGTCCTTGTCGCTCGATCGGTCGAAGGAGCGATGACCGCGCATCTCCAACTCGAGCACGCCCTGCTCGACATAAGGCGAATACACCTTGTGGTCGGCGCGCGCCGGGACAGCGGAACTCACCGCGAGCACGATGGCCCACCCCGAGGCCATTAAACCACGACTGTACATCGTTCCCCCTGCGAATGTGTCGCATTATTATCGCCGCGACCTTGATAACCAGTCGCATTCGCATAGTCAACTCTATTTATCGCTTTACGTGATTTGGCGCGCGGCGGAACGCCCGACCGCGCACGGCTGCAACGCCGCCCCGCAAGCCGTCGATCCGGTCTGAGCAAGGGCAGGTCAATCGCCGGCGTTTTTCAGGGCCTCTCTCCTTGGTCGTTTCTGCTTTGCTTGCAGGGTGCGCGTGCACCCCCCTGCATGACCGGTGAGGTTCGGGGGTAGCAGAGGCAAGGGCGATCGGCGGGGAAGGGCGATCACCCACCCGTAGGGCGCCGGAGGCGGGTTGCAGCCGCGCAGCGGCGAAACCTGGGGAGGCCCCGCCGATCGGCGCCGCAGGCGCGCACCCTTGCCGGCGCGAGGGGCGGAGCCCCTTAGCGCTACCGGCATGCCGATCGGTGCCGCAATCTTCCTATTTGTCTGGATTGTCGTCTTAGACGTCGGCGCGCAAATGCTGCTGGCCGCCCGGCAGCGGCTTCGCCGGCCGGTTGGTATGGGGTTGGGTGCCTGCCTTCGGCCCGTCGATCGACGGAGGCACGCGCCAAGGCAGCGCCGGAGAAGGCGCAACGTGCGATGACCCGATCGCTCGTCCGCCTTGCAGATCGCATCGAGCGCGAGACGGCGACCGACCCCGACAGCAAAGAGCGCGCGGCGCACATTCGTGAAGTCGCGCGGAATTTGAATCGGAGCGGTGCGGCGACGCAGAGCCAGAATCGGGCCACGCCGAGCGGATTCATGGCGCGGCAGGGGAGAAGGACAAAGCGACCTTCTATCGCGAGCTTGAGGAGCAGCTACGGCAGCGCGACCAGGCCCGCGCAAAGCACCGTCCCCGCGATCGAGAGGACGGCGGCCGAGATCGATAATGGGCACGTGACGAGATGAAGCGGGTCAGCTTCCTCGGCATCGGCGAGAATTTCTTCTACCACGACAAGCTGGCGGTCGAAAGCCAGGGCCGCATCATGGACCGCACCGACGAGCATCTCGGCACCCACTGACGGGCCCGTCGTGCTGATGCGCCGCCAGCTTCTCCGCGCCGTCGCCGACGTCGCCGAAAACCGCGACTCGCAATTCGTCGAGCGCGACGGCGCCCCGACGGACTTGCCGAGACGGTGGTGCGCTCGCAGGTCCTGCCGGCGAGCGTCGATCCGCGCGGCAACTGGTGGCGCCGGCCGATCCCGTGAAGCCTACGGGCAGGTGGCGCCGCCGGCGAGACCGATCGTCCCCATGGTGCCGCCGTTGTTGAAGCAGCCGCCGTTGGCGAGGGTGTTGCCGGTCGACCCGGCACTGATCGTGGCACTGTTCAAAAACAGGTTTCGGGTGAGCGTGCCGCCGGAGACGGTGAACGTGTTGCCGGTCACCGTCTCCGTCGAGCTCACGAGATCGAGGCTGACGGCGAATTGACCGGCCGAGCTGTTCGCGCTGAGGCTGTTGCCGCTGATCGAGCCGCTCGAGCCGCCGACGAACAGCAGGCCGACCGATGTGTTGGCGCCTTGGAGTGCGGCCATAAGGGCGCCTTCCGCACGGTCGCAACGCGGATCGGGCTTGAAGGCAAGATGACCGCGACGACCGCGGGCGAGGCGTTTAAACAGTCTATTGCTCCGATCCTCGCGGCGATCGGCGCCTTGCCCCACGCGGCGCTCGGCTTCGGCGCATCGAGCGCGCCACCAAAGCAGAAGGCCCGATTGCTGAAGGCCGAGTGCGGCTATACCGTGCACGTCACCCGCAAATGGGTGGACGAGGCGGGCGCCCCGCACCGCCCGCACCACGGCGCCATGCAGGTTGATTGTGCCGAGGGGCCGGAGGACGGCGCGGAGGGCATCGCGAGGGCTGCATAGTGGCGAAGGCAAGCCGGCCGGCGCTCGCGATCGTGTCCGTGCAATGGTGCAACCCGCGTCGGGAGCCGCCGGAGGGCGCCCACACCCGCACGGCCGCAAGCTGCTGCTTTACGCCGGGCGTTGAATGGTTATGTCGGAGCATGTGTGAGTAAAGCGAGACGGTGACCGACAGAGCGGAGGAACGCGCGAGCGAAGCGGCTTGTTCGCATTCAAAACCCCCTTTCTAGGAGATATCCGAATGGCCACCATGGTCGGAACCGAGAGCACGCTTGAGGGATTGCTCGAAGACCTCATCCAACTCGACTACGACGCCGCAGATGCGTATCAGGCAGCTATCAACCGGCTCGAGAACGCGTCGTGGCGCACCACCCTCGCCAACTTCAAGGAAGACCACCTGCGTCACACGCGCGAACTGGGCGACACCCTCAGTGGAATGGGCCGCACGCCACCTACGGGGAGCGATCTCAAGGCGGTTCTGACGCAGGGCAAAGTGGTGATTGCCGGATTGGCGGGCGATGACGCCATTCTCGAGGCGATGCGCACGAACGAGGCAGATACGAACACGGCCTACGAACGAGCGGTCCAACATCCCATGGCCGCCTCAGCTCTTCGGGAGACTCTGGAGCATGGATTGGACGATGAGCGGCGCCACTGCGATTGGATCCTGAAGCAACTGGGCCGAAATTAAAGGATGCCGGCGATCAGGCCGAGATCGAGCGCTTCATTGGCCGTCAGATACCAGTTGTGCTTCGCGCGATCGACGACCTGCTCGTTGGTTATCTTCGTGCCGGCAATCAGATCCGCGAACCCTTCCTTTTCAATCGCAAGGCTGTTTTCCAGCTCGCCGATAAGTTCCCTCGCGCGCTGAATGCAGGCCAATAGAGGGCCCGAGAAGTGGATGTTCTTGTCCAACCGTCGTTCGTGGATCAGAAGCCGCGCGTCGTGAGTAACGTAGCGGTCGGCTGGACGGAAGCCCGACATGATCGTCACGCCCGCCGAGTAGACGACCGTCTTGCCAACAAATCGGGTCTCGCGGCCCTTGCGCTCGCGGACGAGTCGCATCTCGAGGGCGATGCGCCGAGCGACGTCCGCATCGCCACCGATTGTAGTCAGCTCGAGCACGATTGGCTTCTCGCTACCGACGGCGCGCTCGAGCTGATCGAGAAAGGACCGTAAGACGACGTCGTCAATTGAGCCGAACAGGCGTATGTCGCACTCGAGGTTTGGCAGCTCGGGCGGGGTCATACGAGATGAAGCGGGCGGTTGGATGTCACGCGCGGCGACTTCGCCTACGCTCGCTCGCGCCCGGCCTCTTGGCGCTCGCGCCCGGCCTCTTGGCGCTGACGCTCGGCCTCTTGGCGTTGGCGCTCCGTCTCCTGGCGCTGGCGCTCCGTCTCCTGGCGCTGGAGCTCCGTCTCCTGGCGCTGGCGTTCCGTCTCCTGGCGCTGGCGTTCGGACTCCTGACGCTCCGCCTGGTGTTCTTGCCGCTGATCGGCCATTGCGTGACCTCCTCGAGATTGGATGCTCGGCATTACAATCGCACCAGCACCGAGGCGCCCATTATGGTGCGGCGATTTAGCGCCGCCTTGATTTGCGTCAATTTGCTCGCTTTTTACCGCGCCGGAGCGCCAAGCGACGTGCTTCTATGCTCCAGCGGCTTCTTTGTGCGACGGAGGACCCTTCTACGGCTCTACGGCGGCTCTTAAGAGAATCACGGCCTTGGCGAGATGATCGTCATCGGAAACCGCCGCACGGCGACACTGCGCCGGCTGAAACCGTGCCCTGTTTCGATCGCCAACGTCGGCATCTCTTCTCCCAAACATCTTCGGGAACGAAACGCCTGCCGAAACCTTGATTACTCGCAGAGCACAAAGCCTAAAACTCGGCCTCGTCTAGTGCGGGGCTTTTTTCTTGATGTTCGCGCGATGGAGCCAGCTGGTATGGGTTAGCCGTGCGGTATCTAGGTAGCAGTCAGACCTTAACGAGGGTCGGCTCGTTTTCAGCGAAGGGCTTTTTCGCTCTCTCCGCGAGGAGATCGTAGCGCCGCGCAATGTCGAGCATCATTCGTTTTCGTCTGAGTGATCGCATGTCTCGGCCGTGATCCGCGCCTCCTTGGGCGCGCTCCCGTCAGTGCGTTCCGTCCTTCATCGAAGCGAGTGTTGGGCATCGGTTCCATACTCCCTTGCTTTCCACTAAGGGCGATATGGGGAGCTTGACGGTCGAAGCGATGGCCCGGCAGGGAAATCCGGACTCCTGGAAGGTTCAACGGGCCGGCCCTGCTCTCGCGTTGACCACCATCAAGGTAATTGCGTCCCTCACCGCTTAAGATAGCATCCGGACCGTGTTGTCGTTGTACGCGCCTGGCAAAAACCCCAAAGATCGAAAAGGTTCGTCGACCGGCTCGGTCCAATCGAGAGAGAGAGAGAGAGAGAGAGAGAGAGAGAGAGAGAGAGAGAGAGGTTGCCCGGGTTTGACCATGGGATGGTCGACGATCTCCAGAGCGGCGGCGTACAGATCGGTTAGTAGCCGAGTATGGACCGGTAACGGACGCGGGCGATGCCAGCCCGGCGCAAGGCATCGCCACG
>JAQGID010000102.1 GCA_028291405.1 Rhodospirillales bacterium | reverse complement strand
CAGCTCATCCTTCCGGTGCGGTCGTCGTTTTCAGAGGGTCAGGACGTCGGCGTGTTCGGCGTTGAGACGTGGCGACTCGCCGATCTTGGCGCCAAGCACGCCTTGCTGCTCGCTGGCAGCGGATGGGGCCTCATGCCCGAGCCGATCGTCCACGAGGACCTTGCGTCGGCCCGACTGGTGCGGCTTGATCTCCCTGACGTGCGCGGCGGCTTTTATCCCCTGCAAGCGATCTATCGGACGCATAGTCCTCCGGGTCCTGCCGCCGCCTGGATGATCGAACGTTTCATAAGCCAAGCAAGGTGAGGCGGATTTCGCGCGACGCGGCTACGCCTCCGATCAGATTTCGATAACGAGTCTGCCGAAATGTGCGCCCGTCTCCTGACGCAGTCTGGAGCGCTGGGGCTACCTGCCGGAGCGGCTTGGTCCGATCGCGCGCGAAACGCGAGAGGAAAGCCTTCCGCATCGCGGGGCGCTGACACGGCCTTGCGGACACAATGGCTACACGTGAATCGTGATCTCCTCGTAGAGCCGGTGAGGGAATGGGCGGAGATCCATCTCCACCCTCATTGGCTCGGCGGCAGTGACAGGCGGCAGAGCGATAGATTCGACGCCTACATCAAGGCGTATCGCTCAGACCGGCGCCGCTGGGCATACTTCCGAGCTCGCGGCTCAGGCGATGGGATCCAGTAGCGGCGGCGTAGAGTTGAGCTTCGGCCGCAGGCGCGGCCTCGGTCTGTGATCCTCGCGCGAAACGGATAGGGCGACCGCTCACGCCCCACGCTTCTCGCCAGAAGTGGCGGCTCGCCAGGCGTATAGCGGCGCCCGATTTCCTGGTCGGGGCGCAGCGAGTCGTTTTCCCCGAGGATCATTTCGTAGGCTTCACCCGCTACGCCGCCGCCTAACGCTGGCGAAAGAGTTCACGCGAATCTGGGTGCCCCCCACCGCGCTGCGTCGCCCTGGTTGGCGATTGCGCTTTAGCGACCGTGACGAACGCCTCGGGGGTTATCGATCATAATGCCCATCAATCATGCTATGCATGAGAAGTATGCGTTTGCCGCAATGAGCCGTCCGGCGCAGAGTGACGCCATCATGCCGCTCGTCAGAATCGACATCAGCAAGACTGCTTCTCGCGAACGCGTCCGCGATGTCGGCAACGCTGTCTACAATGCGATGATCACGGTCGCGAAGGTGCCGAACTACGACAAATTCCAGGTCGTCACCCGCCACGAGCCGGACGAGATCATCTATCCGGAGGAGGGCTACCTGGGCATCGACTACACGCCAGACCTGATCATCATCCAGGTCACCTGGGTCGGCGGTCGCTCGACCGAGGTAAAGAAGAAGTTCTATCAGCACATTGCCGACGAAATTCACGCGAGGCAGGGCGTACGCAAGCAGGACATCTGGATCAGCCTGGTCGATTCCGGCCGCGAGGACTGGTCTTTTGGTAATGGCGAGATGCAATACGCCCCGAAGTGACGGGGGCCGGAGGCCCGTCGGCAGGGACCTGCCGGTCTCCCGCGGTGCTTATCGGGATCCGGCCAGGCGTTTGATGTCTCCGTGGCCTGGTCTTCGCGCGTGCGGCTGGCGAACGGAACTACGGTAGCGGCTTTGAGCCACTCCCCTCCTAAAGCTCAGTCAAGGCCCGAAAGAAACTGAACATCGCGCGGCCGCAACACTCTTCCGTCTGATGATTTCAGCTCTATTTTTTTAATCGGAAGCCTCTTCTTTTTGTCGACCAAGGGAGAGATAGGCTCCCCAGGTTGGAAGGCGTGTGCGATACCCCACTGTGCCAAGCCTATAAGCACCGGCGCCAACGCGCGCCCCTTCGAGGTCAGCGCGTATTCTTGGTATGCGCTTCCATCAGCCGCGGGACGGATTTCGAAAATCCCCTGGTCTACCAGCGTCTTGAGCCTCGTGCTGAGACTGCTCTTTGCCGCACCAAGGCTACGCTGAAAGTCGTTGAATCTGGTCACGCCACCGAGAGCATCGCGGACGATAAGAAGCGTCCACCAGTCGCCAATTATGTCAAGACTTCGGGCAACGGGGCACCTCTCCCCGCTCAAGCTCTTTCGCCTCACCAAATCATCTCCATAGCCACGTAGGCAGCGAAACGCTGTTTATATACCGCGTGCCCGACTCCAGTTGCGACAGTATAGACCATCCGGTCTCGTTATCGAACCACAGATTTCATTGGAGCTTATGCGGATCGCTCAGTGGGAGCGGACGGCCGGCGTCATGGCACTTCGCCCGCTTGAGGAAAAATCGGTTGCATAATTGGACCAGATATCTATATTTGGTCCAATCATTAGACCTATTTGTCGGATGAGAAGAGGGACAAGGGCCGAAGGCGCTGCGTCCTGGAAACCTGCGTAGTTCAACCGACGTGCTTGAGGAAGAGAAGAAATGCCGAAACTTGATGGAAAGATCGCTGTCGTTACCGGTGGAAACTCTGGGATCGGCTTGGCCACTGCTAAAGTTTTCGTGAAGGAAGGCGCGCGCGTCTACATCACTGGCCGCAGGCAGGCGGAACTCGAAACCGCTGCCACCCTTCTTGGACCGGATGCAACACCTATCCAGGGAGACGTCTCCAGGCCGGCCGATCTCGACCGCCTCTATGACCAGATTCGCAGTGAAGCGGGACGCGTCGACGTCGTTTTCGCCAATGCCGGCGTCGCTATCTTGGCGCCGCTCGGCAGCCTGACGGAAGAGGATGTCGATAATCAACTGAATGTGAACGTGAAGGGCGTGATCTGGACCGTCCAGAAAGCCCTACCTCTCATGCGGTCCGGTGGCTCGATCATCTTAAACGCCTCGATCGTCGCTACAATGGGCTGGGCCAACTGGAGCGTCTATAGCGCCACTAAGGCGGCCGTCCGCAATTTCGCGAGGACCTGGTCCTCGGATTTGCGAGGGAGGAACATCCGGGTCAACGCGATCAGCCCTGGAGTCATCCCGACACCCGGACACGAAAAGACCGGCGTTGGACGCGAGGCGCTGGACCGCTTCATGGAGCACGCGGCAAGCATAACGCCGCTTGCACGAACGGGAACCGAGGAGGAGGTCGCGAAGGTCGTCGCGTTCCTAGCCTCAGACGACAGCAGCTTCATCACGGCAAGCGAGATCTTCGTCGATGGCGGTATAGCCCAGATTTGACGATCGCCGATTATCTGAGACGGAAGCAGGTGTCAGACGCACAGTCGTTGAGACACAACGCACGTTCGTGAGACGGACGCGCAATAGTCGGTCGCCGACCATGCCCTCGGCCTTGCGGTCCTCCGGCTCCTCGCGCCGTCAACCTGCATGGCGCCGGCCTCGTCCACCCATTTGCGGGTGACGCGCACCGTATAGCCGCGGTCGCCGCACTCCGCCTTGAGCAAACGGGCCTTCTGCTTCGGCGGCGCGCTCGATGTGCCAAATCCAAGCGCCGCCTAGGGCAGCGCGCCGATCGCCGCGAGGATCGGAGCAATAGCCTGTTTAAACGTCTCGCCCGCCGTCGTCGCGGTCATCTTTCCTTGAAGCCCGATCCCCATTGCGACCGTGCGGAAGACGCCCAACCCGGTCATTCGGCCGCTGATCTCGGCCCTCCCAAAGCAGACGCGTCACACTCCCGCGGCGCGTTCCAGAGCGGCGGCATCCAGCTTGATCATGCCCTGCATCGCCGCGAAGGCGCGCGCGGAAATGGCCGGATCAGGATCGGCCAGGAGGCGTGGGAGAATTTCCGGCACGATCTGCCAGGGGATTCCCCATCGGTCGCGCAGCCAGCCGCACATGATCTCCGACCCGCCGTCCGCGGTGAGCGCTGCCCACAGACGATCGACCTCGACCTGATCGGCACATTGCACCGAGATCGAAGCGGCGGTGCCGTAATCGGCGGGTGCCCCGCCGTTGAGCGCCTGGAAGCTCTGGCCGCCCAGCGTAAAGCTGATCAGGATGACGTCCCCCGCCGCGCCGCCCGGCCAGGCAGAAGGCGCGCGCAGGATATGGTCGATCCCGGAGTCCCGCACGATCGAGACGTAGAAGCGGACGGCCG
>JAQGID010000096.1 GCA_028291405.1 Rhodospirillales bacterium | reverse complement strand
GCAACGGCACCAAAAGCAAGCCGACGAATCATCTTCGAAATACCGGACATCGAATTCCCCCCAAAATCTCAAGCCGCCGCGGATTGCTTCCGCGACGATCCAATCTCGCCGATTTCTTGTATATCGGCAATCGGATGCACTCCACCGTCAAGCGGTTGGGCCTGCCGCCGTTGCGCCGCGCCGGAATCCCCACGATGAGCGGCGTCCGCCCCCGCCACGCAAGCTGGTCCGCCGCAATCCCCGTGAGCTATAAACCCATGGCGTTGCGTCCAGCTCAGCAGGTCGAATGACACGAACCTCCAGGCTCTCGTTCAGGGCACTTCTCCTCGCCACGATCCTCGGCCCGGCGCTGCTGCTCGCAGCGATGGCGTGGTGGAGCTGGGACCGCGTGAAGCGCGACACGGCAATCACGATCAGCCGAAACGTCCAGCTGCTGAACGAGCATGCCCGGCGACTGCTGCAGTCAGATGCGATTATCTTGGCTCGCGTCGCCGATCGAATCGACGGGTTGAGGTGGTCCGAGATCGCCGCCCGCGAGCCGGAGCTGAGCCGGAACCTCGCGGAACTGATACGCGGCACACCGGAGATCGATGCCGTCTTCATCGCCGATCCGCAGGGCGAACCGCGGGTTTCGAGCCGCGTCTTTCCGGTGCCGGCGCAAGACGCCGCGGCGACGACGAACGCAAACGTCACGAGCCGCGCCTATTTCCAGGCGGCGCGCGACGGGGCAGAGCTCGTCGTCGACGGCCCCTTCATCAGCCGCATGACCGGTCAGCGGATCTTCAACGTCGTCCAACGACTTTCCGATCGCGACGGGGCGTTTCGCGGCATCGCGGCGCTCAACATCTCGCCGAGCCATCTTACCGAGTTCTGGCGCGAGATCGTCTCGCCCGGCGACAGCGTCAGCCTGGTGCGCGAGGACGGCGTCGTCCTGGCCCGCTATCCCGCGGCACCGGCAGCTTTCGACGAACGGCCGTCGCGGTTCAGCGACACGGCCATGGCGATCATGCGATCGGCAGAGGCCGGTCAATTCGATCGGCCGGCCTCGGCCATCGACGGCATTTCGCGGACTCTGGGATATCGCAGGCTGCCGGACTATCCGCTCTACATCGTCTACGCCGTCGACCGCCGCAACGTCCTGAAGGATTTGTACCCCAGCGTGCTGGCCTTCGGCACGCTGGCGGTGGCGGCCGCGGTCGCGCTGTTCCTTACTGCCACGGCGGTCATCCGGCGCGCCCGCAGCGAGGAGGACGCGCTGCGACGCGCCGAGGCCAGCGAAGCCAGCTATCGCGCGCTTTATGCCAAGACGCCGGTGCCGATGCACGCCTGCGACAACGAGGGGTTCGTGACCGCCGTCAGCGACCGTTGGCTCGAGCTGATGGGCTATGAGCGCAGCGAGGTGATCGGTCGCCACATCGCGAGCTTCCACGCGACGCCCTCGGCGGCGGCGCTCGCCGAGGGATGGCGCAGCGCTGTCGACGTCGGTGGCGCCCGCGATATCGAGCGTCAGTTCGTCCGCAAGTCCGGCGAGGTTCTCGATGTCGTGATATCGGCGCAGATCGCGCGCGACCCCGAGGGAAGGTTTCAACGGATCCTCGCCTTCATCAGCGACGTCACCGCGCAACGGCGCACCGAGGCGGCGCTGCGGCAGGCCCAGCGCCTCGAGGCCGTCGGCCAGCTGACCGGCGGCATCGCGCACGACTTCAACAATCTGCTGCTGGTGGTCGCCGGCAACGCCGAGCTGTTGCGCGGCGGGATCCGCGACGAGCGGCTGCTCCGCGGGCTCGACGCGATCGACCGAGCCAGCAGGCGCGGCGAGCGTCTGACGCGCCAGCTGCTCGCCTTCTCACGACAGCAGACGCTCAGCCCGAGCGTGATCGATCTCTCGGACCGGCTGCCGCGGCTGCGCGAGATGCTCGCCGGCTCGTTTCGCGGCGACATCACCGTCACCTTCGAGGTGCCGCCGACGATCTGGGCGATCAAGGTCGACGCCGGCGAGCTCGAGCTCGCGCTCCTCAACATCGCGGTCAACGCGCGCGACGCTATGCCGAACGGCGGCAGCTTCGTCGTCAGCGCGAAGAACGTCTCGCTCACCAAGCATTCCGGGCCCGACGGACTCGAGGGCGACTTCGTCGCGCTGACGCTCGCCGATACCGGCGAGGGAATCTCGCCCGAGAACATGGCGAAAGTCTTCGAGCCGTTTTTCACCACCAAGGAGGTCGGCCGCGGCACCGGTCTCGGCCTGTCGCAGGTCTACGGCTTCACCAAGCAGTCGGGCGGCACGGCGACGGTGGCGAGCGAGCTGCGGCGTGGCACCTCGATCACCCTCTATCTGCCGCGCAGCGAGAAACCGGCCAGCGCGACGACCGCCGAGGCGATCGATCCTACGCTGCCGGCTCGCGGCAACGAGACGATCCTGGTCGTCGAGGACGATCCGGAGGTCGCCGAGATCGGCTGCACCCTCCTCCAGTCGCTTGGCTATCGGACGCTGCTGGCGGAAGACGCGCACCGCGCGCTCGCGATGCTCGCCGAGGCGTCGGAGATCGACCTCGTGTTCAGCGACATCATGATGCCCGGCGGCATGAGCGGGCTCGAGCTTGCCCGCACCGTCCGGGAGCGCTATCCGGGGCTCGGCGTGCTGCTGACGACGGGCTACAGCGGCGGCGCCAAGGAGGCCGTGCTCGCCGGCGTGCCGCTCATCGCCAAGCCTTACGAGCTCGGCGAACTCGGCCTGCAGCTCCGCGAAGCGCTAGCGCAGCGCGGCGCCGATCGGCATAGGACTACGTCGGCCGGAACTTGAAGAGCCGCTCGGGATTCTCGA
>JAQGID010000089.1 GCA_028291405.1 Rhodospirillales bacterium | reverse complement strand
ATCCACGAACTGCGCGCCGTGATGGAGAGTACCCGCTGGATGCGGCGCTTCGACTTCGATCCCGAGGCCGTCGTACGCCTGTGCTGGCACGGCATCCGGCCGATCAAGCGGTCGACCCCGGTCCGCTACCTCACCAAGGCCGAAGGCGGCGTGTCGCATTTCAACTACATCCGCGACAACATCCTGCTGACCTGGATGCACGCGCGTCTCATCCTGGGATTTCTCCGCCGCCTCCCCGACCTGTCGCGGCGCGGCGTCAGATCATTCCACCGTTGACCGAGATCACCTGGCCGGAGACATAAGCGGCGCGGTCCGATGCCAGGAAGGCGACGAGATCGGCGATCTCCTCCGGCCGTCCGGCGCGCTTCATCGGGACGAGCCGGTCGATCGTCTCCTTGGGAAAGACCCCCGCGGTCATCGGCGAGGCAATGATTCCCGGCGCCACCGTATTGACGGTGATGCCACGGCTCGCGAGTTCGAGCGACAGCGACTTGGCGGCGCCGTGCAGCCCTGCCTTCGCGGCCGCGTAATTCGCCTGGCCGCGGTTGCCCACGAGCGCCGCCACGGAGGAGACGTTGACGATGCGCCCCCAGCGCTTGCCGATCATCGGCATCAGCAGCGGCTGGGTCACGTTGAAGAACCCGTTCAACGAGACGTCGATCACCCGCGTCCATTGCTCGCGGCGCATGCCGGGCATCACCGCATCCTCGTGGATCCCGGCATTGTTGACGACGATCTCGATCGCGCCGTTCTCGAGCAATTGGGCGAGCGCGGCGCCGGTCGCCGCGAAATCGGTGACGTCGAAGGCGACGGCCGCGGCAGAGCCCCCGGCTTCGACGATCTCGCGGACGATCGCCTCGGCGCGCGGCAGGCCG
Source organism: Rhodospirillales bacterium (assembly GCA_028291405.1). Taxonomy (GTDB): domain Bacteria; phylum Pseudomonadota; class Alphaproteobacteria; order ATCC43930; family CGMCC-115725; genus URHD0088. The sequence goes on along the minus strand of JAQGID010000089.1, from coordinate 34,417 downwards.
GAATTCGCATGGACGTAGACATGGTGCCCGTCGGCGGCGAGGCTTCGGCAGATTGCCGCACCGATCGCGCCGCTGCCGCCGGTGACGATGGCGCGTCTCATGGCGGCGCCGCTGCGAGGACGACAGCGGCTTGCCCGCTCAGGAGAAGCCGGTCGTCGTCGCCGTGCACGGTGAAGCGATAGATCACCGAATTGCCGTCGCCGAAGAGCCGCCCGGCGGCGATCGTGAGGTCGCCGTCGACGAGGTCCAACCGGTCGGCGGAGCAAGCGACGTCGCGCAGGCTCGCCAGGAAGCCGGCGCGCGGGCGCGCCGCGTCGGCATCGACCAGCCTGCCGTGGATCGCCATCGCCTGCGCCGCGTATTCGACGCCGCAGATCGCGGCGATCGCGCCGCGCCGCGCCAGCGGATTGCCGACGAGGCGGTGGCTGGCGGAGGTGCAGCTGATGCCGGCGGCGTCCCAGTGCAGGACCCGGTCGATGAGGCACATCGACCCGGCATGGGGGACGAGCCCGGCGATCGCCGGCCGCTCGATCATCGGCACTCCTCCGCCGAAAGCGAGACGACAAGACGATCGCCCGTCGTGCCGTCGAGGACGACGGTATCGGCGCCGCCACGCGCGATCGCCGCGAGCAGCGGCAAGCTGCGCGCTGCCGGTGCGCCGGTCCGCAGGGCCTCGAGGCCCGCATCGTCCATCACCGTCGTTTCGCTCCCTCGGCGATGATCGAGCGCGATGTCGAGCCGCGCGATCGTCCGCGCCGTGCGCTCCGGCACGAGCACGAAGGCCGCGGCAAAGGTCGCGGTCAACGGCCGGACGGCAGCGAGCGGCGGAAGATACGGAATATCATAGGCGGCCAGCAGGATCGGACGGCGATCGACCGCCGCCTGCACGGCGGCATCGAGAATTCCGGCGGCAAAGCTGGCGTCGAAGGCGCAGAGGCTGGTGCTCGGCTCCTGCGATTGCGTCGCGATGCTCCAATAGCCCGACGGGGCGTTATGCACCGAGTTGTGGAAGCGCGTCGGCGAGATCTCGCGCTCGACCGTCGCAAGCGCCCGCAGGATCTCGTTGATCGTCTCACCGTCCGCGCTCGACGAGGTAAAGACGCTCGCGACGTCGAGAGCATCGCGCCCGGCATTGGCAAGCGCCTCGACGCCGACGGCGAGCGCGAGACGGACGCTCATCACGGCGCGCCGTCGTTCGTTCGCCGGCAACAACGGGGCGGGCGGCACGACAAGCGGCGCGGCATGATAGCTCTGCGAGCCGGCCAGGACGCCGGCGCTCGCCTGCCAGCCATCGAGCCCGGGACCCCGCAGGCCGATGCCCTCGACGAAGACGCGCATCAGGAAGCCCGTCCGAGCACGAGGGTGCAGTTGCTGCCGCCGAAACCGAAGGAGTTCGTCATCGTACGATCGAGCCGCGACGGCTCCGGCGCCGACAGATACCGGCTGCGAAATTCGGGATCGACCGTCGCCATCGACGTCGTTCCCGGCGCGATTCCGTGCAGGATGCCCAAGGCGGAGATCACCGTCTCGATCGCGCCCGCCGCGCCGAGGGTGTGGCCGGTCTGGCCCTTCGTCGAGCTGCACCGCGTGTCGCCGCCGAACAGCGTGAAGACCGCCTGGTCCTCGGCGGCATCCCCAACCTTCGTCGCTGTCCCGTGCAGATTGATGTAATCGATCTCCGAGGGGGCGAGGCCGCTGGTCGTCAAGGCGCGCTCCATCGCCAGCCGGGCGCCCCGCCCTTCGGGATGCGGCGACGACATGTGATAGGCATCGCTGCTTTCGCCGAAGCCGAGCAGCGCCACGGCGTCGCCGCCGCGATAGTCGCGCCGCCGCTCCAGCAGAACGAAGCTCGCGCCCTCGCCGATCGAGATCCCGTCGCGCGCGACGTCAAAAGGCCGGCAGGGTGTCGTCGCGGTAAGGCCGAGGGAGCGAAAGCCGTAGAGCGTCGTGAGGCACAGCGAATCCGTGCCGCCGACGATCGCCGCATCGCACATGCCGGCCTCGATCATGCGGGACGCGGTGGCGAAGACCTTGGCGCTCGACGAGCAGGCCGAGGAGACGACGACCGCCGGTCCGGAGAGCCCGAGCCGATGCGCCAGGAAATCGGCAAGCGAATAGGTATTCTGCGTATGGGCATAGTCGAACCACGCCGGCAGCGCGCCACCGACCGGGTCGCGCGCCCGGTAGGCGATCTCGGCGTCGAGGATCCCCGACGTGCTGGTTCCCAGAAAGAGCCCGATGCGGTGCGCGCCATAACGCTCGCGGGCGACCGCGACGGCCTCCTCGAAACCGTCCTGGACGAGCGCCATCCCGGCAAGCCGGTTGTTGCGGCAGTCGAAATGAGCCAGCTCGCCGGTCGGCGTGAATTCGGCGGTGCCGTCGACCTCGCCGATAAACGTCGGAATGTCGACGTCACCGAAGGCGCAGGAACGCAACCCGCTCGTGCCGTCCCGGATTGCCTTCAAGGTCTCCTGCTGACCGGCGCCAAGGCAGGTCACGATGCAGAAACGGCTGAGCACGAGGGGCTGCAATTCTTACGCTTTCGTCTTAAACGCGTTGCCGAATGTCGTACGATTGCGAACGCCCATCATCGTTGCATCGCGGCAAGCTGGTCGTGGGAGCGCATCCCGCGCTCGGTCGTACTCGACCCGAACTGCGCCGGACGCAGCCGCGGCGCCGTCTGCAACCCGGCGAGCCCGGCGCGAAGCACCGCACTCTGCCGCCCCGCAAGGTCATAATACCGGTCGTAGAATGCCACGAAGCCCGGATCGGTTCGCTCGGGATAGGTCGCGAGCGGTCGCCGGTCGCGCTCGACCTTGTCGAACAAGGCCACGAAATATTCGAGATTCGCGCGAAGGTCCGTGTAGCGCGGATCGGCGAAAATGCGATCGAAACGCGACTGATACCGTCCGAGGATCGGATCGTCGTAAAAGATCAGCATCAGATCCGTATCGTAGACGTCGTTCTTCTGAAACACCGGCTCGGTTTCGACGATCGCCCCCGGCTCCGTCGGGAGCCAGTCGTCGTTCAGCAACGCCCGCCGCGCGGCCGAATCGGCGTAGAGCGCCGGCAGATCGTCGACCGGGGCGTCGTTCGTGCGCCGCACGAGATTGACGAATTCGTTTTTCGGCACGGGAAAATCGAACGCCGCGAAGAGAACGAAGCGGTCAATCGGCCACTCGTCCCAGAGATCGACGGTCGCAAGGGCGTTGTGCGTGACATGCGCGCAATTGTCACGCAGGATATCCCACTCGAACTCCTTGTCATCGCGGCGATAGGGCTCGTTCAGCCCGTTGAGGAAGGTGACGACCCTTGCCATCTTGTCGCGGCTCATCGGCACGCGGGCACAGTACCGGTCGCGGCCAAAGCCGATCGCATAATCGGTCGCCACCGACATTTCGTATTTGAAGTCCTCGCGGGGCATGCCGGCGGGCATGTCGTCGAAGACCTCCCGGTGGAACTGCACTCCGTCGTAAATCCCCATCGCCTCCGCCTTGGCCTGGACCCGCGCATAATCCGCACGGGTCAGCCGCGCCGCCGGGTCGAGGCCGCCATGGAAGAAGAAGTCGCGCCCTTCCGTCGCCACCCAATTGGCGTTTTTGTAATGGGCGTTGACGCTGAGGCCGACGCCGTTTTCCGCCACCTCCGGCCCATCGTCGCACAGCGCGATCTCGGGATAATGCGCGTCCTTCACCTTGCAGACGCCGTTGAGATAGAGCACCGAATGGCCGCCGAAGCCGCTTTCGACCTTGGCACCGAAGCCGGGCTTTTTCCTGAGCTGGGAAACCGCGCAGAACTCGACATAATAGGGGAAGAGCGCGGAATAGGCGGCTTCGTCCGGCTCAGTCGCCGGGACACTGAAGCGCGCGGCGCTGCAGCCGGCAAGGCTGAGAACGATCGACGCCACCACCCCCACCCGAGCAACCCGCATTCGCGACCTCCGAACCGCCGCTACAGTACCAGATCGAAGCTCTCGCCACACGCCGCGGCATCACGCGGCAGCTCGAATGGGCGCCGTGCCAGGATCGCCTGCCAGAGGCGCGCCCAGGTCTCCCAGTCGTGGCCGCCGTCGGCAGCGACGACGCGTTCCGGCGGCAGGCATGCGGAGAGCAGCGTACTAGCCGCCGCGAAGCGATCGTCCCGGCCGCAGCCGAGATACAGGACCGGGGTTTTCGCCGCCATGAAATTCTGCTCGCCGAGCCACGCCAGCAGAGGCCGCTCGATATCGCCCGGCGCGAGCTCACCCGGACGCCACGACGAGAGGCCGCCCGCTTCGCCGACCTCGACGACGAGTCCGCGGGTCGCGAGGAACGGTGCAAGCAGGATTGCGCCCTCGACCCGACCGGGACAGCGGCGGAGATATTGCAGCGCTCCCATGCCGCCGAGCGAGATGCCCAGCAGCCAGATGCGGCGATAGCCGCGTTCGCGCGCCGGAATCACGAATTCGGCGTCGATGCGCTCGGGCACCGCATCGTCGAGATAGAGGCCGCTGTCGATCCCGGCGGCGACGAGATCGACCGGCAGGCGATGGTCGCGCAGCATCCGGCCAAAACCGGCCGACGCGAACTCCTGCGGCGCCATGAAGGCGCCCGGCAGGGCGACGAGCAGGATACGCTCGCCGGCGTCGTGATCGGCATCGCTGCGGGTTGGGGACATCACGTCGGCTCCGCTGGCGCTTGCGACGGCGCCGTCAGGACCGCGGCGAAGACGAGGCTCAGCAGCGCGCCGATCGCCACCGTCTCGCCGATCCCATGGAGCACCGGGATCCGGGAGAAGGCGAGCACGCCGAAGCCGATCACCGTGCAGAGATTTGCCAGGACGAGCGAGGCGATCATGCGTTCGCGCGTCTCGCCGACGGCGGCTCGGCGCTCGAAGAACAGGCAGTAATTCGATCCGACGGCGACGACGAGGAGCAGGCCGAAGAGGTTGAAGATGGATAGCTTTTGCGCGCCGAAGGCCAGGATCCCGGCGGTCGCGACGACCGCGGCGGCAAGTGGCGCCAGCACCGTCGCGGTGCGGCGGAGCGAGCGCAGGCTGACGAGCAGCAGCGCGACGATGACGAGGCTGCCGATCAGCGACAGCATGATCGCCTCGTGGAGATAAGTCTCGAGCAGCCGGTCGGATTCGCCCTTGAGATCGAGGAAAATGACGTCCGGCCCAGCGGCGCCAGCGACCGCTGCGGCGAGACGCGACGAATCGACGACGCCGCGCAGCGGCAGCATCGCCATCCAGCCGCCCCGACGCTGGATCAGCAGCGAGCCGAGCTTGGTCGCCAGGCTCGTTCCCGCGAAGCTGGCACGGTCGAGCAGCGGCTGCTCGCGCGCCGCCGCGACATCGGCGAGGAACGGCGCGAAGGTCTCGATGCGGAACGGCATTCCGTCCAGGGCCGTGGCGAGGTTGGCGCGGAGGATCTCGGGCGGCGGCAGCGCCGCCTGGCGGGCACGCTGCGTCGTTTGGCTCGGCAGAGTGAGCTGCGGCGCGTCGAAGCCGGCGAGCTCCTTCGTGCCGATGAGATCGGTCAATACCGCGGAGACCGACGTGCTGGCGGCGAGCGCCGCCTCGACGTCTGGCCGCTCGATCCCCAGCAGGTAGCGGACGTTGGGCGCCGCGGTATTGCGCCGCAGCTGCGCGTCAAGCGCCTTATCCTGTGCCGAGATCGGGCTCATGCTCTCGATCTCGTCCTCCCATATCCCGCCGCGATGCAGTGCCAGCGACAGCAGGCCCAGTACGACGAGCAGGCCGACGACGATACGGAGGGGTCGGGCATGGCGGATCACCACCAGCAGCGGCGGCGCGAAGACCGTCGAGGTGAGATTAGCGAATTTCCGCGGCAGGAGGAGCGGCAGGATCAAGCGGGTGACGCCGAGCGCCACGGCGAGGCCGACGATGGTGAAGAGCCCAAGCTGTGCGAAACCCGTGAAGCTCGACAACAGCATGGCGCTGAAGCCGCAGATCGAGGTCAGCATGCCAAGGCGAAGCGTCGGCCAGATGCGCGGCAGCGTCGCCGCCGGCGGGCTGCCCGGCACGGTCTGGGTAAAGAGATAGATCGCATAATCGACCGCCTCGCCGATCAGCGTGACGCCGAAGCCGAGGGTGATGCCGTGGACATAGCCGAAGCCGAGGCTCACCGCCGCAACGCCGGCGACGGCGCCGCTGACGACTGGAAACAGCGCCAACAGGACGACGCGCGGCCGGCGATATGCGAAGAGGAGCAGGGCCGCGACCAGGGCCGTCGCGATCAGCGAGAAGCGCGTCGCATCCTGCTGCATCGTCGCGCGCGCATGGACGGCGAAGACCGGCGGACCGCTCACCAGCAGGCGCGCATCGGGCGCGCCCACCTCCTGCTTCGCCGCAGCAAAGGCCTGGTCGATCAGCGCCAGCGCGTGCTGCTGCGCGTCGATGTCGAAGCCGGCGGCGCGGGTCTGCACCAGCATCACCGCCGAGCTGCCGTCCTTGGCGAACCAGACTCCATCGCGCGTCTCCGGATGCTGCGCCCCGGCCAGCGCGTCGGCGAGCGTGAGGATCTCGCCCGTCGGGTCGGCCGGCAGCGTCCGCTTGACCAGCATTGCGGCATCCGAGCCGAGAAGCTGCAGGTCGTTCTCGAGCGCCTGGCGGAGCCCCGCAGCCGTGAAGCGCTCCGGAACGACGCCGGGGCTGAGCAGGTAGCGGTTGCGCCAGAGAAATTCCTGATCGCGCTCGAGCCCGGCAGGCTCGCCGTTCGCGACCAGCGCGAATTCCGGCGCGCCGCGCAGCGCTTTCGCCGTCGCCTTGCTGAGCGCCGCCAACTGCGCCGGCGGCGCGCCGGCGATGCCGACCAGGACCATCCGCGCGACGACGCCGTCGCGCATCTGCTCGACCAGGATCTGCTGCGCCGGAACCGGGGAGCGCGGCAGGAAGGCCGACATGTCGGTGCTGAACTCGCCCCGCATGACGACCAGCGCGCAGGCGAGGAGACCAGCCAACCACAGGGCGACCGCGCCGCCGCGGGCGAGGGTCACTTTCCTTCTTTCACGATCGTCATGACGTCGCGGTCGCCGTTCGCCTCCTGCGTCTCGACGGCGTCGATCAGCACGTCATGCCCAGTGATCCGGATCGACTTGATGATCTCCTCGACTTTTCGGTCCCTGGGCGTCAGCGCCAGCTGCCAGCGCGCGGCGTCGCCGCTGAAAGCGACCGTGTAGAACTGCTCGAGCGTCTTCTGATCGCCGGCGAGCGTCGCACGGATGCTTTCGACGATCGCCCCGATCTGCGGGTAATCGGCGAGCGACAGGGTGCGGCTGCGCTCCTGCGACCCGTCCTCGATCGTCAGCCGATCGCCTTCGACGACGAGGCGCTGCGGCTTCGGCTGCAAGGTGTCCTTCTGGAGCTTGGCCGGGGCGAGGTAGACCAGCGAGCCGGAGGATTCCAGCGGCTGGGTCAGGACGCTCATGTATTTCCGCTCGACGAAATTGGCGGTCTGCGCCCGCATCTCGGCCATTGCCTTCATCAGCGCCGGCAGGCCCCATTGCGGAACGACCGCCGCCGGCTGCGCCGCGGCAAGCTCGCCGCCCAGCGCGAGGAGCGCCGCAATCAGCATGGTCCGGAAGCGCATCTCAATGCCAGAAATCGTAGAAGTTGAACCAGTTGAACGGCGCCAGCCGGCAGTAGTGCTCGAGCCGGGCCACATAGCGATCCAACAGCTGATCGACCGAGATCGTCTCGGCGCCGGCCTCTCCCGCCTGGGTCAATCGCTCGAAATGGACCTCATAGCGCCGGCCCCCGCGATACAGGCCGAACATGACCACGACCGGCCGCTGGAGCAGGATCGCCATGCGGAAGGGTCCGAGCGGAAAATTCGCCGGTGCGCCGAGAAAGTCGCGGCGCACCATCCCCTCGCCCTTGAGGCCGCGGTCGACGAGCAGGCCGATGCAGTGTCCCTGCGCCAGGCGCGATTCGACGCCGATCATCGAGCCGCTGCGCCCGAGCGCGATGATGTCCATGGCGAGTGCGGGATTGATTGCGTTGAGCACCGCGTTGATCTTGCGCGCATTGTCCTCGTACATGACGAGGCTGACCTGTATGCCGGGCTGCCGGCGGCCGAGCGAGCGCAGGACCTCGAAGCTGCCGAGATGCGCCCCGAAGAGGAAGCAGCCGTCGCCCCCTTGCAGCGCATCGAGCACGAGCGGCTCGCCATGCACCTCGATATCGAAGCGATCGAGTTGATCGTTCAGCAGATAGACGCGGTCGAGGACGCAGGCCGCGAAGGTGAAATAATGACGGAATAGATCCCCAAGATGCGGCCGTCGCGCGAGGATGCGCGTCAGATAATCCCGCGAGGCCATGCGCGACTGCGGCGAGAACGTCACGAAATAGGCACAGACCGGCCAGAGCAGCGCACGCGCCACCGGCCGGCCGAGCCGCAAGGCGACCCAGACGACGAGCCGGATGACCGAAGCCGTGCCGCGCTCGGAACGCTGCAGCCAGAGCTGCTCTTGCGAGAGGGTGCGGCTCACTGAATCCGCCCGGGAAAACTCATGCTGCCTTTCAGGATGATACGCCCGGAATCGGGGAAGATGCAGTCGAAGCGCGTCTCGCCGCTTGGCGCCTCTTCCCACCGTATCACGATACGATCGCCGGGCCGTACCGGAAGCAGGAACTTGACCGATCGGATCTCGCAAGGCGTCACGGCAATGCCCTGCGCTACGGCGACCGCCTCGAGCACCTCGTCGAGCAGCACGGCCCCGGGGATGATCGGGTTACCCGGAAAGTGCCCTGCCGCCGTCGGATGCCGCGGGTCGAACCGGTGGTCCTGTTGCGGCACCGGCGGTCAGTCCAGCGCCGCGAGGTTCAAGCGGGAAAGCGCGTCGCGCGGCAGCTTGCCGAGCGCATTTCGCGGCAGTTCCTCGACGAGCGACAGCGGCCGCGGCAGGAACGCCGGATCGATGCGGCTGCGCAGCGCCGCCATGATCTCCTCGATGGTGAGGCCGGGCGCGACGACATAGGCGCGCAGCCGCCCCTCCCCCAGATCGTCACCGCCCGGCAGCACGAAGACGCCGTCGCGCACCCCGTCGATGGCGTTGAGATGGTGGTTCAGATAGGCCAGTGAGGTCCGTTTGCCGGCGATGTTGACGAGGTCGGCCTTGCGGCCGTGCAACAGGAACCGCTCGCTCGAGCGGAGCTCGATGATATCGCCGAGGAGGGTCGTCCGCGGCACCGCGGCGCCGCTCGCCCAGGTGTCCTCGCCATCCTGCCGCAGCGTAATGCCCTCGATGCACTGCCATTCGTCCGTCGCCGCGGTCCGCCGTACCGCCACCTGACCCGCCTCCGAGCAGCCGTAGATCTCGTAGAGCGGCCCGCCGAACCTTGCTTCGGCTTCGATCGCGAGCTCCGCCGGCAGCGGTGCCGTCGCCGAGAGCAGCAGATCGGCGTGCGGCAGCGCCGTCGTATCGGCGAGCAGCACGCGGAGATGGATCGGCGTCGTCACCAGCATGCGCACTCCCGGCGCGGCGGCGAGCTCGGCAGCGATCGCGGCCGGGAAGAACAGCCGGTCGCGATGAAGCGTCATGCCGTGCTGCAAGCCCAGCATGATCAGTGATTCTAGGCCGTAACTATGCTGATGCGGCACGGTGCCGAGCAGCGACGCGCCCTGCAGCCCGGCGGCGCCGAGACGGGCACCGGCCGCCAGCGCGCTGCGGACCAGCGTCCCCCAGTCCTTTGCCTGAGGCACCGGCCGGCCCGTCGACCCCGAGGTGAAGAGTACGACGGCTTCCTGAACGGCGGCGAAGGCCGGGATCTCCGGAATAGCATCCGTGACATGGCTGCGTGCGTAATAGCGAAGGACGCGCGGCGCGGCGGGTACCGCCTCGTCGGCCAGGCAATAGAACCCCGGGTAATCGTCGTCGAGTTGCTGCAGCAGCCCGGGAGTCTCGTTGGGCGGCAGCAGGGTGATCTGACCGCGCAGCAGGGCGGCGGCCAGCCCGACGGCGAAATGGACCCGGTCCCGGCAGAGATTGGCGACGTAGGGGCGATCGGGCATCGTCGCGGCGAGGGCGGCGACAGCATGGAGGAACTCCGCGACGGTCACGACCGTGCCTCGGCGATAGCCGATCGGCGTCTCCGGACGGAAGCCCCGAAGCAGCGGAAAGGTGCTCGTCACGACGTCAATCCGCCTCTGCGCTCATAACTTACCGACGCCTCACGACCGCGCCTCATCGGCCCGCCGTATCGGCGTGTCCTTCGGCCCGCCGAAGACCTTGAAGACGTCGGACAACTGGTCGCGCGTCCCTCTGGCAGGATATCGCACCAGCCGGTAGGAATATTCCAGTATGAACATGACGAGGACGAGCGGAAAGTTCGCAACGTTGATGAACAACGACCAGAGCGCCGGCGGCGCCGACAGGAAGAGGATGAGCGAAGCCATCAGCTGGGCCGCGAAAAAGAGGCACCACGCAAGGGTTACGCGGCGTGTATAGCGCAGGACCGCCGGGCCCAGCGGACCGCGCATGCGCAACGCGAGGCTCGTGATCACGCTCTCTCGCGGGCCGGTGAGCGACCGTCCGAAAATGATCAGCATCGCCGTATAGGCCAATGCATGCGGTATGCCGGTCGAGGCGACGAGGACCTCGGCGCCGGAATGACGCAGGATGAGAGCGAGCACCCCGATACCGCCGACGACGATCGGCAGCTTGAGCTGCAGCGGGAAACGCCCCATGAACAACGAGGCGATCAACCAGATCTGCGCCGCGATGAGCAAGGCTGCGAGCGCCGTCCAGCCCGGCGTCAGCAAAACCTTATGGACGGCCACCGGCGACAGCATCGTCAGCAACACGACGACAGCCTTTCCAGAGTGCGCTACCGCCGGTCGCATTCACTTGGACCGATGCTGCTCGATGAAGCTGCTGAGGCTGCGCAACGAGCTGAAGATTTTCAGGTTGTTTTCGTCATCGGCGTTCAACTTGACACCGTAAGTCTGCGAGACTGCGAGCGCAATCTCAAGCATATCGATCGAGTCCAGCCCCAGTCCCTCGTCGTAAAGCGCGTCCTTCGGATCGACCGCGTCGGACTGTATTTCCAAATTGAGAGTTCGTATGATCAGGTCCAGCAAAGATTTTTCAGCCAGAGTCTGCGAATCTGCTTTCGACATTACTCAATCGACTTCTTGAAGTGGCACATGATTCCCGCCGTACATTTCGTATGTCATCGTTTGGCAAAACCAAGGTTACAAGAAACCTGGGCTCCATGCTAGCGTCCGGTCGAGCCGCGCCGGAGAAGGAACCATCCTCCGCCCGCCCGTCCCCGCGCAAGATTTCGGTCGATCCAATCGAGCATCATCAATCTCCCCTCGCGTCGGGGATAACGCCAAAGCCCGATATCCACTCCCGAGAATAAGAGCGGCGCGAACTCTTCCGCGAGGGAGGCGTGGCTGCCGCCGCTTCAGGGCTATTCAATTCATGCCGTGATGATTTCTCGGATGGCGGCTCGCGGGTTTGCGGCGAAGGCTTCGCGGGCTGGTTTTGGTTTACGGCCTTTTCGTCGGATGAGGGTGAGGGCGCAATCGCGGATATGGGCGAGGGCGGCGGGCGCGTTTCCGGTGCGGACGCGGCAGGCGTCCTCGGCGAAGGTGCCATCCTTGACGCGGAAGAGGCGGTTTTCGACCTGCCAGTGGGCGCGGGCGATCTCGAGGAGCCGGCTGGCATCGGCGGCCTCTTTCGGCAGGTCGGTGATGGCGTAGATGACCTGGCGCTCGCAGTAGGTTTTGAATTCGCGGCGGCGCTCGATCCGGCAGATGCGCAGGAGCCCCGGCCATGCGTGGTCGAGGCGGGCCGGCAAGGGGCGCACGGCGATGCGGCGGGTCTTGATGCGGCCATGCTCCTTGCCGATCGTCTCCGCCCGTTCCAGGTCAGGCGGATCGCTCTGCCCGTCGGCGATGCCCGGCAGCGCGGCGATCCTTGAGGGGGGAATCGTCGCCGAAGGCGTGGGCGATCTTGGCCTGAAGCTCGGGCTGGTTGCCTTTGACGAATAGGAAATATGCGGCCCCTCGGGCCCGAATGGCGTCGACGATGGGTCGATAGGTGAAGGCGGCGTCGCCGGTGATCACGTCGCCCTCGCCGATCGGGAGATCCTTCAGCAAGGCGATTGCCGCGATCACCTCGGCGCTCTCGGGCGGCACGGCAAGCGATCCGACGCAGGCCTGAAGCCGCGTCGAGAACGCTTGCAGCATGTGAATGCCGGGGCTCGTCTCGGTCTGGCTGCCACGCAGCCGCTTGCCGTCGATCGCGACATGCCCAGCCGTGCCCGCCGCGACCATGCCGCGCAACGCCCGCTCCAGATCGCCAGACGCGATCGAGCGGAAAACATAGTGATAGGTTGCATGGCAGGGCGCCCGCCCGCGCGTCACGCCAAACGCCGCCAGACCCTTCGGCGTCAGCCGACCGCCCCAGCGATAGATCGCCATCAGATCGTTCGCGCCCGAAAGCATCGCCGCCAACGAGATGCCGACCACCGACGCCAAGGAGTAGCGCCGACCCTTCCGCGTCCGATGATCCGGCAAGCCTTCAAGCGCAGTCCATAACGTGCCCATCGGCACCTCCCCCTTGGAATGACCAGCCAAAGGAGAATCTGTTTTGCTCAGTCAGAACATGCGGTGAATTGAATCACCCTGCCGCCGCTTCCGATGTGCCGACATTCTCCTTGCTGCGCCCGGAACACCCCCCTAGATTGTCTTCGATATCTGAGCGACCGTGGCTGCCGCGTTCGACGCTGCCCCGAGCCGCACGCCCGACACTTTCAGCGAGGCGTTCGTGGTCGCCAACGAGCAGCAGAAGCAATTCCCCATCGTCGGAATCGGCGCATCCGCAGGCGGCATCGAGGCGCTTCAGCAGTTCTTTCGCGCCCTGCCGACCGAGAGCGGCCTCGCCTTCGTGGTCGTCACCCATCTGCCCCCCGGGCGCGAAAGCTCCCTCGTTCCGATCATCTCGCAGTACACGGCGATGCCGGTGGTCGCTGCCGAAGACGGGATGGTCGTCGAACCAAATCGGACGCATGTCCTCTCGCACGAGGGAATCCTGACGATCGAGAACGGTCGCCTTCGCCTTCGTGGGCCCGAGGCCGTCCGCGAGCGGCACCCGATCGACGTGTTCTTCGCCTCGCTGGCCGTCGACCGCGCCGAGCGAAGCGTCGGAATCGTGCTGTCCGGCGGCGGCAGCGACGGGACGCTCGGCATCAAGGCGGTCAAGCAGCATGGCGGGCTGACGCTGGCGCAAGGCAGCGACCATCACGAGCGACGGCACGCGAGCATGCCCGAGAGCGCCATCGCGACCGGGCTCGTCGACCTCGTGCTCCCGGTCCACGAGATGCCGGCGAACCTGATCGCGTACTTCAGCGGCTTCGCCGTGCTCGACGATCGCTTCCGCGAGAAGGATCACACGGGCCGCATCGCGGCGGCCTGCGACGCGATCTGCCGCATCCTCCGCCGTCAGCTCGGACACGATTTCTCCGGCTACAAGGGGAAGACCTTCCTGCGCCGGGTGCAGCGCCGCATGCAGGTGCTGCACCTCGGGGACATCGACGCTTACGTCTCGCGGCTCGACCGGGAGCCGGACGAGGCGCGGCTGCTCTTCCGCGACCTCCTGATCAGCGTCACCAGCTTCTTCCGCGACATGGAAGCGTTCGACGAGCTCGCGGCACGGGTCATTCCTCGCATCCTGGCGGGAAAGGGCGCGGACGACACGGTACGGGTCTGGGTCCCGGGGTGCGCTACCGGCGAGGAGGTCTACTCGATCGCGATCCTGCTGCTCGAAGGCATGGACAAGCTACCCGCCCTGCCGAAAGTGCAGGTCTTCGCCACCGACATCGACGAGCCGGCGCTCGCCGTCGCCAGAGCGGCGCGCTATCCGTCCAGCCTTCTGGATGGCATCTCTCCCGAGCGGCTGCAGCGTTTCTTCACTGCGGTCGGCGGCAGCTATTCGTTGACCCGCGAGGTTCGCGATCTCTGCATCTTTTCGGCGCATAGCGTCATTCGCGACCCGCCGTTCTCGCGAATCGACCTGATCTCCTGTCGCAACCTGCTGATCTACCTCGATGGCGATCTGCAGAGCCGCGTCATTCCGATCTTCCACTATGCGCTGCGGCCGGGCGGCTATCTCTTCCTGGGAACCTCCGAGAACATCACCCAGCACGCCGAGCTCTTCACGCCGCTGACCAAGAAACAGCGCCTCTTCCAGCGGCGCGATCAAGCCACGGTCACCGTCCCGGTGCCGCTTTTCCTGCCCGGTCGAAACGGCAACGGCGCGGCTCCCGTCGTGCTTGCGGGATCGGCGGGCGCAATGGCGGGCGTCCCGCACCTCGAAGGCCTCCCGCTGCGTCAGGCCGTCGAGCGACGCGTGCTCGAGCGCTTCGCGCCGGCCTTTGTCGTCGTGAACCGCGACGACGAAGTCGTCTACTACTCGTCGCGCACCGGAAAATATCTCGAGCCGGCGCCCGGGGCGCCCAACCGACAGCTGATCGCGATGGCCCGGAAAGGACTTCGGCTCGAGCTGCGGGCGGCGCTGCGGGAAGCCGAAGAGACGCGCCGCCGGGTTCGCCGCGAGGGGCTTTCGGTCGAGATCGACGACCGCGTGCAGACGATCGCCCTGACGATCGAGCCGCTGCCCGACGAGAAGAACCCGCCGCTCTTCCTCGTCGTCTTCGAGGATGTCGGGCGACCGCTCCCGCCCGAGGAGGCGTGGCGCGCCCGCTCGACGCGCGAGGACAGCACCGTCGAGCATCTCGAGACCGAGCTGCGCGAAACCCGCGAACGGCTGCAGGCGACCGTCGAGGAATATGAGACCGCCGTCGAGGAGCTGAAATCGGCCAACGAGGAGCTGGTCTCGGTCAACGAAGAGCTGCAGTCCACGAACGAGGAGCTGGAAACCGCAAAGGAGGAGCAGCAGTCGGTCAACGAAGAGATGCATACGATCAATGCCGAGCTCAACGTCAAGGTCGACGAGCTGGATCGCGCCAATGCCGATCTGAAGAACCTGTTCGAAAGCACCCAGATCGCAACGCTCTTTCTCGATCGCCACCTGGTGATCCGCAGCTTTACGCCGGCGGTGACGACACTGTTCAACCTGATCCCGACGGACCGCGGCCGGCCGCTCACCGACATCGCGAACCAACTGGAAGCTGTCGACCTGCGGGCCGATATCCAGCACGTCCTCGATACCCGGGAGCCGCTCGAGCGCCGCGTCAGCGGCGGAGCCGCGAAGGGCACGCATTACCTGATGCGCATTCTGCCTTATCGCGCGGGGGACAACACGATCGACGGGGTGCTGGTGACCTTCGTCGACGTCAACAAGGTCGTCGCGGCGGAGGACCATCAGCTGCTGCTCATCGCCGAGTTGAACCACCGCGTGCGCAACATGCTCGGCGTCGTCATCGGGCTGGTGACGCAGAGCGCGGCACGGGCCCCCGAGGTCAGTGCGTTCACCAACCGGCTCCTAGAGCGCCTCCACGCGCTTGCCGGCACCTACGGGCTGGTCTCGCGCGACAACTGGACGCCGGTGCAGTTACGCGAGCTGGTGCAACAGGAGCTGGAGCCCTACCTGCTCGGTGAGGAAAAGCAGCGTATCACGCTCGAGGGCGCCCCGGTCTCGCTGGCGCCGAAGGCTGCGCTCGCGTTCGGGATGGCCTTCCACGAACTGGCGACGAACGCCGCGAAGCACGGTGCGCTGTTGCAGCCAACTGGCAGCATCGAGGTGTCGTGGGCGATCGATGGCGGCGGCAAAGCCAACGGCGAAGGCAAAGCCGATGGCGGCAACGGCGCCGCGCCGCGATTGGTCGTGCGTTGGCGCGAGGCGGGCGGACCGGTGGATAATCCCGGCAAAGGCTTCGGCACGGACCTCTTGCGCCGACTCTTGAGCTACGAGGTCGACGGCGAGGCGGCTCTCGAGTTCACGCCGCAAGGTGTCCGAGCGGAACTCTCCGTCCCGGTCGACGGCGAGCTCGTTCGCATCAACGACGAACCGCCAGCAGCCCCTGACCGCGAGCCTACGTGATTGCCGCCTCACCCCCGACGCTGGCCGGACGGCGGGTGCTCATCGTTGAGGACGTTTGGGAAATGGCTCTGGCGGACGCCGGATGCGAGATCGTCGGCCCATTTCCGCGGGTCGGCGCCGCCCGCCGGCCATCGCGCAGGAAATAGGGATCGATGCCGCCCAGCTCGACGTACATCTGCATGGAGAGACGGTGCTGCCGGTCGCCGCCGCCCTCGCCGAGCGGGGCATCCCGTTCATCTTCATGACCGGTTACGGTCCCACCGGCGTTCCAGCGGAATATCGCGATCGCCCGGTGCTCACCAAGCCCTGCCCAATGCCGGTACTGCTTGGCGCATTCGCCACGCTCGTACAGGGCCACTGCCGCTCGGAGTCTGGGGGCGGCTGAAACGGTGCCCAGCAAGGTCAAGCTCGTTAGCCGCCGGCAACCCAAGCCGACAGTAAGCCAAGACGAGGCCGCCGTCGCTGTCGGTACCTGCCGTCAGTATGGCGAAAGACTGCAGGGAAATGGTGAAGGCCGACAAGCTTTCGCTGCCCACCGATCGGCGTATAGTAGCGAGAAAGCGACGGATGCGGAAACAGAACGATCCGGTTCCACGCGCGGAGTACGACCATGACGGAGGACAACTTGTCGCCCGGTTCCGGTGAGCTTGGCCAGACCGAAAGGCCGCGATGCCGCCCGGCCTTGTACGAGGATTTGGCGCAAGGCGCGCGTGAATTGCGTCAAATGTTCGGTGAAGCCCCCTCGCGGATTGCGCCGGCGGGGGCGATTCTGATCGCCCCGGAGCGGCCGAGCCAGTCGCTTTACGTGCTGCGCCGGGGCTGGGCATGCCGCACCCGCGAGTGGCCGGATGGCCGGCGTGTCATTCCCGAGATCTACGTGCCGGGCGATCTCATCGGCTTCGAATCGGCCTTGCGGACGCGGCCCGCGGACGAAGTCGTCGCGATTCAGTCGGTTACCTTGCAGGCAGTCGACGCCGACGTCGTTTCCGGGCTGCTGGCCCAACGCACGACGGCAACGTATCTCGCCTGGCTGATTGGTGAGGCGCAGCGACGTGCCGAAGCCCGCGCCGATCGGCTGGCGCGGTTCGATGCTCAGGAACGGCTTGCGGAGATGCTGGTGGACCTGCACGAGCGCTTGCGCCGCCGCGAGCTGGTTACCGCCGGCAGCTTCAACTTGCCATTGACGCAACAACAGATGGCGGATCACCTCGGCCTCACCGTGGTGCATGTCAACCGCACCCTGCGCCTTCTCCGCGAAGAGAAGATCGCGATCGTCGACCGGCACGTCGTCATGCTGCGCGACATGGCGCGCCTGCGGCAGCTGGCAAGGCAGGAGAAGAGCAGCGCGACCGGCCCGAAGGCGACGGAGGCCGCGGTCGAGCGGCTGTCGCACGCGCTCCGCCCGGCCGGGGCGGACGTGGACCACGAGGGCGGCGACGAGCGTTAGCCGACGGCGCCGATGGCGCGCCGGCCGTTCGCGACGGCGAGCTTGCGCGATCTCTGGTTCTCGCTTTCCACAAGACCGATACCGTTGATTATGCAATCATTCGGCCGATGGGAACGATGCGACCGGGCGAAAGCCGAGTTGCCGATGCGGGAAAGCAATACCGATGGAACGGCGTGAAATCGGAGCGGACGGCGCGACCCGGCCATTGACGATGCGTCTCGACAAGGACGTGGCGGTGCCGATGCGGGTCGGCGACACCCTGCGGGCAAACATCTTTCGGCCGGAGGAGCCGGGACGATATCCGGTGCTGGTGACGCTTGGTCCCTATGGCAAGGACGTCCATATTTCGCAGTTCATGCCGAGCGCGTGGGAGCAGATCGAGCAGCGTCATCCGGAGATCCTTGCCGCCTCGTCGTGCAAGCACCTCGTCTTCGAGACGCCGGACCCCGAGGTGTGGGTCCCGCACGGCTACGTCGTGATGAAGGTCGACTCCCGCGGCGCCGGAAAATCGCCCGGGTTCCTCGACGTCAACTCGCCTTCGGAATCACGCGACCTCTACGACGCGATCGAATGGGCCGCCGCTCACGAATGGAGCAACGGCAAGGTCGGGCTGCTGGGGATCTCCTATTACGCCGCCGGCCAATGGATGGTGGCGGCGCTGCGCCCGCCCCACCTGGCGGCGATCCTGCCGTGGCAGGGAACCTTTGATTTCTATCGCGATCGCACGCGCCAGGATGGGATCTTCGCTGCCGGCTTCACGCACAGCTGGTGGCCGCGCAGCGTCCTGCGCAACCAACATGGCAATCCGGAGTCGCCGTTCCTCGACATCGTCACCGGCGCACGCAGCACCGGCCCGGCGTCCTTCTCGAAGCAGGAGCTCGCCGCCAATCGCACCGACTACATCGCCGACGTGCTCGCGCATCCGCTGCGCGACGATTGGTACAAGGCGCGCTCGGCCGATCTGAGCAAGGTCGATCTCCCTGCCCTGGTCGTCGCGAACTGGGGCGGGCTCGGCTTGCACCTGCGCGGCACGATCGCCGGCTATGACGGCATCGCCTCGCCCGACAAATGGCTGAAGATCCAGTCCGGCTCCTATTTCATCACCTTCCTGCAGCCCAAGAACATCGCTCTGCAGCGCCGCTTCTTCGATCGCTACCTCAAGTCGATCGACAACGGCTGGGAGAGGGAGCCGCGTGTGACGATCGAGGTCAGGTCGCACGACGACGGCATCGCCGGGCTCGTCGAAGGCACGCAATGGCCGCTCCCCGAAACCGAGTTCGTGTGCTGGCACCTGGATGCGGCGGACAAATCGCTCGGCCGCGAAACTCCGCGAGCCGACCGCTCGCTCAGTTATCAGGCGTTGAGCGATGGAGCGACCTTCGTCTCGCCGTCGCTGGCGCAAGAGACCTGGATCGCCGGACCGGTGCGGCTGACGCTATGGGCATCCTCCGACACGGTCGACATGGACGTCTTCGCGACGCTGCGGGCCTTCTCGCCCGCCGGCGACGAGGTGACCTTCCTCAGCGCGATCGACCCGAAATGCCCGATCTCTCAGGGTTGGTTGCGCGCCTCGCATCGCAAGCTCGATGCTGCGCTCTCCACCGAGTATCGGCCGGTCCACACACATGACGAGGTGCAGCCGCTCGTGCCCGGCGATGCCTACCGGCTCGACATCGAGATCTGGCCGACGAGCGTCGCGCTGCCGGCGGGCTACCGGTTGGCTTTGACGGTCCAGGGCAAGGATTTCGAGCGTGCGGACGAGCCCGGCCCGTTCAAGGGCTCGGGCTTCTTCACGCACGAGAGCGACATCGACCGGCCGCCGGCGATCTTCGGCGGCACCCACACGCTCCACACCGGCGCAGTGCGCGATTCCGTCCTGTTCGTGCCGGTGCTACCGCGCCATCCGGCGCGCTGAGTCGCTCAGAGCGGCTTCGCGTCGATCAGCACGAAGGCGATCCGGCAGGGCTCCGTTCCGCGATTGATCCAGGCGTGGTTGGTCGCCTGTTGCACGATGACGTCGCCGGCCTTGAGATGCACGGTGCTGTCGTCCAGCATCATGTCGATCTCGCCGCTCATGACGATCGCATAGTCGAGCGTCTCGGTGAAATGCATCAGCGGATGCGTCGCGGGTCGGCGCTTGCTGCTGCTTTGGTCGAGGCCGAGGCTGCTGCTGATCGCATGGTGATCGAGGTTCTCCTCGCCGCCGGCGGTCGGCGGGAAATCGACGATCCGGAAGATCGAGCCGCCCGGCGGCGGGTTGAGGCCGCGCCGCTCCGAAGACGTGTCGGCGGCGAGCGTGATGTCGGCCGGGGTCGAGGCGCTGATCCACACCCAGTTCGCGACGATCCCCGTCTCCGGTCGCATGACCTTGTTGGGGACGTCGTCGTCGAAGACGACGATCGCCTTCCCGCTCTCGTCGTGCCCGGTCACGATGCGGCGAAGGCTGCGACTGGCTGTCATCATGAACCTCTCATTCGAAACGATGGACGAGCGAGCAACTGGATATCAGGCCATCAGTGCCCGCGCGTCGATCGGCTGTTTGATCAGCCCCAGCTGCAAGGCGGTGTCGGCCCAGAACTGGACGTCCTCCGGCTCGACATCGGCGCGCGTATCCGGCAGGCCCTGCTTGGCGAGCACCTCCGGCGGGAGCTTCAGGTATTTCGCCTGCACGGCCGCGGCGGCGGCAGGATCGCTCCTCATCATCTGATTCGCCTCGCGCAAGGCGGCCCGGACCTTCACCACCTCGTCCTTGTGGCTGTCGGTCCAGCTGCGCTTGGCGATGTAGAAGCTGGTGAAGATGTGATCCCGGTCGGGCTTGAAGAAATCGAGCCGCTTGCCGATTCCGTTGTCGAGCATGCGGGTGAGGAACGGCTCGGCGGCCAACACCGCGTCGACCTGCTTGCTGCGCAACAGGTCAGGCATTTGCGAAAAACCGCCCTCGAGCAGCGTGACCGACGCGGGATCGATGCCGTTGGCCTTCAGATAACGAAGAAAGAGCACGTGGAATGTGCCGTTGATGCCCGGCGAGACGACCTTCTTGCCGATGAAATCCGACGGCTTCTCGATCGTCGTGTCGGGACGGACGACGACCGCGGTGCTGACCCGCGTCGGTGTGATCACGCCGACCCCGGCCGCAATGACGACGTCGAGACCGGCGTCATGCGCGATCGCGACCTGCGCACCGGTGGAGACGCCGAACTGCAGCGAGCCGCCGACGACGCCGGGCAGCAGCACCGGCGCCGCGGTCGCGATTTGCATGGCGACGTCGAGACCCTGCTTGGTGAAGAGTCCGGCGTCCTGCGCGAACATCGGCGTCATGAAATCGAGTGCGGGCAGCGTCGCGAATTTGATCGGCTCGGCAGCGGCCAAAGGCCTCGTTCCCATGGCGACCGCCGAAAGCGCCATCGCGCCGAAGCCGCGGCGACTGATCTCCATCGCATTCCTCCCCATCGTGTGATTTCGTTGCGGGATCATCTTATCACGTCGCGCCCGGCGAAGAGAGGTCCGCATGTCGGCGACCCGAATCGACGTCAGCGCGGGAGCTGCCGGAAGCTCGCGCGATATTGCGCCGGCGTCACGCCGAGGCGGCGGACGAAGACGCTCCGCATGCGCTTGGCGTTGCCGAAGCCGCCGTGATAGGCCACCGCCTTGAGCGCCATGTCGCCGCCTTCCAACAGGCTGCGGGTGCGGTCGAGCCGCACTCGCTCGACGAATTCCGCCGGCGTAACCTCTGTCTGCTGGACAAAGGCGCGCGCGAAGGTTCTGGCGCTCATCCCGGCGACCTCCGCCAGATGGTCGACGGTGAAGCGGTCCGCGATGTGCTCCATGACATGGGCCTGGATCTTGGCGACCGGCGACGCCTCGTCCGTCGGCACGCTGAGATAGGCGCTGAATTGCGATTGGCCGCCCTGCCGCTGGGCGAAGACGACGAGGCGCTTTGCGACCGCGAGCGCGAGGGCGGCTCCGTGGCTCTCGGCGACGAGCGCCAGCGACAAGTCGATGCCGGCGGTGACGCCGGCCGACGTCACCAGCGGCCCGTCACGGAGATAGATCCGGTCGGGCTCGACGCGCGCCCGCGGGAAGCGCTCGGCGAGCGCGCGAGCGTCCTGCCAATGGGTGGTGACGGACTTGCCCTCGAGTAGGCCGGCATGCCCGAGGACGAAAGTGCCGTTACAGATCGAGCCGTAGCATCGGCAACGCGGCGCGATCGTCGACAACCAGGCCGTCAGGCGCTCGTCGACCGCTGCCGCCGGCAAATCCGGGCCGCCCGCGACGAAGGCCATGTCGAAGGAGTCGCCGTCCTCGCCGATGACCCGGTCCGGCGTGATCCGCAGCCCGTTCGAGGCGCGGAACGAGCCCGCCGCGGTGGCGACGGTAGCGAGGGCGTATCGCCGGTCGGCGGGGAGGAAATTGTTCGCTTCGGCAAAGACGTCGAGCGGTCCGGCGACGTCGAGGGCCTGGACGCCTGGAAAGATGACGATCGCGATCGACTCCACGTGGCGACCTCCGGGATGGCGCAAAACGGCGCGCGATTGGCAGGATTTAGACCTCCCGCGCGATTGCCGCCAGCGGTGCAGGAGGCCGATATCAGGATCGTCGTTCGATTCACCTTGCAGGAGAAAGCCATGACGATGCTCATCACCTCCGTACGCCGCTCGATGCCGAAATCAGTCGCCGGTATCGCCATCCCCGACAGCATGCTGGCGCGCGAGGCGACCGAATTGGTCCGGGACACCGAGTCGGACCTGCTCTTCCACCACTCTACGCGGGTCTATCTCTTCGGCGCTCTTGCCGGACAGCGGAAGAACCTGAACTTCGACCCGGAGCTACTCTACATCGGCGCGATGTTCCACGACATGGGGCTGACCAAAGAATACGCCAGCGCGACCGAGCGGTTCGAGGTCGACGGCGCCAATGCCGCGCGGAACTTCCTCCGCCAGCACGGCATCGCAGAGGAGGCGATCGATGTCGTCTGGGACGCGATCGCCCTGCACACCACCCCTGGCATTCCCCAGCACAAGAAGCCGGAGGTGGCGCTGGTGACGGCCGGCGTCGAGACGGACGTCCTCGGCATCGGCTATGCGGAGCTTTCGGAGCAGCAGCGCGAGCAGGTCCTCGCCTCGCATCCCCGTGGCAGCGGCTTCAAGGAAGGCATCATCCAGGCCTTCGCCGACGGCACTATCGCCAAGCCCGAGACGACCTTCGGCAATGTCAAGGCGGACGTCCTCGCGCGGATGGATCCGAACTACCGGCGGGTGAACTTTTGCGATGTCATCCTCGGCTCGGCCTGGCGCGATTGAGCCATTCATCAAGCGACATGTTGCTGACGAGGCTCGACGGCACGTGAATCGCTCGCACGCTTGATCTCGTCGCGAAGCTGGCCGACCCCCGCCATGACGAAATCGATCGTCACGGGGTCGGCCAGCCGATTTTCCTGGATCTTCTCGTGGACCGCGCCGATCACGGTCTGCGCCCGCAGCACCGTCCGAGCCGGGATCGCGGCGAGGGTCTCGTTCATCTGCAGCTGCGCGCGGACGCCGCCGGTGAAGGCCGGCGAGGCGGTCATCGTCAGCACCGGCTTGTGCAGGAGCGCCGACTGGCCGAAGGGCCGTGACGCCCAATCCAGCGCGTTCTTCAAGACGCCCGACATGCCGTGATTGTATTCCGGCGAGATCAGGATGACGCCGTCGCTGTCGGCGATCGCATCTCGGAGATCCCGCACGCTCGCCGGCGCGGCGTCGCCGTCGTCGTCCTGGTTATAGGGCGGCAGCTCGGCCAGCGAATGGATCGCGAGTTCGAGGCCGGGCGGCATCCGGTCCTGGATGGTCCGCAGCACCGCCGTGCAGAACGAGTCCTTTCTCAGGCTGCCGGAGAGCCCCAGGAGCGTCATGGTCTTCATGGTCGAGTGATCCTTCACGAAAATCGAATGGCGTCGGCGAATGCGATCACGTCTGCGCCGGCAACGCCGAAAGCACTTTGTCCAAGGTGATCGGATAGTCCCGGACCCGCGCGCCGCAGGCGTTGTAGATCGCATTGGCGAGCGCCGCCCCGGCGCCGCAGATGCCAAGCTCGCCGATGCCCTTGCTCTTAAGCGGATTGGCCTTGTCGTCGAGCTCGGCGAGGAAGATGGCGTCGACGTCGGGCACGTCGGCGTGGACCGGGACGTGGTATTCGGCGAGATCGTGATTGACGAAGTAGCCGAACCTGGGATCCAGCTCCATCGCTTCGGTCAGGGCCGCTCCGACGCCGAAGATCATGCCGCCGATCGCCTGCGAGCGCGCCGTCTTCGCGTTGAGGACCCGGCCGGCGGTGAAGACGCCCAGCATGCGGCGCAGCCGGACCTCGCCGGTGTCCGCATCGACGCCGACCTCGGCAAAATGCGCGCCATAGGATTGTTGCGAGTAGTTCTTGAGGGTGTCGCCCGGCTCGATTTCGCCATCCGCCGCGATACCGTCGGCGCCTACGAGGTCGAGGATCGCTCTCGATTGACCGCCGACGGCGATGCGTCCATCGGCGAAGCTTGCCGCGTCGGGGTCCATGCCGGCGAGCCGCGCCAGCTTCGCCCGCAATCCGGTGCAAGCGTCGAAGAGGGCCGAGCCGGAACTCGCCGCCCCGAACGAGCC
Organism: Rhodospirillales bacterium; assembly: GCA_028291405.1. Taxonomy (GTDB): domain Bacteria; phylum Pseudomonadota; class Alphaproteobacteria; order ATCC43930; family CGMCC-115725; genus URHD0088. The sequence goes on along the minus strand of JAQGID010000089.1, from coordinate 10,334 downwards.
GCCCGAGCCGGATGCCTGCGGAAAGAGCGTGTCACCCAGCTCCATGCGGATGCGCTCCGCCGGCAGGCCGAGCATCTCGGCGGCGATCTGCGTCAGGATCGTATAGGTCCCGGTGCCGATGTCGGTCATCGCCATCTTCACGGTGGCGATACCGTCCGGGCCCAACCGCACATTCGCCTTCGAAGGCATCAGCGGATTGCCGCGCGTCGCGGCTGCCACACCCATTCCGACAAGCCAGCGTCCGTCCCTCACCTGGCCGGGCTTGGGGTTGCGCTTCGCCCAGCCGAAACGCTGCGCCCCTTCCTGCAGACAGGCGACCAAATGGCGGCTGGAATACGGAACGTGCCTTTCCGGATCCTCGGTCGGCTCGTTGCGTAGGCGCAGCTCGATCGGATCGAGGTCGAGCTTCTCGGCAAGCTCATCCATCGCGCATTCGAGGGCGAGCAGCCCGACCGCCTCGCCCGGCGCGCGCATCGACGACGCAACCGGAATGTCGAGCGGCACCAGACGATGCCGCGTCCGGCGATTCGCACCCGCGTAGAGGCTGCGGGTCTGAATCGCGGCCCCCTCGAACACCTGCTCTCTGCCGAGATTGCCGGAGAAGGAATCGTGGCCGATCGCGAGGATCTTCCCGTCGCGATCGGTGCCGAGCCGGACCCGCTGAATGGTGTCGGAGCGATGCGTCGTGACGTGAAAGATCTGCTGCCGCGTCAGCGCCGTCTTCACCGGCCGCTTGAGCTGGCGGGAGGCGATCGCCGCCAGGATGGCGTCGGCGTTCACCCATAGCTTGCCGCCGAAGCCGCCGCCGATGAAGGGGCTCACGAGCCGCACCTTCTCCTGCGGGATCTTCAGCGTCGTCGCGACGACCTTCTGCCCCTGGCTCAGCATCTGGTTCGCGGTGTGGAGGACCAGCGTGTCGCCATCCCACGTCGCCAGCGTCGCATGCGGCTCCATCATCGCGTGGCTCTGCAACGGCGTCGTGTAGGTCGCATCGAGCTGGACGGGAGCCGCGGCGAAGGCAACCACGAAATCGCCAACGGCGCTGTCGGGCGAAGCGTCGGACCCACGCGGGCTGCGCGCCCGCTCGAGATTGGGCCGCAGGGCATATGTCCCCGATGCCTTCTCGTATGTCACGTGCACGAGGTAAGCGGCAGCCCTCGCCTGCTCGAAGGTCGCGGCCACCACGAACGCGACCGGCTCGCCGTAATACGACACCTCCGGACCGGTGAGCACCGGATGAGCCTCGCGATGGTTGCCGGAGCCTTGCTCCGGCGCATTGGCATAGGTGAGGACGAGGACGACGCCAGGCGCCCGCTCCGCCGCTCGCGTGTCGATCGATGTGATCCGGCCCCGGCCGATCGATGCTTCGACGACGCAGCCGTAGGCCGCGGCAGGGCCTTGCTGCACTTCATAGGCATAGCGGGCGCCGCCGGTGACCTTCAGCCTTCCATCGACGCGATCGAGCGGCTTGCCGACGACACCTTGCGGCTCGGCGTCGAGGGCGTTCGCGCCGACGGGCGTGTTCATCTTCATGCTGCGCTCTCCTTCAAGTTCGCGTCGCTTCCGCCAACACGGCCCGCAGCGTGCGCCGAGCCAGCGGGATCTTGAAATCGTTGCTGCCGTAACCGTGGGCGCCGGCGAGCACTGCCGTCGCGGACGCGTCGAATGCCGCCGCGTTCACCGTGGCGCCGGCCAGCTTCTCCTCCGCCTCAAGCACCCGCCATGGCTTCGGCGCCAGCCCGCCGAAGGCGAGCCGCGCCGAGCGGATCCGGCCACCCTCGGCCTCCACCACCGCGGCGACCGAGACCAGGGCGAAGGCATAGGAAGCCCGGTCTCGCACCTTGCGATAGATCTGCACCCCGGGCAGCGGCGGCGGCAGCGTGACGGCAGTGATCAGTTCGCCGGGCTTCAGCGTCGTCTCGACCTGCGGTGTGTTGCCCGGCAAGCGATGCAGATCGGTGATCGGAATGACCCGTTCCGCGCCCTCGGCATCGATGGTCTCGACCTTAGCGTCGAGCGCCCGCATCGCGACCGCCATATCCGACGGGTGCGTTGCGATGCATTGGTCGCTGGCGCCGAGCACGGCATGGATGCGATTGAAGCCGGCAAGGGCCGCGCAGCCCGAGCCGGGCGCGCGCTTGTTGCACGGCTTCGTGATGTCATAGAAATAATAACAGCGTGTCCGTTGCAGCAGATTGCCGCCGGTCGTTGCCTTGTTGCGCAACTGTGCGCTGGCGCCGGCGAGCAGCGCCCGGCTCAGGACGCCGTAGTGCCGGCGCACGCGCGGATCGGCTGCGAGATCGCTGTTGCGCACCAGCGCGCCGACCCGCAACCCGCCCTCCGGCGTCTCCTCGATCTTGTCGAGCGGCAAGCGGTTGATGTCGATGAGCTGGCTCGGCGTCTCGACCTGCAGCTTCATCAGGTCGAGCAGATTGGTGCCGCCCGCGATGATCCTGCCGCCGGCCTTGGCCGCGGCGGTGGCGGCCTCGGGCGAAGCCGCGCGCTCGTAGGTGAATTGCTTCACGCCGATATCCCCCCCGCCTGCTTGATCGCCGCCACGATGTTCGGGTAGGCGGCGCAGCGACAGATGTTGCCGCTCATCCGTTCGCGGATCTCGGCCTCGGTCAGCTCGGGCTGAGCCTTCGTCAGATCCTCGGTGACATAGCTCGGCATGCCGGCGCGGCTCTCGCCCAGCATGCCGACGGCCGAACAGATCTGCCCCGAGGTACAATAGCCGCATTGGAATCCGTCGTGCGCGACGAACGCTTCCTGCAGCGGATGCAGATTGTCGCCGTTGGCCAGCCCCTCGATCGTCGTGATCGACTCCCCGTCGTGCATCACCGCCAGCGTGAGGCACGAATTGATCCGGCGGCCTCCCACCAGTACCGTGCAGGCGCCGCATTGGCCGTGATCGCAGCCCTTCTTGGTGCCGGTCAGCGCGAGGTGCTCGCGCAGCGCGTCGAGCAGGGTCGTCCGCGGGTCCAGTCGCATGACGCGCGAACTGCCGTTGACCACGAGATCGACGGTCTCAGGCACTGCCGGTGCCTCGGCGGCCGGCTGGTCGGCGCCCTGCGCGGCCGACACGGTCCGGGTCAAGAGAAGTGTCGCCGTGACGGTTCCCGCTTCCAGCACCGCACGTCGCGTGACGCGAGGATGCCTATCGTCGAACTCGTCCATCATTGCTCCTCGTCCTTGGTCGGCTGCGGCCAGGTATCGTCGGGAAGGTTCACGACGATCGGCGTTGGCGTGCTGCGCACGACAACCCAGTGAAACGAAACCGCGTCCGACGGATTGATCTCCATGTGGGGCAGGTAGGCCGGCACGTGGATGAAATCGCCGGGCTTCGCAATCGCGGTGTATTCGCCCTGCGCGCCCCAGCGGATCTCGCACAAACCCGCCAGCACGTAGGCGATCGTCTGCTGCTCGCCGTGGTGATGGATGCCCGTGCGCGCGCCTGGCTTGACCTCGAACAAGCCGCCCCACAGTGCCGTGTCGGTCCCGAACTGCGGCGCGACCGCGGCGCGACGCTCTGAGCCGGGGGTCTGTGCCGTTCCCGGGTCGAACTCGGCAGGGCCGACGATGCAAATCGGCGGATAATTGGTCATCGTGTCCTCGTGTGTTGGCTGGCGATGGTGCGGCATGGCGTCGCTCGCGCGTCGCCCACCCAGGCAATCGTTCAAATCGTGCCCATGTGATCTGGAGCCGGTTCGCCGATCTCACAAATCAGGAGAAGACGTCGCGTGCCATTGCATACCGCTGAAGTGGGTCGCGCTTGCCTGGCGTCCCAACGATATATTTTGCTGAGACCGAGCATTCGATCTGCTGAATTGGGCGAATTGCGATGGATTTGAGGCAGCTCGAATACTTCGTCGCCGTCGCGGCCGAGCAGAATTTCACGCGCGCGGCGCGCCGCCTGAATATCGTCCAGTCAGGCCTCTCGGCCGCGATTCGCGCGCTCGAGGAGGAGCTTGGCGCCACGTTGTTCATCCGAACGACCAGACGCGTCGATTTGACGGCGACGGGCCGCGCCTTTCTGGTCGAGGCGCGCAGCGTCCTGCGGGCCGCCGCCGATGCGCGCCAGGTCGTCGCGCAGATGCAGGGCCTCTACCGCGGCACCCTGTCGATCGGCATGATTCAGGGCTTGGCGCCCTTGCTCGACATCCCCGACATGCTGGAGCGGTTCCGCGCCGCCTGCCCAGGCGTCGAGATCCGCCTCGTCTTCGGCGGCTCGCTATCCTTGATCGAGGGCATTCGGACCGGCGAGCTCGATCTCGCCTTCACCCAGTTCATCGGCGCGATCCCGCCGGGGGTGACGTCCTGGATGGTGGCCTGCGAGCCGCTGATCGCGGTCTGCGCGCCGACGCACCCGCTCGCCGGCCGCAGCGACGTCGCGCTGGACGAGCTCGTCGCGGAGACCTTCGTCGATCTCCATCCCGACTGGGGCACCCGCCAGCTGATCGACCGGAGCTTCGCCGAGAATCGCCTGTCGCGCCGCATCGGCTTCGAGGTCAACGATCTGTCGACCCAGCTGGATCTCGTCGCGCATGGTCTCGGAATCGCCCTCGTGCCGAAAGCCGTCATCGCCAACCGGGTGTGGGAGCAGGCAGCTTGCCTTCTCGCCGCCGCGGAATTGGCCGAGCCGGAAATCTGCTGGGAGCTCGCAGTCGTCTTCGCCCGCGACGAGCGGCGTCAACCGATCAGCGCCATCACGAGGATGTTCCTCGGCGTCCTGCAATCCTCGGTGACGGTGTTGGAGGACTCGGACGCGGACCCCGTGGCGGTGGCGGTTCCCGCCTGACCGGCGTGAGTGCGAGTCTCGTGTCGAGGCCGCGCCCCGGTCCGCATGCGGGAAGCCCTCTGTTGAAGAGGGGACGAGCTTAGACGGGTCGCGGCTACGCCCTATCGCAACCTTGACGACGGCGGATCGGGAATGCGGCGCGCTTAAGGCCGCCCATCGCCCCGCTCCCACTCCCAATACTCCTGCTGCGCCCGCTCCTGGCGGATCTGCGCGTGCTCGGCATCGCGAGCCTGCTGTTCCTGTGGGCTGATGGCGGCTTGCGGCGCCTCCTGGCAGGCCGCCAACGTGAGCAGCGCAAGCATAGCCAAAATCGGTTTCATGGCCTTCTCCGATCGGAGTGCCGAGATCGCGGCGCATCTCGGCTGAGTTCTCGACACTGGGCCGCGTTCACATGCCTCCATCTCATATGGTGCGGAAATCGGCGTGGTGCGGAAGCGTATTCACGCAGCGGCACGATGGATGAGGCGTACCGTTTATCTTACCGGGCGGGCTGAGGCTGCCGCCTCGACGATTGACATCGATGCCCATGGTCCTGGCGAGGGAGGTAACGATGAACGGCTGGCTCCCGATCTCTACCGCCCCTGACGACCGGACCGTTCTCGGCCGAACGGACGATACCCGTTTCCTGATGGAGCAGTTTGAGGGGGATTGGTTCCTCAAGCAAACCACCGATCCAGAAGATTGGGTTCTCGATACCGAAGGAGACCGAATCATCGCGGAGCCGGACCTATGGTGCGAGGTGCCGTAGCAGGTGTGGTCGCCTTCAACCCAGCCGCGCCGCCACTGAGGTCGTCAAATGGTTCAAGACTATCGAGCCGCAGTCGGATTAAGCGCGGGCACCGACCTCTGGGCATCTCCCCGTCCCCGGCGATCCGCTAATCGCGCATCGCCGATCGGCAAAACCGCCGTCATCCTTTTTGTTGTTCCGTTGCTCGCCGGATGCTGGATCTATCCGCCGCCCGACGCCGTCAGGGCCCCCGGCGGCCTCGAATGGGTGGAGCAACGCTTGAATATCCACCCGCTAAAGCCGGAATCCGAAGAACCCCTCGTCAAGCAGGCGCTCGAGGAGATCGAAAAGACCGACCTGCTTCGTTACTACCGCGGCACAACCTATCGGCTGACGCAAGGGGATCGGCTCCCCCCCGGATGGCTGCTGCAGACCCCGAACGCCTGGGGGATGTCGGGGGCCGACGTACCCTTCTTTCCCCTGGATTGCCAGCGCTGCGATCCTGACTTCCGGCTGCCCGGTTGCGTTGCCGATCCGGATTGCGATCACGGGAAATGCGTGCTGCTCGAGGCCTCGGTCGGTCGCCCCGGAAGCCCCCGGAGATTCTGCGTCGGACACTCCGACGCCATCGTCGACGTCTTTTACGGGGTCATCGCCTCGGCGGAGCGCGCCGTCGATATCGCGATGTTGCAGCCCGCAGCGGATTTCCGGTTTCTGGCGGCGCTGCGGAATGCGTTCACGCAGCTTGCCTATACCGGACGGCCGGTGACGATCCGCGTGATCGTCGGCGACCATCCGCTCGAAGGCTTCGATGCGGCCGCCCTGCTGCGCGAACTCGTGCGCGACGCCGGCGCCGCCCCGAATTCTCGCCTTCGCGTCTACGTCGGCACGATGCGCTCCTGCAACGGCGAGCCGCAGTGCGGAGCGCTCTCTTGGAACCACGCTAAGATCGTCGCGGCGGACGGGCGCCAAGCGGTCGTCGGCGGGCACAATTTGTGGAGCCCGGACTATTTGACCGACGCGCCGGTCCACGACATTTCGATGGAGGTCGAGGGACCCGCCGTCGAAGATGCGCACCATTTTGCCGACGCTCTCTGGGATTTCTTGTGCTACCAGGAGCGAAACCCGCGGGTCAACGAGTGGTACAGCTATGTCGCCGGGGTGGCGGGGATCGGCGTCGAGTGCCTTCCCAGAATGAGTTTGCGGCTCGCGCCGCGGGCCGCCGCGGGCGGTGTCCCCATCCTTGCCGTCGCACGCCTGGCGGCAGGGATTTCGCCGGTCTTCGCCGATCAGTCGCTCGTCGCCCGTGATCTGATGCTCGGCGCGGCGACGCGGACGATCCGGATGGTGCAGCAGGACGTGGCCTTCGCCTCCCCCGTGATGGTCGGCCCCCTCGTGCTGTCGTGGCCCGAGAGCGTATTGGACAAGCTCGCGCGGCTCATCACCGAGAAGCACGGCGACGTCTTCCTCGTGCTGTCGAATTACGGCGCGGCCGGGCGGGTCGGCAGCTACAGCAACGCCGTGAGTATCGAGACCGTCGCCGACAAGATCCACGATGTCGTGCAACGAGTGAGCGGGCTTGCCGAGCCCGAGCTCTCAGCCCTGCTGTGCCAGCGGCTCCACCTCGCACCGCTCCGGTTCGGACCGGATCCGACATGGCCGAACGGCGTGCCGATCGGGGTGCATGCGAAGTTCTGGATGATCGACGAGCGCGCCTTCTACATCGGCTCCGAGAACCTCTACCCTTCGGAACTCCAGGAGTTCGGGTATATCGTCGAGGATCCGGTCGCCGCGGCGCAGGTTCGCCGGGACTTTTGGGACCCAGCCTGGAAGTGGTCGCAGGCCGCCGCGATCTCCGGCAATGGGGTTCCGGATTGCATCTTCGAGAGGCGCGTAGCGGGCCGCTGAATGAACCTCCCGCCCGCACGTCCTTGAGCGCGCGGTGCGGCAAACGAGTTCCGATTCCCTTTAGACGCTACTCCCCTACGGACGAACGAGGAGCCCGCACCCGATCGCGTCCGCGATCATGGTGGGTTCGATAGCGGCTCCAGGCTCTCGGCATTGTGCGAACGCTTCAGCTAATCCGACCACCGCAAGGTCTCCCCGTTCGACGTCGGCGCGGACGAAGAACATGTTCACACCCGAAAGATCGAGGCCGACGAAGCAATATCCTTTAGCCTCGCCAAGCTGCTTGACGATGGGGCCAAATTCAGCGACGCGAGAACGAAAGAACGTGGGTGCTGGCTTGCCTGGGGCACAGTCATCGTTGCCGGGCTGACTCTCGCCCTCAAGAATCATGTTTCAGTGCAAAGGCTTATAAATCTTTGGCGGAGAGTGCAGTCACCTGCGAACTCGTCTCCGGTAAGATTCCCTGGTAACAGGGAAAAGAACAGGGAATTTTGGCGCAGCGAGCCGATTGTGAGCTGCAATGACCCGAAAACACACGGGAAATCAGCATTTTAGCTAGGAAATCCCTTCGCCCGATATCAGGGAAGCTTGAAGAGGGAGCAGGGATGGAAATTGCACGATCAGCGAACGATTCTTAGCAAATTCGCTCATCAAAGGTCGGCGGACAAAACCTCGACTATCCTTCATCACCCGGCTTTGCGGCTGCGCTAGACGCGGTGTTGGTTGCGGGGACGCGCAACCTGACTTTCTTTACACCGACGATCCGTATCTCTCTTCGGCCCGAGGCCGCCGGTAGATCCCAAGCGCCGCCCTTGCGGAAGATTAAGGGATAACGCTTTGCAAAGGGCGGCCTCAACGGGCCGCCCTTTCTCATTCCGACGACATCGCTCCGGGGAATGGCGCAACAACTCGCGCCCCCCCTAGGGTCGTCACTCAGAATTTCAAAAAACGCGCTGCCGCGCTCGATCTACCGAGCGAGGGCGGCGCTTTTTGTTTTAGGGCTCAAAAATGGCCGAAGCGTTTTTTATGCCGATGAAGGTCACCGAGAAGATGGGTTGGCAACAGTGCATCTTTTCGGATCATCGCCATTCCAAGGCCGCCCGGTTGGTCGCGGCAGCTCTGATCAACTGCCATAACACCCTGACCGGGAGGCTCGACCCTGCTGTCGAGCACCTCATGGTGCAGACGGGTCTGTCGCGGCGAGGCGTGATCATGGCCCGCGACGAACTCGTCGACACTGGTTATCTGATCAAGCTTCAACGCAGCCGCTCCCCCAGCGGCCGCGGTAACCGCAGCAACGCCTATCGGCTTGTCGTTCCGACCGATAAGACGGGCGCGTCTCGACGTGAAAGGACGATCGAGCACGACGTGATCTCTGATAGTGCAGTAACTGCATCCCGGGATGATGCAGTGGCTGCACGTCAACGGTCGATGCGGGGTGCAGCTGCTGCGCGAAGTGGGGCAGTCAGTGCACCCCGGCATGCAACCACTGCACCCGAACCTGTGAAAGAACCTATTAATAAACCTTCTTCGCACCCGCACGATGAGACGCTTCGCGACGAACATCACGAAGTCATCGACCGATTTCGAGCATTTATGCTAGCCAAGAAGGGGGCGTTCTGGGTGAACCGATGGTGCTCAGAACTTGTCGTACTTCGGATAGAAAATGGCCTTCTCGTGCTCCAAGCTCCCAAGCCGGCGATCACAAGCTGCCTCCAATATGACGTTACCTTACTCCGGCTAGCAGCCTGCCACGCATCCGAAGATGTTAGAGATGCCAAGATCGTATCTGCAACTAAGTGACGTTGCGGGAACTACCGGCGTACGTTTTCGGAGGTCAAAGTTCAAAAAAGGAAGGGCTGCCGAGATGGGTTTGCGTATATGTCTTCCACCATGATTCACATGGAAGCATTCGAAAGATCCGGCATTCGGGGATTTCTGCACCAACCACGAACCTCGATCGGGCAAGGATTGGTACTGACGCACGGCGCGGGCGGCGACTGCTCTGCGCCCTTGCTGATCGAGGCGGCCAGCGTTTTCAGTGCCGCGGGTCTGACTGTTCTGCGCTGCGACCTTCCCTTTCGGCAGCGACGACCATCTGGACCTCCGTCGCCGGCTACGGCAGCCGGTGACCGAGAAGGATTAAAAAACGCTGCCGTCGCCTTGCGGGATCTTGTGTCAGGACGGGTATTTTTGGGAGGGCAGTCTTACGGCGGCCGGCAGGCAACCATTCTTGCAGCAGACGAGGCCGGGGTGGCGGACGGCCTCCTGATTTTTTCGTATCCTTTACATCCGCCGGGAAAGCCGGACCGGTTGCGGACAGAGCATTTTCCCAGGCTGAGTGTTCCCGCGGTCTTCGTGCATGGTACCGCTGACCCTTTCGGCTCTATCGACGAAATGCGGCGCGCAATTACGGGCATTCGGCTGCCTGCGCAGCTGATCCCTATTGATCGAGCCGGGCACGATCTGAAGCGCGGTCGCTTCGATCTCTCGGCGGTGACGGCGGCCCTTCTCGGGTGACAGCCCGTGCCGTGACCCGCGTCCGGATCGGCGACTGCTGACATCCGGTACCCACCGCTTGGGTCTGTTCCTGTCAAAGCTTATCAGACGCCCGCCGTCGCAACGCGACCACCGTCCGCGCTCGGCAGGCATCTGATTACCTGTAATAGCGGTGGTGGCCAGCGATGTTGAGGCTTCCCCGCATCTCACCTTCCCCTCCAAAGGTTGCTCCAGATAATGCTCGGCGATCAGCGCCACGACCTCATGGCCCTCATCGCCCCAGGAGAGCGCCGCCTGGGGTTCCGCGAGGACGAGAGAACAGGCGAGAAGGTATGAGAGGCGCATGCCAATCCTTTAGCAGCAGGGCGTGACGGATCTGCGAATAACTTGTCCGGTCAATTC
>JAQGID010000086.1 GCA_028291405.1 Rhodospirillales bacterium | reverse complement strand
CAGCGTGCGGCAGGCCAAGGCTGGGCCGCCACCCGCGAAGGGTGCCGTGGCCGAGATCCGCAAGAGCGTCTGCACCCATTGCTCGGTCGGCTGCACGGTGACGGCGGAAGTGTCCAACGGCATATGGATCGGCCAGGAACCGAGCTTTGACAGCCCGATCAACCGCGGCTCGCATTGCGCCAAGGGCGCCTCCGTGCGCGAGCTCGTCTCCGGCGAGCGACGGCTGAAATATCCGATGAAGCTCGTCGGCGGCCAATGGACTCGCATCAATTGGGACCAGGCCATCACTGAGATCGGCGACCGGCTGATGGCGATCCGCGACAAGTCGGGCCCGGATTCGATCTATTGGCTCGGCTCGGCGAAGTTCACCAACGAAGCCGCCTACATGTTCCGCAAGATGGGTGCCCTCTGGGGCACCAACAATACGGATCACCAGGCGCGCATCTGCCATTCGACGACGGTCACCGGGGTCGCCAATACCTGGGGCTACGGCGCGATGACCAACAGCTACAATGACATCCGTAACGCCAAGACGATACTGATCATGGGCGGCAATCCGGCGGAGGCCCATCCGGTTTCGCTGCAGCATATCCTCGAGGGCAAGGAGCTCAATCGCGCCAACATGATCGTCGTCGATCCACGGATGACGCGGACCGCGGCGCATGCGACCGAATATGTCCGTGTACGCCCCGGGACGCATATCGCGACGATCTACGGTATGCTCTGGCATATTTTCCAGAACGGCTGGGAGAACAAGGAGTTTCTCAACCAACGCGTCTACGGCGAGGATGAGATTCGCCAAGCAGTGGCGAAATGGCCGCCCGACGAAGTCGAGCGCGTGACCGGGGTACCGGAAGCCCAGATCAAACACGTCGCGGAAATCTTCGCCAAACAGAAGCCGGCGACGCTGATCTGGGCGATGGGGCAGACCCAGTTCACGACAGGTACGGCGAATGTCCGCGCCAGCTGCATCCTGCTGCTCGCCACTGGCAACGTCGGTCATGCCGGTGGTGGCGCCAATATTTTCCGCGGCCACACCAACGTCCAGGGCGCCACCGACCTCGGCCTCGATGTGACGACGTTGCCGCTCTATTACGGGCTTGCCGAAGACGCGTGGCGGCATTGGTGCCGGGTGTGGGAGGTCGACTACGCCTGGATCCGCTCCCACTTCGCCGACAAGACGTTGATGGAGAGCCCCGGCATTCCCAGCACGCGCTGGTTCGACGCCACCCTCCTGCCGAAGGAGCAGGTGAGCCAGCCCGACACCCTGCGGGCGATGTTCGTGATGGGGCACGGCGTCAACACCATCACCCGGATGCCGGAAGCAGTGCGCGGTATCGAGAAGCTGGATCTGCTCGTCGTGTGCGATCCCTACCCGACAGCCTGGTCGGTGGTCTCGGAACGCAAGAACGGCATCTACCTGCTGCCGGCCTGCACCAGCTTCGAGATGGATGGTTCGCGCACTGCATCCAACCGCTCGCTCCAATGGGGCGAGCAGATCGTGCCGCCTCTCTTCGAATCGAAGAACGACTACGACACGATGTATCTGCTCGCCCGCAAGTTCGGTTTCGCTGACCAGATGTTCAAGAACATCAAGGTCGAGAACGGCGCGGTGTCCGCCGAGGACATCCTGCGCGAGATCAATCGCGGCGGTTGGTCGACCGGTTATTGCGGGCAATCTCCGGAGCGGCTCAAAGCCCATATGCGCAATCAAGCCAAATTCGATCTCGTCACGCTGCGCGCGCCGAAGGACGATCCCGAGGTCGGGGGCGATTACTACGGCTTGCCCTGGCCGTGTTGGGGAACGCCCGAGTTCAAGCACCCGGGCACCCCAATCCTCTACAACACCAACCTACCGGTGAAGGAGGGCGGCGGCACGTTCCGGGCCCGTTTCGGCGTCGAGCGCGTCGTCAAGCGCAAGGTGATGGAAAACGGGCAGGAGGTCGAAAAGGAGGAACACGACAACCTCCTTGCCGAAGGTTCCTATTCGGTCGGGTCGGAGATCAAGGACGGCTATCCCGAGTTCACCCTCGGCGTGCTCAAGAAGCTTGGCTGGGACAAGGACCTAACCGCGCAGGAGATGGAGGTCATCGGGCGGGTGAACCCCGACAAGCCCGACGCGGTGTCCTGGTCGCTCGACCTCTCGGGCGGCATACAGCGCGTCGCGATCGAGCATGGCTGCACGCCTTATGGCAACGGGAAGGCGCGCATGATCGCCTGGAACCTGCCCGATCCCATCCCCGTGCACCGCGAGCCGATCTACACGCCGCGACCCGATCTGGTCGCCAAATATCCGACCCTTCCGGACGCGAGGCAATTTCGTATGCCTAATATCGGCTTCACGGTGCAGAAGACAGCCGTTGCCAACGGCGTCGTCAAGCAGTTCCCGCTGATCCTGACCTCCGGCCGGCTGGTCGAATATGAGGGGGGCGGCGAGGAGTCACGTTCCAACAAGTGGCTCGCCGAATTGAAGCAGCACATGTACGTCGAGATCAATCCGGCGGACGCGAGGGACCGCGGCGTCAGCGACGGCGACTGGGTCTGGGTCACCGGCGCCGAAAACAACTCCAAGGCGCGAATGAAGGCGCTCGTGACAGAGCGGGTCGGGAAAGGCGTCGCCTGGATGCCCTTTCATTTCGCCGGCTGGTTCGAAGGCGTCGATCTCCGGAGCAAATATCCGACAGGTGCCGATCCCATCGTGCTCGGCGAGAGCGTGAATACGCTGACAACCTACGGCTTCGACCCGTCGACTGGCATGCAGGAACCCAAGGCCACCCTCTGTCAGATCAGGGCGGCGTGAGAAAGGCGGCGCTATGGCTCGAATGAAATTCCTCTGCGATGCCGATCGATGCATCGACTGCAACGCATGCGTCACCGCCTGCAAGAACGAGAACGAGGTGCCGTGGGGCATCAACCGCCGGCGCGTCGTCACGATCAATGACGGCAAGCCCGGCGAGCGCTCGGTGTCGATGGCCTGCATGCATTGCACCGACGCGCCCTGCGCGGCGGTTTGCCCGGTCGAATGCATCTTCCAGACCGACGACGGAATCGTGCTGCATTCGAAGGATTTGTGCATCGGCTGTGGCTATTGCTTCTATGCCTGTCCGTTCGGGGCGCCGCAATATCCGCGCGTCGGCAATTTCGGCTCGCGCGGCAAGATGGACAAATGCACCTACTGCGCCGGCGGCGGCGGACCTGAAGCTCCCGGCAGCCCCGCGGAATTTGCCAAATATGGCTCGGACCGGTTCGGCGAAGGCAAGCTGCCGATGTGCGCCGAAATGTGCTCCACCAAGTCGTTGCTTGCCGGCGACGGCGAGGTTATCGCCAAGATCTATGAGGACCGTGTCTCACAGCGCGGCTACGGGTCCGGCGCCTGGGGCTGGCTGACCGCGTACAACGAGGACGTCTGAGCGTCCGCGCCGCTGCCGTGGACATCGGCTATCGCATGGCAGGAGGGTGACGGTGACCACAATTCTTGCGCGCATTCGCCTTGTGCTTCTGGCTTCGGTGCTGCTTGCCCTCGCAGGCGCCATTCCGTCCGTTGCTCAGCAGCTCGGTCCGGACGGCGCCCCCAATCCGACCGCCAGCGTCCCCAATCAACGGACCCTCCTGCAGGAGGTGCCGCGTATCGAGGGGCGGATCGACATCCCCGACGAGAAGGCCGCCGTGCTGATCCAGCCGATGGGACGGGTATGGGAATACTTCCACGAGGTGACGTTGCACTGGGTCGGCGCGGTCGTGATCCTCGGCACGATCGCGGCCCTGGCAGTCGCCTACCTGATCATCGGCCGGGTGCGAATCTCGGCCGGACGGTCCGGCCGGAAGGTGTCTCGCTTCACCCCCTTCGAGCGGTTCGCGCATTGGCTCACGGCAGTGTCCTTCGTCATTCTGGGTCTGACTGGCCTGAACATCACGTTCGGCAAGATCGTGCTCTTGCCGGTGATGGCGGCCGATGCGTTTTCGGACTTCTCGCAAGCTATGAAATACATCCATAACTTCACCAGCTTCGCGTTCGTCGTCGGTCTCGTCCTCATCGGGGTGATCTGGCTGAAGGACAATCTTCCCAGCAAGGTCGACGTCGAATGGCTGAAGCAGGGCGGCGGCTTCATCAAATCGAAACATGCGCCCGCAGGTCGCTTCAACGCCGGCGAGAAGCTGGTCTTTTGGTTCGCCCTCGGCGCCGGAGTGGCCGTCGTCGTCTCGGGATATCTTCTGCTCTTTCCGTTCTACGCGACGAACATCGCCGGCATGCAGGTCGCGCAAGTGGTGCATGCCGTGATCGCCGTTCTCTTCATCGCGATCATCCTCGGCCACATCTACATCGGCACGCTTGGGATGGAAGGCGCTTTCGAGGCCATGGCCACCGGTGAGGTCGACCTCAATTGGGCAAAGGAGCATCACGATCTCTGGCTTGCCGAGCAGCTCGCCAAGGCGCAACGGGAGGGCTCGCCCGAGAAGCCTTCGCCAACGCCGGCGGAATGAGCCGAGGAGGCGACGAAAGCACGAGATGCCACACCCTCTGGGCAACGTCCTGATCTGCTCCTGCGAAGGGACGATGCCTCTCGATGCCGACGCCGTTCGCCGCGGCTGCGGCGGCGCACAGGTGACGACCGCAAAGCAACTTTGCCGCGCGGAGCTCGAACGCTTCCGCGCACTTGCCGGAGAAGCCTTACCTCTGACCGTCGGCTGCGTGCAGGAGGCAGCCCTTTTCTCGGATGCGACGGAGAGCGAGCGCGCAAGCCCCACCAGATTCGTCAATCTGCGCGAGACCGCGGGCTGGTCCGTCGATGCCGCCGAAGCAGGGCCGAAAATGGCAGCTTTGATCGCGGCGGCAGCCGAGCCCGTGCCGGACGTCCCCGTGCTTGCCGTCGAGAGCGGCGGCGTCATCCTCATCTACGGCCGCGACGAGGCGGCAGTTGAGGCCGGCAACCTGCTCAAGGATCATCTCGACGTCACCGTGCTGATCGAGTCGCCCGCGACTATCTTCCCCCCTCGCATCACCGAGTTTCCTGTCGCGAAGGGAAAGGTCCGGACGGTCAGCGGCCATTTCGGCGCATTCGTCGTCGTCGTAGACGATTTCGCGCAGCCGGTGCCATCGTCGCGCGAAGCATTGTCCTTCGGACCATCGCGAGACGGCGCGCAGTCGCATTGCGACCTCATTCTCGATCTCTCCGGCCGTCCGCCACTCGTTGCCGCGGCCGATCTACGCGACGGCTATCTGCGAGCGGAACCCGGCAATCCTGCCGCGATGCTGCAGGCCGTCCTGAAGGCGCGCGATCTCGTCGGCGAATTCGAAAAGCCACGCTATATCGCCTTCGACGGGTCGCTCTGCGCCCATTCCCGCTCGCAGATCGTCGGTTGCACCCGCTGCCTGGATCTTTGCCCAGCCGGCGCCATCGCGCCCGCCGGGGACCATGTGACGATCGACGCGAATGTCTGTGCCGGCTGCGGCCAATGTGCGGCCGTCTGTCCGACCGGCGCGGCTTCCTACGCAATGCCCCCGGCGGATGCGCTCATGCGCAGGCTGCGCGCGATGCTGGTGGCCTATCGCGAGGCGGGCGGCGAGCGCGCCGTCGTGCTGATCCATGACGAGCCGCACGGCGCGCCGCTGATCGATGCGCTTGCCCGGTTCGGCGACGGATTGCCCGCGCAAATGCTGCCGCTCGCGGTCAACGAGGTCACGCAGGTCGGCCTCGAGAGCATCGCCGGCGCCATCGCATTCGGCGCATCGGGGGTGCGGTTCCTCCTCCGGGCACGGCCGCGCCACGACATCGCCGGATTGATGCGGACGATTGCGCTGGCCGATCCCATCCTGGTCGGGCTCGGCTTCGGCGCCGGCCGGGTAGCAACCATTGAGACGGACGACCCGGACAGCCTGAACGAAGCGTTGCGCGCCATCCCGTCGATGCCGTCCGCGCCGCGCCCGGCAAGCTTCCTTCCGATAGGAGGCAAACGAAACGTGCTGCGCGTCGCGTTGCGCGAGCTGCAACGCGCCGCGCCCGATCCCGTGGACGTGATTGCGCTCCCCGACCAAGCGCCGTTCGGCGTCGTAGAGATCGATGCGGCTGGCTGCACGCTTTGCCTGTCGTGCGTCTCGGCGTGCCCGACGGGCGCCCTGCGCGACGATCCCGAGCGCCCGACGCTGAGTTTCGTCGAAGAAGCCTGCGTGCAATGCGGATTGTGCAAGGCGACCTGCCCTGAGCATGTCATCACGCTCATACCCCGACTGGATTTCGGTGCCATGACCGCTTCCGCACGAATCCTCAAGGAGGAAGAGCCGTTCTGCTGCATCCGCTGCGGCAAGCCGTTCGGTATGAAAAGCACCATCGAGCGCGTGACGGCAAAGCTCCAGTCGACGCACTGGATGTACAAGGAATCACCCCGCCGGCTCGACGTCATCAAGATGTGCGATGATTGCCGCGTCGCCTTCGTGCTGGAGGAAAACTTCGATCCTCACGGCACGCAGAGGCGACCTGCCCGTACCACCGACGACTATCTGCGCGATCGCGACAATCGGGGGCTGTCCGATGACGGCAAGAGCTGAAGCCTCGCCCATGGACCATCGTCCCGGAGACCGGAAATCGAGTTCGACGGCACTCGCGCGCATTCCCGTGGGCGTCGTCGTCGAGCGGCGCAAGGCGAAAAGCGCGTGGCTCGATTACGTGTGGAGCCCCGTCTCCGTCCTTGCAGGAGATCCTTCGGCCGCTCCTTGGACGCAAATACGCGCGGATGCGGAGACAGTCCTGTTCTACGCGGGTGAAGGCGTCATCGAGCTGCATCGGACGGAAACGACCAATTACCGCGACAATCTCGCGTCGGGCGCACCAATGCTGTGGGTTGTCCTGCGCCACATTGCGTCGGGGCCCGCCTATGAGGTTGTTGCCGTCACGGCAGATCCGGCGGAGGGCGAGGCTTTCACGGATCCCGGCAACGATCTGGTCGAAACCATCCCGATGCCGGCTGTCATCGCAGAGACGATCGGCGATTTTGTCGCCCGGCACCATGTCGAACGGCCCTTCGTCAAGCGCCGCCGCCAAGATGAACGGAAGAACGAGGAATGAGCGAGCCCGAAAATTTCGTCTCGCGCTGGTCGCGACTGAAGCGCGATGCCAAGACCGAGCGCAAGGTCGAGCCGGCCGGGAGTTCTCTCTCGTCCGACGCCCGCCAGACGTGCCTCGACGAAGCGGCGGTTGCATCGCCCGCAACGGCGACGCCGCCTTCTCAAATTTTCGATCCAGCAAGCCTCCCGCCGATCGATGCGATCACCGTCGGCACGGATATCCGCGCATTTCTGCGCTCCGGAGTGCCGGCCGAATTGACCCGAGCCGCGCTTCGCCGCGCCTGGGTGAGCGATCCAGCGATTCGCGACTTCATCGGCATTGCCGAGAACCAGTGGGACTTTACCGACCCCACCGCGATACCGGGCTTCGGAGCATTGCGCGAGACAGACGACGTACCGAGTCTCGTCGCACAAGCGCTTGGGCAACTCGGCAAGTCCACCGCAGCTTTCGTCGCCATGCCAGTACCCCTCGAGGAAGCGCCGTCGGAAACTCCGGCCGATCCCGTGAGATCGGCTCCGTCACACGGAAAAGGTAGCGCGGACGCGGCAGCGGAGCACGAGTCTGCCGCCGCAGAAAATGGCAATCGACGCCACCGTCGTCCTCACGGCGGCGCTTTGCCGCAGTAAGGCCATAGGAGAATGAACGATCCCGCACCAACAGCAGCCTCTGGACGTTTCGTCGACGAGATCGATCGCGCTCGCGCGCGGGAATATGGCCTGCTTGCGACTTTGCTCGCGCGTAGCCCCGACGCAGAAATGATCGGTCGTCTCACCCTCCTGCGCGGCGATGCAACTCCGCTCGGTGTCACGCACGCGGCGCTCGGCGATGCCGCCGCTCGCGCAACCGTCGAGAGTGTGAAGCGGGAGTATTTCGAGCTCTTCGACGGCCTCGGACGCGGCGTTCTCTTACCGTATGCGTCGTATTACTTGACCGGATCCCTCTACGGTCGGCCTCTCGCGCAGCTGCGCCAGACCCTCCACAGTCTCGGCATCGAGAGTGCCGAGGGGCAATCGGAACCCGAGGATCATGCCGCGACCCTTTGCGAGATCATGGCAGGACTGGCTGGCGGCCATATCACGGCATCGGCGGAAGCGGATCATGCGATGTTCGAGATGCATCTTGCGCCGTGGATCGGACGTTTCTTTGCCGATCTGGAGCGTGCCAAGCGCGCCGACTTTTACGCGCGGGTCGGGACGATCGGTCGGACTTTCGTGAATATCGAAACCGAGGCCTTTTCACTTCCGGCGTGAGCGAGCGCTTTCCGCCCGGATACGCGTCGGATAACGGCGGCAGTCCAGTCTGGAGAAGAACCATGCGTCCTTTCATCGTCGCGTGTTTAACCGCCGCCGTGATCGCCGTCGGTGCCGCTGTCTTTCTCAACCTTTTCTTGCAGGAATCGGCAGAGACCGCGTTCACCGAGCCCAGCGCCAGAATTTAGCGCCGCGTCGCCACCCCGCCCACCCAGGCGGGTCAGAGGAAGCCGGTCGCGGTCCGCAGGGCCGGCGCAAAATCGCCCAATACGGAATCCGGCCACGCCACCTGCAGCAGCACGTGGAAAACCAGCCAGCAGAACACACCGACGATTGCTGCGGTGGCAACACCGGTCCTGATGCGCTTGCCGTAGGCGAGCGTCATATTGGCGACGACGTAGACGACGACCGCCGGCAGGAAGCCGACCAGCGCGACGAGACCGATGAAGCCGCCGAGCCAGAAGAAGAAGGCGATGGCGCGGCCTTGCACCACGCGGTTCGGCATTGTATCCGGCAGCGGTGGCCCCTCCTGCCCTGCCGGCCCGCCTTCCGGAGCGCCGAACAATTCGTTGATCCAGTTGAGCGAGCATACCGCGAGGGCGACGGCGCAGGCGGTGAGCGGCACCAGCTGCGCCGGGCGCGGCCATTCCCAGGCGATCGCCATGGCGCCGAGGATCACCAGGATGACCGCCGGCGTGAACAGCGCCCCGAAGCCGAGGCGGCGTCGCTTCCGCTGCATCCGCCGCAATTCCCCGAAGACGCTGACGACGATGTCGCGCAGCGGCGCGTAGAGCGCCCAGGCGACGCCGCCCATGATCACGATCACCGCCGGCCGCAGGATCCATTCCCAGCCGTAGAGCTGCGTCGAGATGAAGAGATAGCGCTCGAAGATGCCGCCGACGACAAAGCCCAGGACGAGGGGCGGCCGCGGCCAGCCGCGCTGCTTCATGATCCAGCCGACGACGCCGAAGAAGATCAGGGCGTAGAGATCGCCCCAGTCGTGCGTCCCTTGATAGGCCGCGATCATGACCAGCGAGAGCACGACCGGAAGCAGGATGTCGGGCGGAATATGGGCCACCTTCGCCAGCCAGCGGCTGCCGAACAGGCAGATGACTGCGCCGATGACATGGGCGAGCGTCAGGCTCCATACGATCGTGTAGGTGACGTCGAGATGCTTGGTCAGCATCTCCGGCCCGGGCGACAGCCCATGGATCAGCATCGCGCCGAGCAGCAGCGCCATGGAAGCGCCGGAGGGGACGCCGAAGGCGAGCGTCGGCACGAGATGGCCGCCCTCCTTGGCGTTGTTCGAGGCTTCCGGCGCGATGACGCCCCGCACGTCGCCCTCACCGAACGTGTTCGTATTTTTCTCGCTGCGTTGCGCATAGCCATAGGCAATCCAGTCGATCACCGCCGAGCCGATGCCGGGGATCGCGCCCAGCCCGGTCCCGAGCAGCGAGCAACGCACCACCAGCCACCAGTGCCGGCCGACGTCCCGCACCCCGTCCCATTGGCTCGAGAAATCGATCCCGGCCGCGCCACCCTGCGCGATGACATGGCGGCGGACGCAGAGCTCCGCCAGCTCGGGCAGGGCGAAGATCCCGAGGGTGAAGGGGATCAGCGAAAGCCCGTCGTAAAGGTAGTCGGTTCCGAACGTCCAGCGCAGCGTGCCACCCGGCGCCTTGTCGCCGATCATCGACAGCATCACGCCCAGCGCCGCCGCGGTCAGCCCCTTCAGCGGCGCCCGGCCGCTGAGCGTCGCGACCATCGACATGCCGAAAATCGTGAAGCCGAGCAGCTCGGGCGATCCCACCGTGAGCAGCACCGGGCGCAGCACCGGGATCGAGAGGAACAGCACCAGGGCGCCGACCAGACCGCCCGTCAGGGAGGCGGCGAAGCCGGCGCCGAATGCCCGCCTTGCCTCACCCTTTTTTGCCATGGCGTGCCCATCGATCACGGTCGCCGCGGCGCCGACATGCCCGGGCACGCCGAACAGGATCGCGGTGATGAAATCCGAGGAGGTGATGACCGCCGCCATGCCGAGCAGCAGCGCGAACGAGGTCGGGGTATCCATCTTGTAGGTGAACGGAATCAGCAGCGCCATGCCGACGATGCCGGAAAGGCCAGGCAGCACGCCGATCGCGAGGCCGATGACGACGCCGATGATCAGGACCATGAGCCGCATCGGCTCCAGCAGCAGCGCCAGGGCGTGCGCCGCCATCGCAAACATCTCGCCGTCCATGCTCTTTTCGCGTCCCGCCCCGTTTGCATAACGCACAATTGATGCGATATTTGTCGACTACCCTCTGCAATACTGCCGGGCACGTCAAGCCGCCCTTGCTGAGTCTTATACGCCTCGCTATCACTCGACTCGCTCGGCGGACAACGCTGGCGGCGGGAGGAAACGATGATGCGCTCACGGCCGATTTTTCAGGGGATCGTCGCCCTCGCGGGTCTCGCGGGTCTCGCGGCTTTCGCGCCGCGCGCCAGCGCCGAGGACGTCGCCGCCTTCTACGCGGGTCGCACGATCAACCTCTACATCGGCTACAGCATCGGCGGCGCCTACGACGTCTACGCGCGCCAGATCGCCCGCACCCTCGGCAAGCACATCCCCGGCAATCCGACCGTGGTGCCGCAGAACATGGAAGGTGCTGGCAGCCTGCGCGCAGCCAACTACATCTATACCCGCGCGCCCAAGGACGGCACGGCAATCGCGACCTTCGGGCGCGGCATCGCCTTTTACCCGCTGATGGGGATGAGCGGCGCCACCTTCGATGCGACGAAGCTCAACTGGCTCGGCAGCGCCAACAACGAGACCAGCCTCTGCGTCGCCTGGGCCGCCACCGGCATTACCTCGATCGACGATCTGAAGACCCGCGAGATGACTGCCGGCGGTACCGGCCCGAGCGACGACACGGTGCAGTTCGTCAAGGTGATCAACGCCGCACTCGGCACCAGGATGCGGACAGTCACCGGCTATCCCGGCGGCGGCGACGTGCTGCTGGCGATGGAGCGCGGCGAGGTCGAGGGCCGCTGCGGCTGGTCCTACTCCAGCCTGCTCAGCACGCGCAAATCCTGGATCGCCGACCACAAGGTCAACATCCTGCTGCAGCTCGGCCTGCGCAAGCACCCCGAACTGCCGGACGTGCCGCTGGCCGTCGATCTGCCGATGGCGCCGGACAGGCTTGCCATACTGCGCCTCGTGTTCGCCCGCCAGGTGATGGGCCGCCCCTTCGTCGCGCCACCCGGCGTCCCGCCCGAGCGGCTCGCGGCGCTGCGCGAGGCATTCATGGCGACGATGAAGGACCCGGAATTCCTCGCCGACGCCGAGCAGGCGCAGCTCGAGATCGACCCGGTCGACGGCGCGGAGGTGCAGAAGCTGGTCACCGACACCTACCGGACCCCGCCGGACCTCGCGCTCGAGGCGGGGAAGATGATGAATTAGGCGCCGAAAGCGCTGGATCTTTTCCTCCGCCCTTGAGGGGGAGGATGGCCGAAGCCGCGGGCTTCGTCAGGTGGGGGGACAAGCGCGAAGCGCGTCAAGAACGAGTTCTGGGCCGGCAGCACCCCCCACCCGTCAACGCTTCGCGTTGCCGACCTGCCCCTCAAGGGGGGAGGAAAGGAAGGTCGGCCCCCCGCTACGACGCCTTCGGCAGATCCACCAGCTCAGTCGCGTAGGCCTCGTCCATGCGCGGCTTCAGGTCGTGCTTGGCCAGCGCCTCGGCGAAGAGGCGGCGGACCAGCGGCTGCTCGTCCGCATAGTCGATCTGGTCGCCGCCGAGACGCCGGCTGATCCAGGCCTTGGGAACGCCTTGCGCGTTGCGGATCGAGACCGTCTCGTGCTTGAAGGCGAGGTAACGGCTCGGCGTCGTGCCGGTGTTGAAGTGCTGGTGGAACCAAAGGTTCGGCGGGACGATCATGCAGCCTTCCTGCCATTCGTAGCGCTGCGGCTCCTCGCCTTCCGGCCACATCAGCGAATAGCCCTCGCCGCTCATGATGATCACGTGGGCGCCGGGTCCGTGACAATGCGCTTTCTTATAGGTGCCTATCGGGAATTGCGAGATGTGGCTGTTCATCGAACCCCTGGCCATGTTGAAGCGGATATGGCCACCGCCGGCACCGCGCTCCTTGGCCGAGATCAGCGGCAGGTTGATCGCGTCGGCGACGAAGTTCGTCTCGAGGAGCAGGCCTTTCTGCTCACCCTTGTTGGCGAAATAATCCGGCTCGCCGTTGAAGCGGTTCTTGAAGTCGAAGGGCGTGTTGAAGACGAAGTCGACATCCTCGTAGAGGTTGATCACCGGCGGCGCATTGGTCACGGCGACGTAGCGCGCCGCTTGCGTACCGGAGCCGTTGAAATGCTGGTGCCAGGCGTTGAGCGGAATGGCGAACATCGCGCCGGCTTTCCACTCGAAGCTCATGCGCTTGCCGGCGTCGTTCCACACCACGGTCGAGCCGCGGCCGTCGAGCACGTAGATCATCTCCTCGAACAGCTGGCGCTGCGGCGCCACCTTGCCGCCCGGCGCGATCTCGAGCACGTAGCAGTCGTTCGAGGTGCGCGAGGCTTCGTGGTTGATGTAGACGCCCTTGCCGCCGCGCCGCGCCCAGGGCTTCAGCTCGACATTGTGCAGGTTCGGGACATAGTGGGCGGCGATGATGTCGAGCCCTTCGGCGCGCACCCAGCGCGTGTAGGCGCTGTCCTTCTCGGTCGCGAATTTCTTCGCCATCTCGTCGGAGACGATTGCGTCCTTGGCCATGCTTTATCCCTCGTCGTGCGGAGCGTGTCCATGCGTGTGACCATGGTCGTGCGTGTGGCCATGGTCGTGGTGGTGATGATGATCGTGGTCGTGATAGGGGGCATCAGGCTTGGCGCCGCCGTCCTGGCCAAATACCAGCGACTTCACCGTCACGGGAACAGTCCCCGACGGCAGTCGGATGCGGCCGAGATCGACGTAGTCGAAATCCCACAGCACGACGCCGTCGATGACCAGGATGTCGTTGCCCAGCCGGAAGTCCTCGCGCAGGACGGCGCCGAGCGTCTGCGCGAGGTCGCCGTCGAGGATGAGATAGATCGGCCGCCCCGCAGCGATCGTGTTCGGGATTGCCGCGATCACCGCTTGCGCCAGCGCCGCCACTCGTCCGTATTCCGGCAGGCCGCGCCAGCGCAGCGCGATTGCGACGTCCTGCGCGCCCTCGACGAGATCAAAGGCGGTGAAATGCGCCGCGGCGGCAGCGGCGAACGCCGCGGGATCAATGTCGCCGGCGAAGTCGAAGGGCGGCGCCAGCACCTGCAGATTCCGCCGCGGCAGCAGGGCGCCGGGGTTGCTGATCGAGATCGTGTTGCCGCTGAGCTGGATCGAATATTCCGAGGCGCCGAGCGCCGTCGCGCGGATGCAGGCCCGTGCCGGCAGCAGCGTCCACGGTAGCGCCCCCGAATCGAGATGCCGGCGGATTGCGGTGCCGAACAGTCTTCCCATGTCGCCGAAATCTCGGTCCTCGCGACCGTAAACGTATTCCGCGACCCCGCCCGAGAACATGACCGAATCGATCGGACCCGTCGTCGCCAGCGCATCGGTCAGGAAAAGGCCGGCGATCTCCGGCGCTGGCGCGCGGTCGCGCACCGCGCGGATCACCGCCCCCGCCATCCATTCCGCGACGCACGCCAGGTCGCCCCGCGTGACAGTGTCGCCGAGATGCCAGTGAAACCCCGCCATATGGGCGAGATGCTGGCCGGCGGGATCCAGCCGCGTCAGCCGGCCCGCCGCGTCGACCACCATCAGCCTTCCGCCGACGTGGAACGCCGCAGTACTGACGACCCGGCCGTTCTCGATCACGCCGAGCTTCGTCGTGCCGCCGCCGATGTCGATGTTAAGGACGCGCCGGCCGGTGTCGCTCGAGACGCCGGCGGCGCCGGAGCCGTAGGCGGCGAGCATCGCCTCCATATGATGGCCGGCGGTGGCACAGACGAAATCGCCACCTTTCTCCGCGAGAATGGCGGAGATCGCCTCGGCATTCTCGCGCCGAAGCGCCTCACCGGTCAGGATCACCGCGCCGGTGTCGATGTCCTCCGGTTTCAGGCCGGAGGCGTGATAGGCGCCGTCGATGATGTCCCCGAGCGCGCTCTCGTCGATGCGCGTCTCGCTTTGATATGGGGTCAGCGCCACCGGGCTTTCGAACAGCGTCTCGCGCGAGGTGACGAAATAGCGGCTCGACATGTCCTCGCCCATGCGGCGCAGGTTGACGCGCGAGAAGATCACCTGCGTGCCGGAGGAGCCGATGTCGATGCCGACGCTGATCAGCGAGACGTGATCGGCGATCCACAGGGGATTCTCCTCCAACGGCCCATCATCGTCGAAATGATCGTGTTCGTGATCATAGGACGCGCCAGGCTTGTGGAGATGGTTGAGGTCCTGTCCGTAGGCATGGTCGGCGACCGCGTGCGGCGCGTCGGTGGCGGCATCGATCTTGGCGCTGTCGCTCGAGGAAACCGTAGTGAACTCCAATGTCGCGCCAGCGGTCGCCCCGCTGGACGTTGTTCCGGCAGGATTGAACTCGATATGGTCGATGTCAAGCGCCCGGTGTGGTCGCGCGCGTAACGTTTTCCGGCGTACCGGCCTTGCGCGGTGCGGCGACCGGGAAGACCAGCGACTTGATGACGACGGGCAGCGCGCCGGCCAGGTCGAGCGGCAGGCCGATGTCGCAGTAATCAAACTCGCGCAGCTCGATGCCATCGATCGACACGATCGGAACCGTAATCCCGAGCTCGGCGCGGCAGTGCAGCCCGACCAGCCCGCCGATGTCGCCCTTCCCGACCAGGACCAGCGGCAGGCCGCGCGCCAGCAGGTCGCCAAGGCCGCGGCAGATCCCGCGGCACAGCGCGTCGAGCCTTGCGTGGGTGGCGGAACCGCGAAACCGGTAGTACAGCACCACCGGCGCATCAGCATCGGCGAGATCCAAGCGCCCCAGCGTGTCGCGGATCGCGCCTGCGATCGCTTCGGGTTCGAGCGCTTCCCGATCGAGCGGCAGATCGGGAGCCAACACTGCCATCCCGTGCAACGGCAGCACGCTCGGCGGATCGACGACGATCGTCGTGCCGCTGACCTGCACCGTGTTCTGCGAAGCGCCGACCACCGTCGCGCGGATCCCCTCGCTGCAGAAGCGCAGCACCGGCCCCCAGCGGCGCATCCGCGCCAGCACGGCATCCGCCAATGCCGGCCCGAGATCGCCGAAGCGGCGC
>JAQGID010000079.1 GCA_028291405.1 Rhodospirillales bacterium | reverse complement strand
CCGCCGGAAGAGGGGTTCGACTTCGCCGGTGGGCGGGTCGTCGCTCTCTACAAGGCGTATCAGGAGCGGCTCGCGACGCTGAACGCCGTCGATTTCGGCGATCTGACGCTGCACAATCTGACGCTCTTCACCGGCCATCATGAGGTGCTGCAGGAGTATCAGCGCCGCTTCCGTTACCTGCTGGTCGACGAGTACCAGGATACCAACGTCTCGCAATACCTCTGGCTGCGGCTGCTGGCGCAGGGCCATCGCAACCTTTGCTGCGTCGGCGACGACGACCAGGCGATCTACTCCTGGCGCGGCGCCGAGGTCGGCAACATCCTGCGTTTCGAGAAGGATTTCCCCGGCGCCGAGATCATCCGGCTCGAGCAGAACTACCGCTCGACCCCGCCGATCCTCGCCGCTGCCGGAGCGCTGATCGCACACAACCAGGGGCGGCTCGGCAAGACGCTGTGGACCGAGGCGAACGGCGGCGACAAGGTGCGGCTGCGTGGCGTCTGGGACGCCGACGAGGAGGCGCGCTGGGTCGGCGACGAGATCGAGGCGCTGCAGCGCCAAGGCGACAAGCTCGCCGAGACGGCGATCCTGGTGCGCGCCGGCTTCCAGACGCGCGAGTTCGAGGAGCGCTTCGTCACCCTCGGCCTACCCTATCGCGTCATCGGCGGCCCGCGCTTCTACGAGCGCCAGGAGATCCGCGACGCGCTGGCCTATCTCCGGCTGATCCATCAGCCGGCCGACGACCTCGCCTTCGAGCGCGTCGTGAACACGCCGCGCCGCGGCATCGGCAACGCGACCTTGCAGACACTGCATCGGCTCGCCCGCGAGATGCTGGTGCCGTTGAGCGTCGCCGCCGAACGTCTCGTCGCCGGCGACGACCTCAAGCCGGCGGCGCGCAAGGCGATCGCGACCTTCCTCGCCGACATCGCGCGCTGGCGCGGCCTCGAGGTGGCGCATCCGATGCTGGCGCAGATCGTGCTCGACGAGTCGGGCTATACCGCGATGTGGCAGGCGGACAAATCGGTCGAGGCGCCGGGACGGCTGGAAAATCTGCGCGAGCTCGTCGTCGCGATGGCAGAATTCGAGAATCTCGGCGGCTTCCTCGAGCATGTCGGGCTGGTCATGGAGACCGTCTCTGAAACGGGCGCCGACATGGTCAACATCATGACGCTGCACAGCGCCAAGGGGCTCGAGTTCGACAACGTCTTCCTGCCCGGTTGGGAGGAGGGGCTGTTCCCCAGCCAGCGCTCGATGGACGAGACCGGGCTCAAAGGGCTCGAGGAGGAGCGGCGCCTCGCCTATGTCGGGCTGACCCGCGCCCGCCGCCGCGCCGCGATCTCCTTCGCCGCCAACCGCCGCATCCACGGCCAGTGGCAGGCGGCGATTCCGTCGCGCTTCATCGCCGAGCTGCCGCCGGGCGACATCGAGATTCTCACCGAGCCGGGGCTGCAGACGACGCGCCACGAGAATTACGGCGGCCGTAGCGACTGGGGCTTCGGCGGTGCTCCCACCCAGGCTTCATGGGGCGACTCCGGCCGTGGTCAATCCTTCGGCCTGCGTCGCCCGCCGCTGATCGAGGCGCGCCGCGAGCCGCTGCGCGGCGCCGAGCTCAAGCGGGTTGGTGGCTTCAGCCCCGGTGACCGCGTCTTCCACCAAAAGTTCGGCTACGGCACAATCCAGTCGGTCGAGGACAACAAGCTGGCGATCGCCTTCGAGAAGGCCGGCGACAAGAAGGTGATGGACGCTTTCGTCGAGAAGGCGTGACAGCGGCGAGCGGCGGTTCAGTCCGCCGCCTGAACCAGCAGTGAAGCGTCGAACGCCGCGCGCCGCGGCTTCAGCCGCAAAGCGCGCTTCTCGATGAGATGCCACGAGAGGAACGACAGCGCGAGGCCGATCACCAGCCCGC
This sequence comes from Rhodospirillales bacterium, assembly GCA_028291405.1. Classification (GTDB taxonomy): domain Bacteria; phylum Pseudomonadota; class Alphaproteobacteria; order ATCC43930; family CGMCC-115725; genus URHD0088. The sequence continues at coordinate 1,009 of JAQGID010000079.1, read as the reverse complement.
CGGCGCAGACCTCGTACCACGCCGCATGGCCGCCGCGCAGCCAAACGGTCAGCGCCTCGGCCGGCCAGCCGTAGATGTAGAGACCGTAGGAGAAATCGCCGTACCGCCCGATCGCCGGCAGGCGGATCCCCGGTGCCGTCGCGAGATGCAGCGTCAAATAGGAGCCGAACAGCGGGAAGAGCAGCAGCATCTTGCCGAGCACCACCGTCGCGACGACGCCGGCGAGGGCGGCGAGGGCCAGCGCGTTGCGCGGGCCGGCGCGGTCGCGCAGGAAATAGAGGCACATGCCAGCGGCGAAGGCCGGCATCAGCCAGAGAAACCCCGAGGCGTCGAACCATTCCTTGAGCGCCGCGCCAGCGATCCCGAGATGATCAAGCGCCGCGCCGTAGCGCGCCCCGATCGCGTCGTCGATGTTGAGGAGGTTCGCCAGCATGGCGACGACGAAGATCGCCGCGGCGACGCGCAGCGTCAGCAGCCGCGCGACGCCGAGGACGAGCACCATGAGATAGCAATAAACCTCATAGCGCAGCGTCCACAGCGTGCCGGTCACGACCGTGCCCGATGCATTGTCGACGAAGACGACGCCCGGCAGAGACTCGTCGTCGGAGAGCAGCGCGAGGTTGCGAATGACGAAAAGCCAAGTCCGTGGATGCTGCAGATACTCCGCGATCCCGAGGCTGGTGACGAACGGGCCCAGCACGAAGCTGCAGAGCACGAGGCAGACGGCGAGGCCGGGAAAGATGCGCAGCAGGCGCGCCGCGGTGAAGCGCCACGGCGATGGCGCCGTCTCATAGCTTTGGGCGATCAAAAAACCGCTGATCGCGAAGAAGACGAAGACGCCGAGCAGCCCGAGAACGCCCTGCTGGCCGTTCAGCACGTTGAAGTACTCGCGCGACTGGTCGCCCTCGGCGATGAGAAAGGCGTGCGAGAAGATGACCGCAACCGCTGCGGCGAGGCGCAGGAAATCGAAATTGCTGTACCGCGTCAAAAACCTGCTCCGAATTCCCGT
>JAQGID010000059.1 GCA_028291405.1 Rhodospirillales bacterium | reverse complement strand
GCATCAGCCGGCCCATCGCCGACGGGCCTTCAACGCGGCAAAGCAGGTCATTTTCCTCGGCGGTCAGCATCGCGTCCTCCTGAAAACTTAGCTCTCTAAGAATATATGGACCGGGGACCGATTTGTCCAATCCGCGGCGATGCCGGTGCATTCCCGGCACGGATCACATAAACTTGTGCGGCACGTGGTTGAGCATCGTTGTAACAGGCGTCTGGACCCCGGAGGTCGACCATGAGCCAGGATCATGTGGACGCCGCGGCACCGCGACGCTCCATCTACCGACACGCTCTCGCGGTGCGCCTGACGCATTGGCTCAACGTGCTGTCCCTGACGCTGCTGCTGATGAGCGGGCTGCAGATCTTCAACGCGCATCCGGCGCTCTATTGGGGCGACAAATCCGATTTCGAGCACCCGCTGCTGGCAATGACGGCGGCGGATGCACCGGACGGGACGGGGATCGGCGTCACCACGGTGCTCGGCCATGAGATCACGACGACCGGGGTCCTCGGCCTGTCGTTCAGCGCAAACGGCCGGCCGGTCGAGCGCGGCTTCCCGTCCTGGGCGACGATCCCCAGCTATCAGGATCTCGCGACGGGCCGGCTCTGGCATTTTTTCTTCGCCTGGCTCCTCGTCCTCAACGGCGCCGCCTACCTCGCCTATGCGCTGGCGAGCCGCCATCTCGGGCGCGACCTGCTGCCGACGCGGCACGACCTGGCCCATATCGGCCGCTCGATCCGCGACCATCTGCGCCTTCGCTTTCCCAAGGGGAAGGAGGCGGAGCACTATAACGTGCTGCAAAAGCTCGCCTATCTTCTCGTCATCTTCGTCCTGCTGCCGCTGATCGTCCTCGCCGGGCTGGCGATGTCGCCGCAGATCGATGCGGGTTTTCCCGTCCTGCTCGATGTCTTCGGTGGCCGGCAGTCGGCGCGGACCGTGCATTTCATTGCGGCATGGACGCTCGTCGCCTTCGTGCTGGTCCATCTCGTGATGGTCCTCGTCTCGGGCGTCTGGAACAATCTGCGCTCGATGATCACCGGGCGCTACGTCGTCGAGGAGGAGGAGGCAAGCGATGGACGATAGAGGCACGATCGAGCGCCGACTGCTGCTCCGCGCCGCCGCGGCGGCGGCCGCGCTGCCGCTCGCCGGCTGCGACAAATTATCGTCGAGCGACTGGTTCCGCAGCCTGCTCGCCAGCGCCGAGGGCGCCAATTTGCGGGTGCAGCGCCTGCTGGCGGGGCGGCAGGCGCTGGCGCCGGAGTACACCGAGGCCGAGATATCGCCACGTTTCCGCAGCAACGGCACCAGCGAGCCCGACGATCCCGCCTACCAGGCGCTGGCGCGCGAGAATTTCGCCTCGTGGCGGCTGGCGGTCGACGGGTTGGTCGAGCGGCCGACGAGCTTCTCGCTTGCCGAGCTCGCGGCCATGCCGTCGCGCACCCAGATCACGCGGCACGATTGCGTCGAGGGCTGGAGCTGCATCGGCAAATGGACCGGCGTGCGGCTGAGCGCCCTGCTCGACACGGTCGGGCTCAAGCCCAATGCCCGCTACATCGTCTTCCACTGCGCCGATTCCCTCGGCGGCGGCTTCGAGGCGCCGGCGTCCTATTACGAGAGCATCGATCTCGTCGACGCCTTCCGCGAGCAGACGATCCTCGCCTATGCGATGAACGGCGCCGCCTTGCCGATACCTTACGGCGCGCCGTTGCGGCTGCGCGTCGAGAACCAACTCGGCTACAAGATGGCGAAATACGTCATGCGTGTAGAGGTAGTAGACGACCTCACGCGCATCGCGGGCGGCGGTGGGGGCTATTGGGAAGACCGCGGCTACGCCTGGTACGCCGGAATCTGACTGCGATCCGCGGAATCCTGCGAGGACCCTATTGTTGACACGGGCCGGTTCTGCTACTTGGCGCGCCACCGCCAACATGACCGACTGATGACGCCGCCGAGATGATCGTCCCCTTCGCCAACGTGATCTTCAACGGCCTGGCCTATGGCATGCTGCTGTTTCTCATCGCAGGCGGCCTGTCGATCACCATGGGGCTGATGGGTTTCGCCAACATGGCGCACATCTCCTTCGCGATGCTGGGCGGCTACGTCGCGGCGCAGCTCATGATCAAGGCGGGCTGGCCGTTCCTCGCGACGCTGCCGGCCGCCTTCGTCGCCGTGGCGATCGCTAGCGTCGTCGTCGAACGCCTCGTCTTCCGCTATTTCTACCGCGCCGGCGAGCTCGACCAGGTGCTGCTGACGATCGGCCTCATCTATATCTCGATCGCCGGCGCGACCTATTTCTGGGGCGCCGCGCCGCAGTCGATCGCCATGCCGCCCTATCTCAGCGGCGAGATCGCCGTCGGACCTCTCGGCTTCAGCCTCTATCGCCTCTTCATCCTCGGGATGGGCGCGGCGATCACGGTGATCCTCGTCGTCACCATCGAATGGACCAGCCTCGGCGCCCATATCCGGGCGGCGGTCGACAACCGCCGCATGACGGCGAGCTGCGGCGTCAACGTCGATCTCCTCTTCACCGGCGCTTTCGCGGCGGGCGGCGGGCTGGCAGGGCTCGGCGGCGCGCTCAGCATGAACCTGCTCGGGCTCGACCCCTATTTCCCCTTCCGCTATCTCGTCTACGTGCTGATCGTCGTGGCGATCGGCGGCTCGCGTTCGATCAAGGGCAGCGTCATCGCGGCGATCGTGCTCGGGCTGTGCGACGCCGCCGGCAAGTATTACGTGCCGACGACCGGCGCCTTCATCATCTATGCGCTGATGGTCGCGATCCTGCTGTGGCGCCCCAATGGACTCTACGGACGCCGGTGAGATCATGATGGTGAGCCGGGCGATGGTGACGGAGGCGGCTTCGCCGCGCGCGATCTTTGCCGAGCACGAGCGCTGGCGCTGGCCGGAGACGGTCTTCTGGCTGGCCGCGCTGTCGGTGGTCTATCTCTTCCCGGAATATCTGACGCTGGCGAGCCAGGTCGTGATCAGCGGCCTCTTCGCGCTCTCGCTCGATCTGCTGCTCGGCTATACCGGCATGGCCTCGCTCGGCCACGCCGCCTTCTTCGGCCTCGGCGCCTATACCGCCGGGCTGCTCGGCAAGCACGGCTGGCACGAGCCGCTGAGCGGCCTCGTCGTCGCCGGGCTGGTCGCCGGCGCCGTCGGTCTGGTCTGCAGCCTCGTCATCGCGCGCCTGCAGAGCATCGCGCTGCTGATGGTGACGCTCGGCATCGGCGTCATGCTGCACGAGGGCGCCAATCAGGCGCAGTCTCTCACCGGCGGCGACGATGGGCTGCAGGGCGTCGACATCGCGCCGGTGCTCGGTCTCTTCGACTGGGACATCTTCGGCCGCACCGCCTTCCTCTATGCGCTGGCGATCGCCTTCCTCTGCTTCCTCGCGGCTCGCCGTCTCGTCCACTCGCCCTTCGGCCTGTCGCTGCGCGGCATCAAGGAGAATACGAAGCGAGTCCCGTCGCTCGGCATCAAGGTGCGCAGCCGGGTCATCGCGATCTTCACCATCTCGGCCGCCCTCGCCGGCGTCGCCGGCGGGCTGCTGGCGCAGACGACGCAGTTCGTCGGGCTCGAGGTGCTGAGCTTCGACCGCTCGGCCGGCGTCCTGATCATGCTCGTACTCGGCGGCGCCGGGACGCTCTACGGCGCCTTCGTGGGCGCCGCGCTCTTCATGATCGCCAAGGATTTCCTCTCGGCGAGCGACCCGGTCTATTGGTATTTCTGGATTGGGCTGCTGCTCTGCGTCGTCGTCGCCTTCGGCAAGGGCGGCGTCGTCGGGGTGACGACGCGAGCCTGGGCGGCGATCTTCCGCCGGGGAGGCGCCAAGTGACCGCCGCACCCGCGCCCGCCGTTCTCGCGTCCACTCTTGCGCCGGCGCTCTCGACCGAGCGCCTGTGCCGCAGCTTCGGCGCGCTGGCGGTCGCGAGCGACATCGACTTCGTGCTGCCGCAAGGGGCGCGCCATGCGCTGATCGGACCGAACGGCGCCGGCAAGTCGACGCTGATCAATCTGATGACCGGCGCGCTCGAGCCGTCGAGCGGCCGCGTCCTGTTGAACGGCGCCGACGTGACGCCGTTGCCGGCCGAGGCGCGGGTCAAGCGCGGCCTCGTGCGCACCTTCCAGATCAACACGCTCTTTCCCGAGATGACGCCGATGGAGGCGACGACGCTCGCCGTCAGCGAGCGGCTCGGGTTCGGCGGGAACATGTGGCGCGCGGTGTCGGCGTGCCGCCAGGCGATCGATGAGGCCGCCGTCATCCTCGAGCGGCTCGGCCTCGCCGGCGACGCGCGCCGGCCGACGCGCGAATTGGCCTATGGCCGCCAGCGGCTCGTCGAGATCGCCCTGGCGCTCGCCTCGCAGCCAAGGGTCCTGCTGCTAGACGAGCCCGCCGCCGGCGTTCCCGCGAAGGAGAGCGCCGAGCTCTTCCGGGCGCTCGCCGAGCTGCCGCGCGACATCGCGGTGCTGTTCATCGAGCACGACATGGAGCTCGTCTTCCGCTTCGCCGAACGCATCACCGTGCTGGTCTCCGGGCGCATCCTGCGCGAGGGCACGCCGCACGAGATCGCCTCCGACCCGCTGGTCCGCGAAGTCTATCTTGGGAGCGGTCATGTCTGAGGCATTGCTGGATGTTCGCGGCCTGACCGCCGGCTACGGCGATGCCGTCGTGCTCGATGACATCGGGTTTTCCATCCCGGCCGGCGGCTCGCTCGCCGTGCTCGGCCGCAACGGCACCGGCAAGTCGACGCTGATGCTGACGCTGATGGGCCATACCCGTCATCGCGCCGGCACCATCCGCTTCCGCGGCACCGAGATCGCCGGCGCGCCGCCGCATCGCCGGGCACGGCTCGGCCTCGGCTGGGTTCCGCAGGAGCGCGAGGTCTTCCCATCGCTGACCGTCGACGAGCACCTCATCGTCGGCGCCAAGAAGGGGCCGTGGACGCGCCAGCGGGTCTTCCAGTTCTTCCCGCGTCTGGAGGAGCGTCGCCGCAACATGGGCAACCAGCTCTCCGGCGGCGAGCAGCAGATGCTGGCGATCGCCCGGGCCCTCATCGCCAATCCGACGCTGATCCTGCTCGACGAGCCGTTGGAGGGGTTGGCGCCGGTCGTCGTCGCCGAGGTCGCCGAAGCGATCCGCCGGATGATGCAGGAGGAAGGGCTGAGCATCGTCCTGGTCGAGCAGCACGCCGAGTTCGCGCTGCGCCTCACCGATCGCGCCATCATCCTCGATCGCGGCCGGCTGGTGCACGAGGGGCCGAGCGCCGCGCTGCTCGAGAGCAACGATCTGATCGACCGCTACGTCGGCGTCCGCGTCATCGAGGCAAGCTGACGGCAACGGTGGGGTGGGCTAGAATGGTTCCAATCGACAATCTAAAACCCGGGAGACGACGCATGAAGTTCAAACTCGCCATGATCGCCGCCGCGGCCGTATTGGCCGGGGCCGCGGCGCATGCCGCCGAGCCGCCGCTCAAGGTCGGCATCATCACCAGCTACACCGGTCCCTCCGCCGTCAACGGCAAGGCCGTCGACATCGCACTCGACCTCTGGGTCAAGCAGAACGGCGACACCGTCGCCGGCCGCAAGGTCGAGTTCATCAAGCGCGATACCGGCGGGCCGGCACCCGACCTCGTCAAGCGCCAGGTCCAGGAGCTCATCGTCCGCGACAAGGTCGACCTCATCGTCGGCATCGACTACACGCCGAACGCGCTTGCCGCGGGGCCGGTTTCGACCCAGGCCAAGATGCCGATCCTGATCGTCAACGCGGCGACGGCCGGCATCATCGCCAACGCGCCCTACATGTCGCGCTTCGGCTTCACCACCGGCCAGATCGCGGCGCCTCTCGGCCAGTGGGCGGTCAAGAACGGCATCAAATCGACGATCGTCATGTACGCCGATTACGGGCCGGGCATCGACGCCGGCACGTTCTTCAAGCGCGCTTATGCCGAGGCCGGTGGCAAGGTCGCCGACGAGGTCAAGATGCCGCTGCAGAACCCGGACTTCTCGGCCTATATCCAGCGCATCAAGGATGCCAAGCCGGACGGCGTCTTCGTCTTCCTGCCGTCGGGCGCGCAGTCGAACGCCTTTCTCAAGGCCTACAAGGACGCCGGCCTTTTCGACGCAGGCATCAAGCTGCTGGCGACCGGCGACCTGACCGACGAGCCGTCGCTCGACGCGATCGGCGATGCCGCGGTCGGGATGATCACCTCCTACGATTATTCCGACGCGCACGACTCGCCAATGAACAAGGAATGGGTCAAGGCCTACAAGGAAGTCGGCGGCGCCGACGCGCGGCCGGACTTCCAGGCGGTGGCGGCGTGGGACGCGATCCACGCGGTCTACGACGTGGTCAAGGCGCAGAACGGCAAGCTTGATCCTGACAAGACGATGGAGCTGATCAAGCAGGTCAAGTTCGAGAGCCCGCGCGGCCCGATCATGATCGATCCGGCGACCCGCGACATCGTCCAGAACGTCTACATCCGCCGCGTCGAGAAGCGCGACGGCCATCTCTACAACGTCGAGATCGATACGATCCCGATGGTGACGAGCCCGGCCGGCCGCTGACCGCCAGCACGATCCCGGCCGCGGCGCGCGGCCGGGATCGCCCCTGGTTCGACCTGCATTCAAAACCGAGGAGAGGGGAATGACGACGAAGTTCGCATTGGTCGCCGCCGCCGTGCTGATCGCGGGCTCGACGGCGCAGGCCGCAGAGCCGCCGCTCAAGATCGGCATCGTCTCGAGCTATACCGGCCCGTCGCCGATGAACGGCCGCGCCCTCGACCAGGCGCTCGATTTCTACATGAAGCAGAACGGCGACACCGTCGCCGGCCGCAAGATCGAGCTGATCAAGCGCGATACCGGCGGGCCGGCGCCCGACCTCGTCAAGCGCCAGGTTCAGGAGCTCATCGTCCGCGACAAGGTCGATCTCATCATCGGGCTCGACTACACGCCGAACGTGCTGGCCGCCGGGCCGGTCTCGACCCAGGCGAAGACGCCGATTCTCGTGGTCAACGGCGCGACCGCCGGGATCATCGCCAACGCCCCCTACATGGCGCGCTTCGGCTTCACCACCGGCCAGATCGCCGCGCCGCTCGGCCAGTGGGCGGTCAAGAACGGCATCAAGTCGACGATCGTCATGTATGCCGACTACGGGCCCGGGATCGACGCCGGGACATTCTACAAGCGCGCCTATACCGAGGCTGGCGGCAAGATCGCCGACGAGGTCAAGATGCCGCTGCAGAACCCCGATTTCTCGGCCTATATCCAGCGCATCCGCGATGCGAAGCCGGATGCGGTCTTCGTCTTCTTGCCATCGGGCGCGCAGTCGAACGCCTTTCTCAAGGCCTATAAGGACGCCGGCCTGTTCGATGCCGGCGTCAAGCTGCTGGCGACCGGCGACCTGACCGACGAGCCCTCGCTCGACGCGATCGGCGACGCCGCGGTCGGGATGATCACCGCCTACCATTACTCGGACGCGCACGATTCGCCGCTGAACGCTGCGTTCGTCAAGGGCGTCAAGGAGGTCGGCGGTCCCGACGCGCGGCCGGACTTCTTCTCTGTCGCCGGCTGGGACGCGATGCATGCGGTCTACGATCTCGTCAAGGCGCAGAACGGCAAGCTCGACCCCGACAAGACGATGGAGCTGATCAAGCAGGTCAAGTTCGAGAGCCCACGCGGTCCGATCATGATCGACCCGGAGACGCGCGACATCGTCCAGAACGTCTATATCCGCCGCGTCGAGAAGCGCGACGGGCACCTCTACAACGTCGAGATCGACACGATTCCGATGGTGAAGAGCCCGTCGGGCCGCTGAGCCGGCGGTGAGCCAGGCGCCGATCCGACTTCTCGCCGCCGACGAGCCCGCGCCCGTCGCCGTCGACGCCGGCGACGGACGCTCGCCCTTCGTCATCGTCTGCGATCATGCCGGACGTTTGCTGCCGCGGTCGCTCGGCTCGCTCGGCCTGCCCGCGAGCGAGCTGCAGCGGCACATCGCCTGGGACATCGGGGCCGGCGCCGTCGCGATGCGTCTCGGGACGCTGCTCGGCGGCGTCGTCATCCGGCAGAGCTACTCGCGGCTGGCGATCGACTGCAACCGCCCGCCGGCGGCGCCGAGCTCGATCGCCGAGCTCAGCGAGTGCACCGAAATTCCCGGCAATCGCGGTCTCGACCCGGCGGCGCGCCAGGCGCGGCACGATGAGATCTTCCGTCCCTACCACGACTGCATCGCCGCCGAGCTCGACCGCCGCAGCGCCGCCGGGCTGGCGACGGTGCTGGTCGCGATGCACAGCTTCACGCCGGTCTACCTCGACGTCGCGCGCTCGCTCCACGCCGGCATCCTCTACAACCGCGACCGGCGCGTCGCCGCCACGCTGCTCGAGCTGCTCCGCGCCGAGCCCGGGATCGAAATCGGCGACAACGCGCCCTACGCCCTCTCCGACGATTCCGACTACACGATCCCGGTCCATGGCGAGCGGCGAGGCCTGCCGCATGTCGAGATCGAGGTCCGCCAGGATCTGATTGCCGAGCCGGCGGGCCAGACGGTATGGGCCGAGCGCCTGGCGCTGGCCCTTCAGGAAGCGCTGCGCCGCCTGCCCGCGAAATAGTCGAAAGGCGCTGCTTTCCGAAGCAGAAGCCAGTGCAGATCCAAGGGATTGCTGGGTTCTGCCTCAGTAGAGACGTCCATTGGCGTCGTTTTCATCACACTTCATAGATTTCGGCGAAATAATCTGGAGCGATCAATCAAGGGATGATTGCCAATTGGCCGCATCGCTAATGGGCTTTCCCTATCGAAGTGCGCCATTTCGCAATGCCTTCGCGAAATTTTACGGAACCGGGGCGGGTTTCGCGATGTTTTGATCGGAACCTCGTCGAGCCGGATGCATTCTCGTGGCGGTTCTCTCGGCGAGTCTCCCGCACCTATTGTGGAGAAGAGTTCGATGCAGATCCGCGCCGGTTACGAGATCGTCTTCGATTGTCCGAATCCGACGCCGATGGTGCTGATGCTGAGCATCCACCCGTCGCGGATCTCGTCGCTGCGGACCCCACATCGCATCGTCTTCGATCGCCCGGCGGCGGCGAGCGATTATCGCGACGGCTTCGACAACATCTGCACCCGCATCGTGGCGCCCGCCGGGCGGCTGACGATCTCCAGCGATTTCATCATCGGCGACGGCGGCGCGCCCGATCCGGTGGTGCTCGACGCGCGGCAGGACGCGGTCGAGGATCTCCCGAGCCGCGTGCTGGCCTATCTCCTCGGCAGCCGCTATTGCGAGACCGATCATCTCTCGAACATCGCCTGGTCGCTCTTCGGCAATACGCTGCCGGGCTGGGCGCGGGTGCAGGCGATCTGCGACTTCGTCCACAATCATCTCGCCTTCGGCTATCAGCATGCGCGGCCGACCAAGACGGCGTGGGAGGCCTATAACGAGCGGCAGGGCGTCTGCCGCGACTTCGCGCATCTCGCGATCACCTTCTGCCGCTGCATGAACATCCCGGCGCGTTATTGCACCGGCTATCTCGGCGACATCGGCATCCCGCCGGTCGATGCGCCGATGGATTTCAGCGGCTGGTTCGAGGCCTATCTGAACGGCCGCTGGTATACCTTCGACGCGCGGCACAACACGCCGCGGATCGGCCGCATCCCGATGGCCTACGGCCGCGACGCGACGGATGTCGCGATCACCACGACCTTCGGCCCGAACACGCTCATCAGCTTCAAGGTCGTGACGGATGAGGTCCAGGAGACCGCCGCGCCGACGGCGCGGCCGGGCGTCGCGGCGCAGCTGGAGTCGGTTGGCCGCTGAGTCGGCGGCGGCTGAGCCGCCGCGGCTATTTGTGCTGAAAGAGCCGACGCACGACGCCGCGGATCCAGCGATTGGCGGGGTCGGCGTGAAAGCGCCGATGCCAGAACTGCTTCACGGCGAAGCGTGGCGACGGCATCGGCAAGGGATGCATCTTCGTATCGGCGATGCGCGACATATACTCGGCCAGCACCGTCGGGACCGTCGCGATCAGGTCGGTCCGCGGCACGAGCTCGAGCAGGCTGAGGAAATGCGGGACGGTAACGGGGATCGAGCGACGATGCCCGGCCTTCGCCATGGTCCGGTCGAAGAGCTCGCGGCTGCGTCCGGCGGCGTGCACCGCGACATGCGGCGCATCGAGGAACCGCGCCAGGGTCAGCTTTCCCTTCACGTATGAGTTGTCGCTGCGCGCGACGCAGAGGAAGCCGCTCGTCGACAGAAGCTGCTGATAGAGTCCGGCGTTCTGCAGATCGGGGAAATATCCCATCGCGAGATCGACCGTGCCCGCCTCCATCGCCTCGACCAGCGCGGCGGGATCCATGTAGACGGCGTTGAGCGAGGCCTCGGGCGCCTCTTCGAAGAGGACGCGCGTCAGCGTCGGCAGGAAGACCATTTCGCCGATGTCTGACATGCAGAGCGTGAAGGTACGCCGCGTCTTGGCGGGAACGAAATCGAGATACTGCAGCAGCTCGGTCTTGACCTGGCCGAGAATGGAGCGGACCGCGGCGGCAAGCTCTGCGGCGCGCGGCGTCGGCAGCATCTCGTTGCGGATGCGCACGAAGAGCGGGTCGTTGAAGGTGTGGCGCAGCTTGCCGAGCGCATAGCTCATTGCCGGCTGGCTGAGCCCGAGATTCCGGCCGGCGACGGTGACGCTGCGCGCGTCGACGAGAGCGTCGAAGACGACCAGCAAATTGAGGTCGATGTCCTTGAGATCCATTGTCTCAATCCAAAAATTGAATGGGAACTATAAAGAAAATCGGTTTGTCCGATCATAGGATCCTCGGTAGCCTCGTGACAACGAGTGCGGGAGGACGACGATGGCGCAGGAAGGCGCAGCGCAGAGCTATGCGCTGGCCGTCGATATCGGCGGGACGTTCACCGACGTCGTGTTGCGGCGCGGAGACGGCGCAATCTGGGTCGACAAGGTCCTGACGACCTATCACGATCTTCTGGAAGGTTTCTTCGGCGGCACGGAGTCGGTGATGCGCCGGGCCGGGGTGACGCCGGCGCAGGTCGACGACCTGGTCGTCCACGCCACGACGATCGTCACCAACGCGCTGCTCGAGCGCAAGGGACCGCGAACGGCGCTGCTCACGACGGCCGGGTTTCGCGACGTCCTCTATATCCGCGACGAATACCGCTACGACATGTACGACCCGCAGATCGAGTTTCCGACGTCTCTTGTCCCTCGGGAACTGACGTTCCCGGTGGTGGAGCGTGTCCTCGCCGACGGCACGGTGACGCTGCCGGTCGACCGCGCGGCGATCCGCGACCTCGCCGAGACGCTGCGCCGCGAAGGCGTCGTCTCGGTCGCGGTCTGCTTCCTCAACGCGTATCGGAACGACGTCAACGAGCGCGCCGTCGCCGAGGAGCTGCGCCGCCATTTCCCGGCGCTGCACGTTTCCCTCTCCGCCGAGGTCTCGCCGCAGATCCGCGAGTATCCGCGCACTTCGACGACGGTGATCAACGCCTATACGGCGCCGATCGTCGGGCCCTATCTCACGCGCATGTCGGCGGCGCTCGCCGAACGCGGCTTCCCCAATGCGCCGATGATGATGCTGTCGAACGGCGGCGTCATCGGCGTCGGCATCGCGGGGCGCTTTCCGGTCCGCATGATCGAATCGGGGCCGGCCGCCGGCGCCCTGGCGGCGAGCTATTACGCCGAGCGTCTGGGCCTCGGCAGCCTGCTGTCCTTCGACATGGGCGGCACGACGGCGAAGGCCTGCATCATCGAAGCCGGTGCGCCGCTCGTGACCGGCCAGTTCGAGGTCGACCGCAAATACCGCTTCAAGGTCGGTAGCGGCTTTCCGGTGACGGTCCCCTCGATCGACATGATCGAGATCGGTGCCGGCGGCGGCTCGATCGCCGCCTGCAACGAGATGCTTCTGCTCAAGGTCGGGCCGCATTCGGCGGGCTCATCGCCCGGTCCGGTCTGCTACGGCCGCGGCGGCCAGGACATCTGCGTCACCGATGCCGATCTCGCGCTCGGGTTACTCGACGCCGAGAACTTCCTCGGCGGCGACATGCGGCTCGAGCTGGCGCCGATGCGGCGTCGGCTCGCGGAGTTGGCCGTCGAGCTGGGCGTCACGCCGAGCGAGGCCGCCGCCGGCATCTATCGCGTGGTCGGCGAGACGATGGCCGCCGCGACGCGCACGCATGCAGTCGATCGCGGCCTCGATTATCGCGGCATGCCGATGCTCGCCTTCGGCGGTGCCGGGCCGCTGCACGCCTGCTACGTCGCCGAGCTGCTCGGTAGCACCACCGTCATCGTGCCGCCGCAGGCGAGCGTGCTCTCGGCCTTCGGCATGCTGGTGACGCCGGTGCGCTACGATCTCGTGCGCGGCGCGCTTGCGCAGCTCGCCGATCTCGACTGGAGCGCGACGCGCGATCTCTTCGCCGAGATGATCGCGACGGGGCGTCAGGCCCTGACCGAGGCAGGCGTCGACGAGAGCGACATCCGGATGAGCTTCGGCGGCGATTTCCGCTATTGCGGCCAGGCCAACGAGGTGACGGTCGACTTTGCCGAAGATCCGCTGGCACGACGCGATGCGGCGATGATCCGCCGCACCTTCGAGGCAGCCTACGAGGCGCAATACGGCTTGCGCCTCGCCGACAATGCCGTCGAGGTCGTCGGCTGGCGCCTGACCTGCCGCGGCCCCAGCATCCTGCGCGGCGCGACGGCGACGCCGGTGTCCGAGGAATCGCCGCCGCGCGGCGAGCGGCGCGTCGCGCTCGCAGACGGCGGCCGGCGCGACGAGCTCTATGCGGTCTTCGCCCGCTACCGCCTCGCCGTGGGGCAATGCGTCGCCGGTCCGGCGCTGATCGAGGAGCGCGAGACGACGACCCTGATCCTGCCGGGATGGACGGCGCGAATGGACGCGAGCGGCTGCCTGCTGGTCGAGCATGTGGCGGCGGCGCAACCCGATGATCGTCAGCGGGCGGCGCTGACCCCCGTCGCGGCGCTCTGAGAGGGCGAAGAACGATGGACGGAATCGATCTCGAGATTCTCTGGAGCAACCTGATCTCGATCGTCAGCGATCAGGCGAAGGCGCTGCAGCGCATCGCCTTCTCGCCCATCGTGCGCGAGACCGGCGACCTCGCCTGCGCCATCTTCGATCGCCGCGGCCGGATGATGGCGCAGGCGAACACCGGCACGCCGGGACACATCAACGCGATGGCGAACTCGGGCGCGACGCTGGTGCGGATGTTCGACGGCCAACTCGAGGACGGCGACGTCCTCATCACCAACGATCCGTGGCTCTCGGCCGGGCATTTCTTCGACATCACCATCCTCAACCCGGTGTTCCACCGCGGCGCGATCGTCGGCTACATCGGCTCGAACATCCATCACACCGACATCGGCGGCTACGGCGTCGGCGCCGGCGCACGCGACATCCACGAGGAAGGGCTCTGGCTGCCGCCGCTCAAGTTCTACGAGCGCGGCACGATGAACCCGGTGCTGAAGGCGATCATCGGCCGCAACGTCCGCACCCCCGACCAAGTGTTCGGCGATCTCGCGGCGCAGGTCTCGAGCGGCAAGGCCTGCGGCGACCGTCTCGCGACGCTCTGCGAGCGCAACGGGCTCGCCGATCTCGCGGAGCTGTCCGACGAGCTCAACGACCGCTCGG
>JAQGID010000039.1 GCA_028291405.1 Rhodospirillales bacterium | reverse complement strand
AGCGCGCCAAGCCCTCCAGCCGGGCGCGCTCCTCTTCAGTCAGGATGATCGGGGTCGCTTCAGGGATGCTTCTCGCCATGCATCCTTGAATCACGACTCATGCTTTAGGCATAGCGGATACTAGGCGCCTTGCGTCATTCCGCGGCGGGCAGGACGGCGGGCTCTGCGGCCGCTTCCGCCGGCTTCGCGCGATCGGCCGCCGCCTGCGCCGCCTCGACCACCTGAGCGACGGCAAGACGCAGCGAGGTCACCACCCCGTCGGCGCCGGTCGCCTGCTGCGCGTCGGCCGCCTCCGCCTCGGTCAACGACCAGAAGCCGACGAGGATCGTCGCCCGCGGCAGCTTGCGGCGCAGGCGGCGAGCGAGGAAGCGCGCATTGGTGTAGCCGCCGGGCTCGAGATACGAGAGGCACGCCACCTGCACGCCGTCGCCGTCGAGGCGGAAGAGATTGCCGGCCGAGACGACGCTGCTCGAGACGACGCTGGCGGCGATGCCGCGCGCCGCGAGCAGCTGCGCCAGCATCGCGGCCGCCGCCTCGTCGAGAGAGCCGCGGCCGGCGATGCACATGACCGGCGTCTTGCGCCAGTCGGGCGCCAGCTCGTCGGGGCCGAAGATCGTCGGCGCCGGGACCGTCGCGGGGGCATCCTTGGCAGCGCTCTCCTTGGCGGTCGGCGGCGTCGGATCGGCGTGATCGGAGAGGTCGTCGATCAGCCCGTCGACGGCGTCCTTGATCCGGACGCGGCACTCGTGATCGAGCGCGCCGCGGTTGACGTCGAGCTGCGCCAGCGCGAGGCCCTTGACCGCGACCTCGTCGTAATATGTGGCGAGCGGCACGGTCTTGAGCATCTCCTCGGCCTGATGCGCCGCCTCGTCGGGATCGCCGGCGAGCATCCGCTGGTAAAAGCTTTCCTCGGGCGCCAGCGCCGGCTGATCGCCGAGCAGCACGTCGAGGAACTGGAGATGCTCGACATGGCGGCCGAGCACGACGAGGCAGACGGTCAGCGGCGTCGAGAGCAGCAGCCCGACGGGGCCCCACAGCCAGGTCCAGAACGCCGCGGCGACGACGATCGCGATCGTTGAGAGCCCGGTGTTGTGGCCGTAGAGCCAGGGCTCGACGATTTGGCCGGTAATCAGCTCGGCGGTGAGGAAGAGCCCCATCGCCCAGAACAGCATGGTCCAGCCGGGATCGACGGCGAGGGTGAGCGCGGCGGGCAAGGCGGCGGCGATGATCGGCCCGACATAGGGAACGAAGCGCAGCAACATCGCCACGATGCCGCAGAGCACCGGATTGGGGGCGCCGATCAGCCAGAGCCCGCCGCCGATCAGGATGCCGAAGCAGGTGTTGATCGCGACCTGGACGAGGAGATAGCGGCTGATGCGCTGGGCCGCCTCGTCGAGCGCGTCGGTCGTGCGATGCAGATCGGCGCGGCCCGCGAGGCGGATGAAGCGGTCGCGCAGATCCTCGCGCTGCAGCAGCACGAAGATGACGAAGATGATGACGATGCCGGTCGTCGCCAGCGGCTGCAGCAAGGGGCCGACGGCGTTCTCGAGGATGCGCAGCGGTGTCGGGTCGGGCTCGCGGATCTCGACGGGGACGGGGTTCTGCTTCGTGCCGGCGCCGGGCGCCGCCAGCGCCGCGGCGCCCGGCGCGTCGCTTTTCGCGATCTCGTCGCCGAGCTTCTGCAGCATCGCGCTGGTCCGCTCGATCGTGCTGCCGCCGACGCCGCTGCTGCGCAATGCCTGGATCTTGGTGATGATGTTCGTCTGATAGCCCGGCAGATTTTCCGCGAGCTGGGCGAGCTGGGTCCCGACGACGGTCCCGATGCCGGCGATCACGATGGCGGCGAGCAGGACGACGCAGACCACCGAGAGGATACGGTTGAAGTGCCAGCGCCGCAGCAGCAGCACCGCCGGCGCTAGCGCGAAGGCGAGCAGAACCGCGAGCGCCAGGGGAATGAAGACGTCGCGCGCGAAATAGAGCACGGCGACGACGACGACGCCGATGACGAAGACTTCGGAATTCGAGGGCGCCCGTCGCAGCGAGGTAGGCTCGGCAAGCTGGCGCCTGGCGGCGATACCGGGGTCATCGATCATGGTCGGGGCCTGGGGTGACGGCGTCTTCCCGACAGTAACGCCGGCCCGACGGAAACGGTCAATCTCTGGTTACGAGAGGTCTCGCGAGATCCACGCGCAATGCGTGCGCGCCTGGCCGACCCGATCAGCGGCGGGCCGGCGCCGGCGTGCTCGCCTTCAGGCCGGCGGGCACCAGCGAGCGCAGCAGGCGCTTCGTCAGGCCGCGCCGGCGCCGCGCCGGCTGCTTCTGCTTGACGAAGCGGGCGCCGCTCTCGGATTTGACGAGCAGCAGGGTGCGGTCGTGGAAAGCGTCGAGGCCGGGCCGATGGGCGATCGAGATCAGCGTCGATTCGGCGAGCTCGTCGGCGAACATGCCCATCAGCGAGGTCTGCCCCTCCTCGTCGAGCGCCGCCGTCGCCTCGTCCATGAAGACCCAGCCCGGCTTGTGCAGGAGCAGCCGGGCGAAGGCGACGCGCTGCAGCTCGCCGCCGGAGAGGACGCGGTCCCAGCGCTCGGCCTCGTCCAGCCTGGGCTCGAGATGTCCGAGGCCGCAGCGCTCGAGCGACGCGGTCATCTCCGCCGCCGAGAAATCGTTGGCGGCGGCCGGATATGCAAGCGCGCCGCGCAGCGTGCCGAGCGGCAAATAGGGGCGTTGCGGCATGAACATGATCTTGCTGCGCGCCGGCAGGGTGATGCTGCCGGCACCCCAGGGCCAGAGACCGGCGATGGCGCGGAACAGCGTGCTCTTGCCGCTGCCCGATTCGCCGACGATCAGCACCTTCTCGCCCTTCTGGATCGCGCTGGTCGTGTCGCCGATGACGATGCTGCCGTCGGAATGGGCGATCTCGAGCTTCGCGAAGGACAGGATCTCCGAGTCGGCCTCGGCCGTCCCCTCGATCAGCTCGATCTTGGTGTGCTCGCCGCTTTCGAGGGCGGCCGTGGTCTCTTCGGGGTGGCCGACCGCCTGCTCGAACTCGAGGACGCGCTCGACATGCGAGCGCCACTCGGCGAGGCGCGGGAAATTGTCGACGAACCAATTGAGGCCCGACTGCACCTGGCCGAAGGCGGCGCCGATCTGCATCAGCCCGCCGAGGGTGATCGCGCCGGAGAAATAGCGCGGGCTGGAGACCAGCGTCGGATAGACCATGCCGACCATGCCGTAGGCGCTGGTCAGCCACATCAGTCGTCGCTGCGTCCGCATCAGATAGAGCGTCGACGACTTCACGCCGGCGAAGAAATTGCGCAGGCCGGTGCGCTCGTCGCCCTCGCCACGGATCAGCGCGATGCCCTCGCTGTTCTCGCGCAGCCGGACGAGGGCGAAGCGGTAATCCGCCTCGGCGGCGTTCTGGTTGATGTTGGCACTGACGATCGGCCGCCCGACGAAATAGGTGACCGTCGTCCCGACCGCGGCATAGAACAGTGCCGCCGCGACCATGTAGCCGGGGATCTCGAACGTCGTGCCGGCGATCACGAGATGCAGCATCCCCGAGAGCGTCCACAGGATGCCGAGGAAGGAGACCAGCGTCAGGATTGCGTTGAGCATGCCGAGGGCGAATTCCACCGCCATGTCGGTTGCCCAATGGGCGTTCTCGGCGATGCGCTGGTCGGGATTCTCGACGCCCCCGCCGACGAAGCCCATCTGATAGTGCCGGCCGTCCGCGAGCCAGGACGAGACCAGCCGGTTGGTCAGCCACTCGCGCCAGCGCAGCTGGAGCAGCTGCTTGAGATAGACCTGGTAGACCGCGATGCCCATGCTGGCGCTGGCGAGGAAGGCGAACATCCCCATCGTGCCGATGAAGGCGTCCCAGTCCTTCGCCTCGAGCGCGTTGAAGAAATCCTTGTTCCACAGGTTCAGCCTGATCTGGACCGCGATCTGGATCAGCGCCAGAGCGATGACGCCGCCGGCCAGCAGCCGCACTTTCCATTTCTGCTCGGAGGCGAAGAACGGCCCGGCGAGGCGGATGAAGCGGCGGAGGAAACCGCTGTGGACGATACCGTCGGCTTCCGCCGCGCCGTCCGTCGCCGGCACCGGCGCGTCGGGTTCTGCCATGTCTCGTTCCTCGGCGCGGCGCGGGGTAGACTAACGTAAGTTAGTCAGTTGCTCACCGAAGCCTGGGGAGAGCAAGCGGTTCCGCAGGACCGCTCGCCAATCGCCGCTACCAGTAGCGGACGCGGCCGGCGTCGACGTGGACGAAATCCGAGCGCGGGTAATAGCCGACGCCGCCGGCCTGCATCATCATCGCGGCGCGATGCACCTTGACGAGGGCGCGGCCGGGGACGCGGAGGTCGACGGCCATCCCTTGGATGTGCAGGCTGTTGCCGGCGACGCCTTCGGTCGTCGCTGCGAGCATCGCGTTGGTCGCCGGCGAGCGGTAGCCGGAGAGGACCTGGAACGGCTCGCGCGTCGCCAGCCGCTGGTGCAGCCGCGCCAGCAGCTCGATCAGCGGCGGCTCGATCTCGTGGACCTCGTCGCTATGGTGGTCGCGCAGCACCCAGTTGATGCGGCGCAATGCTTCCGGGACGTAGTGGCCGTCGGCCCAATAGACCGTGTTGAGACGCTCGCCGGTATGCAGATTGTCGAGCATCAGCGAGCGCATCTCAAGCGGACGGCGCGCCGCTTCGGCGGGTCGGATGATGGCGGGTGCGACGATGACGGCAGTGACGGCGGCAGATGCCAGTGCGAAGACCGCGCGACGAGTAACCCCTTGCCGAACCGCCATCGACGCCCCCCGACGTCCGTGAAGACCAGTTATTATCCTTAACGCAGCGCCGTGGCGCTGTCACCCCTTTCGGATGCGGCAGAAGATCTCAGCCGTTGATTTCGGGGCGCGGCTTCGCGATCACGGTCATGGCGCGCGGCGCGACGACGTCCAGCGCGTCGCGCAGGCGCTTGTCGCGGCCGTAGACGTCGTCGCGGAACTCGACCATCCCGTCGGCGTCGACGAAGCTGGTGAAATAGAGGATCGAGACGCCGAGGCGGCGGCCGGGATCGGTGTGCTGCGTCCCGCCGGTGGCGACCGCCTGCTCGATCAGCTCGGGCGTCCAGCGCGGCGCCTTGAGGACGTAGGCGGCGAGGGCACGGGCATCCTCGAGCCGGACGCAGCCGTGGCTTTCGGCCCGGGCGACGCGGCCGAAGCTGTTGCGCGACGGCGTATCGTGCAGGTAGACGTCGAATTTGTTCGGCGTCTCGAACTTGATCCGGCCGAGCGGGTTCTTCGGGCCGGGGATCTGCTCCAGCCCGGCCGGGCCGCGGACCATCTCGTTCTTCTCGAGATAGCGCGGGTCGCGCTTCAGCTTCGGGGTGATCTCGTTCTTGATGATCGACGACGGGATGCGCCAGCTCGGGTTGAAGGTCACCGCCTGGACCCGGCTCTGCACGACCGGCGTCGGATGCTTCGGATCGCCGGTGACGACGCGCATCCGCATCACCGGTGCGCCGTCCTCGAAGACCTCGAGCATCGCGGCGGGTACGTTGACGAAGACGTAGTTCTTGCCGAAATCGCGCGGCAGCGAATGCCAGCGCTCGAGGTTGAGGGCGATCTGGTCGACGCGCTGGCGCGCCGTGACGTTCATCGCCGCGATGGTGCGGGCGCCGATCGTGCTGTCGCCGAGGATGCCGTGCCGCGACTGGAAGACGAAGAGCCCTTGCGCCAGCATGGGATCGTAGGTCTCGTCGCCGGTCGTGTCGGCCGGCAGGTCGCCCTCGATGATCAGGCGGCGGCGGATCGTCGGGATCCGGGGATCGCTGTCGCCGATCTTGATCGTCTGCCCCGGCGGAATCTGCGGCCAGCCGCCCTGGCGGGCGAGCTCGCGATAACGCGCCAGCGACTCCTTGAGACGAAGATAGCGCGGATCGGCCGGCGCGAGCCCGCCGATCCAGGCGGCCAGCCGATCGCCGCCGAGCGCCTTGTCGAGCCCGGCCGCGGCGTCGAAGACAGGCGCGTGGATCGCCCAATCCTCCTCCCACTGCTCCGGCTGGGTGCGGCCGGTGGCGAGGGCGGTCGCGAGGCGCATCGCCGCATCGCTCAGCAGGATATCGCGCTCGGCGGGCACGAGCGGGCGGTCGAGAATGGTCTGCAGGACGGGCGCCATGTCGAGCCCGTCATCGGCGGCGGCGGCGAAGGCGGCGGTCAAGGCCGCGAGGCGGTCGCTGCGACCGGTCCAGATCGGCGCGTAACCGCGGGCGTCGTAGAGACGCCGCAGCAGCGGCGCGTCGATCGGACGCCCGGCGACGACCGGCGGCGCGTCCTGGCCGAGCAGCTGCTGCAGCGCGGCGCGCGCCTGCTCGACTGCCGGCTTGTCGAAGGCTTGCGGCTCGACGGGCGCGGCGATGCCTTCAGGCGCGGCGGCAAGCGCTGCGAGGGCGAGAAGAAGATGCTGCCAACGGACCGTCATGGTGCGAATGCCATAAAACAGCTTGTTCAGAAACGGGCGAACGCGTGATCGATACCACCGATCAATGAAGAACCCGTTGCCATAGTGATACACTGCGGCAAGGTCGCGGGGAATTCAAAGCCCCGCGGAACATGGCATCGGGCGAAAATTTCAGCCCAGAGTTGCCGAGAAGTCACGCCTCTCGCTGGCGTTCTCACCATGAGACCGTGAGGGCGCCGGTGCCGATGAGATCGTCAGCCTGTTGTCCAAAGAATTCCTTGGTGCGCCGGACGGCGGCGAAATCGAGCCGCACCGCGCTCGACCAGAAGACCGAGAACCCAGTCTCGAGATCGCCGACGAAGACCCGCTTGCGGACGCTCGGGCTCTGGCGGAACGTATTGCCGTCGAGGAAGATGTTGTGCGCCACCGCCCGCCCCTGCGCGCCGACGAAGACGTAGAAGCCGAACTTGCCGTCGAGCTGGTCGGCGTCGAAATAATCGGTGCCGGAGAGCGCCGGGCGGACCCGTACCGGCCCGTAATCGGCGTGCAGATTCTTGCCGATCCGCAACATGCCGCCGGCCTGCCCGTAGGTGAAGACGTTGCCGAGGGTCGCGCCGGCCTGCGGCACGATATCGACCCCATCGTTGCCATCGCCGATCAGCGCGAAGCGCCACAGCCGCTCGTAGCTCAGCATGCCGCCCGGCTCGTTCTGGATCTGGCTGCTCCAGCCCTGCGCCTGCTTGACGCCGATGAGCTGGTGGAAATCGTTCTGCGTCTGCTTGCCGAAGGCGCCGGGACCGACGACGCCGAGGTCGAGCTCGACGTTCTCCAGCACGTGGCGATCGCTCTCCTGGAGCAGGCTGGTGCCGACGTAGAGCCAGCCCCCGTATGGCCGATCATGCGAATCCGGCGGCTTCAGCTGCAGGTTTGACGGGGTGAAGAGGCTCTGGCCGAGAAACACCGCGTAGCGGCGCGACCGTTGTGCCGCGTTGCCGAAGACCGGCGCGATGTCGCCGAACAGGTTGAAGGGGCCGTTCCACTCGCTCTCGTTGCCGACATCGGGCCCGAGCAGCGAGGCGCGCAGCCCCTGCGTATAATGCCGATCCGACTTGAAATAGATGGAGTCGTTCTCTTCGAGGATGTTGAGCCGTTCGCTCGTATCGGCGATCGCGGGACGCGGTACCGCCGCAGCGACGGCGAGCGCTGCGACGGTGAGCTTGGTCACCACGGCCATCGATCTGATCGCGTTTTTCGTGTTCTTCAAAGGTAATCACCACCTGAACAATACGGCGTGAATAGAGAGGCCCGAGGGACCGCTCTGAAATCACGCCATCTTGATGAACGTCATTTCTTCCCGCTTCAAACTCCGCGCCGGCGTTGCACCGACATTCCTTGAGTCATGCACGATGCGGGCGATCTGCTCTCGCTCGTTACCATAGCAGCAGAACTCTTCGATATTGAATCACGCCGTAACGCCGCTCAGCAAGCCTCGATCCACCTATGGACGATGGGACTCCCGATGACGATCAAGAGCGTGACTGCCCGAACCGGCGATGATTCTGTCCGACGAGAACGACGGCGGTGCGAACTCGTCCCATAGTTGGGCGCGATAGAGCTTCAATCGCCTTCGAAAGCAGGTAGAATTTCACCGTGACGGTGCCGGGCCGGCGAAAGGCGGGGCGATGACCGACGACAGCGCGCAACCGATGAGCCGTCGCGACCTGCTGACGCTGATCGGCGCGACGGCGGGTGGCAGCGTCCTCTACCAGGCGATGACCGCTCTCGGCCATGCCGCCGAGAGCGGCTATGCCGGGCCGATCGCGCTCGACGGCGACGCGAAGGGCGCGTCAGTGCTGATCCTCGGCGCCGGCGTCGCCGGGATGGTCGCCGCGCTCGAGCTGCGCAAGGCGGGATACAAGGTCGAGATACTCGAATACGGGACGCGTGCCGGCGGCCGCTGCTGGACGTTGCGCGGCGGCGACAGCTATACCGAGCTCGGCGGCTTCACGCAGCGCTGCGACTTCGATCCCGGGCTCTATCTCAACCCCGGCCCCTGGCGCATCCCCTTCCATCATCGCGCGTTGCTCGACTATTGCCGCCGTCTCGGCATCGCGTTGCAGCCCTTCGTCCAGGTCAACTACAACGCCTATCTGCATTCGTCGCGCGCCTTCGGCGGCCAGCCGCAGCGCTTTCGTCACGTCCAGGCGGATTTCAACGGCGGCGTCGCCGAGCTGCTCGCCAAGGCGGCGCGCCAGGGCCGGCTCGACGATGCCGTGACGACCGAGGACAAGGAGATGCTGATCGAGGCGCTGCGCGCCTGGGGGGCGCTCGACGGCGATCTCGCCTATCGCGAAAGCATCGCGACGAGCGGCCGGCGCGGCTACGACAAGCCGCCCGGCGGCGGCCTCGGCGCCGAGACGGTGACCTCGAAGCCGCTGGCGCTCGACGATATCCTGCATTCGCGCCTGTGGCAGGGACTCGCGGCCGGCAACATCGTCGAGTTCCAGACGACGATGTTCCAGCCGGTCGGCGGCATGGACATGATCGCCAAGGGCTTCCAGCGCGAGGTCGGCGACCTCATCCGCTTCGGCGCGAAGGTGACTGCGATCCATCAGGATGCGCAGCGCGTCACCGTGACCTACGAGGATGCAGGCGCCGGGGGCGCGACCCGCCAGGCGACGGCCGACTGGTGCCTCTGCACCATCCCGCTCTCGATCCTCAGCCAGATCGAGATGAGCGTCGGGGCGCCGATGCGCGCCGCGATCGATGCCGTCCCCTACGCCCCGGCGGTCAAGATCGGGCTGCAGTTCAAGCGCCGCTTCTGGGAGGAGGACGAGGCGATCTACGGCGGCATCACGACGACCGACCTGCCGATCCGCAACATTGGCTATCCCTGCTGCGATTACGGCAGCACCGGCAAGGGCGTTTTGCTCGGCGCCTATACGATCTTCAACGCCTTCGCCTACGAGCTCGCCGCCCTGAAGCCGGACGAGCGGGTGCGCAAGGCGGTCGAGTGGGGCGCCCAGATCCATCCGCAATATGCCAAGGAGTTCGAGAACGGCATCGCCGTCGCCTGGCACCGCAACCCGGCCTCGCTCGGCTGCGCCGGCGACTGGAGCGAGGACGATCGAAAGGCGCATTACAAGAATCTCTGCGCGATCGATGGCCGCATCGCCCTCGCCGGCGAGCATGCGTCGTATCTGCCGGCCTGGCAGGAGGGCGCGATCCTCTCGTCGCTCGATGCGATCGGGCGGCTGCACCGCCGCGTCGTCGCCGGGTGAGGGGGATGCGCATCCTGTCGCTGGCGGTGCTCGCCCTCGGCATTGCGGCGTCGCCGACGCGTGACGACGACGCCGCTTTCAACAACGCCGCGCGCTTCATGCAGGAAGACGGTGCGGCGCTTTACGGCGCGATCTGTCAGGGGTGTCACATGCCGGGCGGCGGCGGCGCGGTCGGGGCCGGCGCCTATCCTTCTCTCGCCGGGGATCCGCGGCTGGCGGTCGCCGGCTATCCGATCGCGCTCGTTCTCAGGGGCCAGAAGGCGATGCCCGGCTTCGGGCGCATGCTGACCGACGAGCAGATCGCTGCCGTCCTCGACTACGTCCGCACGCATTTCGGCAACGATTACCCGGACAAGATCGACCCGGCCGCCGTCAAGGCGGCGCGGCAATAGTCGGCGTATATCAGTGTATATGTGTCACCATCTTAACCTGCCGTCTCCCGTTCTGGAGACCGATGGAGGCCACGATGTCGCGCTGGGTGTGGAGCTTCACGCTGTCCTGTGTCGGTCTGCTCGTCTTCGTCTATCTGGCGCTGTGGGCGTTCAACGGCTTTCACGGACTCGGCCTCGATCTCACGGGGATCATTGCGCTGACGGCCGGCACGATCGTCACCGCGGGGCTCGGCGTCGGCCTGATGGCACTGGTCTTCTACAGCGACCGCAGCGGCCAGGACGACCGCGTGCGCGACGCCGGAAGAAGCCCGCCGAATACGCCTGATGGGCGCGGCTCGTGACGAAAGTCCGATGCTCACGACGTACCGATCGGAAGTTGCGCTTGGGTCAGTTCGGCGTTGGCCGCCGCGGTGTCCTGCGATAGCTTGACCACGTCGAAAAGGACCAGGGTCGGCAAACGGTAAGCCCGGCTCCCTCCGAGATGGAGGCTCCGTTCCCGGTTTCATGGGAACCCACGGCAGGCTTCGCCGCGCCCCGCGCCGACGACCTGCCTGTGATGCGAGTTCGATCACGACGCCGCCACGCGCAGGTTCTTCTCGAAAGGATCTTCATTATGGCAGTCATCCGCGCACGCGCCGGCGTCATCACGCAAATAAACGTGTTTAGCGTTCCTCCGGGCGGCCAGGAGGGACTCACCGAGGCCGCCAGATGCGCTCGCGAAGAGCACGGGTGGCTATCGCCTTCACCGGAGTTTGGATGGCACACGGGTGGTGAATTATGCCCAGAGCGAAACCTCTCGGCAGCCGAAGCAGTGATCCGCCGCCTCAAGCTGGCGGGCTTCCTCGATCGCAACAAGGCGTATGGCGAGGCCCATCCCGGTCTCTATGAAGTCGTTGCCAGCTTCGATCGTTGATGGCGATCGACAGGCGGCGTGATCACGCCGCCTGTTCTCTGCCGCAGGTTCACTCGCAGTGGTCCGGCGGCGGGTCGAGCATGACGCCCTCGAGCTTGTAGCGGTCGATATAGACGCCCTGCATCTCGCGCCAGCGCTC
>JAQGID010000033.1 GCA_028291405.1 Rhodospirillales bacterium | reverse complement strand
ACCTCACGGTCGAAGTGGCGACCCTTGAACAACTCCTCCATGCTCTTCAGCTTGCCCATCGCCAACCCTCCGCCAGTTCAGAATGCCAGCGTAGCCGATCGGATCGCCCATTTGCACCAGAGCCGTCTGCCGCAAGGCGGGCATCAGCGCGGCGACCTACTATAACTGGCGCAAGAAATACGCGGGGCTGGTGCCGTCGGAGATGCGTCGGCTACGGCAGCTCGAGGAGGAGAATCAGGGGATACGCTCATCGGCATCGTCGGCGATGACGGCGGTCAGTTCCTCGGCCTTGTGAATGCCGCGGGGTGCCACAACGCCGAATTCGGCCAGATGGCCGACCCGACTCCGGAAGATCCTGGCGACTTCCCACGCGACCGCCGCTCGATCATCCCTGTCGCGCGAGATGAACCGCCGGCCGGCCTCAACATTCGCGTCTCTGCATTTCATGGCACAAAGCCTGCCCTGTATCGTCGGGTTCCAGTGTCAACAGCTGCCGGGACCAAAGGGCGGCTTACCGCCTCATCACCGCGCCCGCTGAAGCGATTGAGCGCTCGGCATAGTCGCCGCCAGGGGCGCCGCATGCTCGGTCCCAGGCTGGATCCAATCAGCTGCGATCTGGCGTTTTGTGAGATCACATTGCCGCGTTTGCCGGGGAACCCTGTTCTGCCTGGAGCGGGGTTGACCAAGCGTCGTAGCCATAAACCCAGCTCGGATCCGTACGCTGCCGCATCCAAGTGTTCATATGCGAGGTCAACTGGATCTTGGACGTCCGAGGCTTCCGCGCCGCTTCGTAGAGCAGGAAGGCAGCGGCTATGTCGGGTTCCGCCTCGATGCATCGAGAAAGGACGACAGCATCTTCCATCGAGGTCGCCGCACCCTGAGCCATATAGGGCGTCATTGGATGACAGGCGTCGCCGAGCAGGACGACATTTCCCACGGACCAGCGCGGCAGCGGGTCACGCTCCACAAGGGCCCATTTGTGGACCTTGGGGCACGCCCTCAGTACCCGCTGGACCTGGTCGTGAAAGCCGACGAAAGCAGCCCTGAGTTCGTCGAGGTCGCCTGTTGCCGACCAGGATTCACGAGTCCAGTCCGGCTCCGGATTGCTTGTCACGAAGTAGACTTCGTCCTGCGGCGCCGTGACGAAGTAGATGACAATGTGCCGGTCGGGACCCCACCATTTCGTGCATTCATCGATCGAGTAGCCGTTCAGAAGCGACGCAGGGAACGTGGTGCGATAGGCGACGCGACCCGAAAACTTCGACTGTTCAGGACCCAGGATTATCTCGCGCACGCGCGAGTGCACGCCATCAGCGGCAATTAGCGCGTCGGCACAAGCCGTCGAGCCGTCCTCGAACCGCATGACGACACCGGATGGGGTCTGGTCGAAGTCGACCAGACGCTTGTTCAGCTCGATCAATTCTTCGGGGACGAGCGAGGCCAAGGCCGTGTGCAGATCGCCTCGGTGCATCAGCAGATAGGGCGCCGCATACTGGGCTTCAGCCGCCGCGCCAAGCGCGAGATCAAACTTCATCGCGCCGGTCTCCCACTCGCGGTTCATCCACGACTTCGGCTGAAAGGCAATGCTCCGGATATAGGGCTCCAGCCCAAGTCCGCGCAGAACCTGCATCGCGTTGGGGCTCATCTGAATTCCGGCGCCCAGACGCACGAACTTGCTTGCCTGCTCATAGATGCGCACCGAGTAGCCACGGCGCCGCAAGGAGGCGGCGGCGGTGAGGCCGCCCATGCCCGCGCCTAGAATGGCAATGGAAGGTCCCTTCGACATTGTTCCTCCTTGAAGATCCGTAAACTGCGCTTCTATTGATGGCGATGTTTATGACTTGGGAGCCCAGGGAATTAGCCGCCGTTCGAGGAATTCTCCGAATAGAACGGCAGCCCCCCCGGTGAGTCCGACGACGACCAATCCCATGAACATGCGCGGGACATCCAGTACTTGCCAGGAATCCCAGATGAAATGCCCCAGCCCTTCTTGAGCCGAGACGAATTCAGCCGAGACCACCAGAATTAGTGCCTGGCCCAGCCCGAGCTTCAGGCCTGTAACGATCGAGGGCATCGCCGAGGGCACCACGATTCGCGTCCAGCGCGTCCAGGCCGGGATCCGGAATGCCTTCGCTACGTCACGGTGGAGCGGGCTGGCATAGAGAACGCCGCTCAAACTGCTAAGGCACGTCATATAGAAGACACCGAGGGCGATCAGCACGACCTTGCTTGCATCCCCGAGCCCGAATATCACGATTAACAGCGGAAAAATTGCAAGTTTAGGGGTCGGAAAGGTCGCGCTGACGGTCGGCCCCAGACTGTCCCGGATCGGCCGCGACAGAGCCATGCCGACCCCGGTCACGACACCGAGCGTTGCCCCGATCGTAAAACCAATGACGAGGCGCCGATAGGTCGCCAGCATATCGAGGAGCAGGCGCGCACGCTCATCCGGATCCTGAAGGAGCGCGATCGTCGCCGCTATCGTGTCGCTCGGAGCCGGGAAGAAGCGTCGATCCACGAGGCCTGTAACTGCTGCGGCCTGCCATAGGAGGACCACAATGACCGGGAACCCTATCCCGAGCGTGAGCTGCTGCAAGAGCCTCAGGCGTCGGGCACGAATGACCTTTCGCGACAGCGTTGCGGAAACCGGGCTGCCGGAGAGCGCGAAATCACTCATTCCTTCGGTTCCTTCCTGCCGGACCCATCGAGCGATTGCCCGACTTCATCAGCAACGAGTTTCCATAGATCGGCCTCGAGGCTGCCGAATTCCGGTTCGCGGCGGAGTTCCACCACGTCGCGATCCCGGCCAAAGGGGACGGTCTGGATCGCCTTTATTCGTCCCGGCCGCGCTGTCATAACGACGATGCGGTCGGCCAGCGCCAACGCCTCGCCGATGTCGTGGGTGATGTAGATCACCGTTGATCGGGTTTCGCTCCAGATCCCCAGCAACTCCTGTTGCATCACCAGACGCGTTTGCGCATCGAGCGCTGCAAGCGGCTCGTCCATCAGAAGAAGCAGCGGTTCGGTCGCGAGCGCCCGGGCGATGGCTACGCGTTGGCGCATGCCGCCCGACAGTTCATGCGGGAAGGCGCCCCGAAACCCAGAAAGTCCCACGAGCCCGAGATATCTGGCTGCTCGCCTGCTTGCCTCCTGAGCCTCGACCCTCAAACCCGAAAGCCCAATGAGAAGGTTCTTCTCGACGTTCATCCACGGAAAGGTGGAGTCGCTTTGAAACACCGTTGCGCTACGCAGGCGCTGGGCGGCGCTACTGTCTATTTGCTCCAAGTTCCAGTCGATTTCGCCGGTGTAGTCTTCGTCGAGCCCTGCCAGGATACGAAGCAAGCTGCTCTTGCCGCAACCGCTCGGGCCGAGAACGGCAACCACCTCGCTGCGTCGAACGCGCAGCGAGATTTCGGAGAGCGCTTCGAGCACGGCTCCTTTGCGTGTGAGAAAGCTGCGGCCGAGATTGCTGATGTTCAGAGCGGTTTGCGTCTGCGCCAGCTCCGTCGGGAGTTTCTCGACGATTTGCGATGTTGCCAGCGTAGAGGTCACCGATATTCTCCGAGATCTTTGACAGCGACATCCGCATAGGTAGTGTCTACGAGCTGTTCGATGTCAGCGGGCGCGCGCAGCATCCTCTGGGTAATGAAGAAATCCTGCACCGTCTTCAGAAACTGAGCGTTGAGATGTTGATTCGGGTCCAACCCCGCAGGATAGCTTTCGCGGATCATCTTCGAATCGACCTTGGCATAGCGAGCGATGATACCAATCACCTTGTCGGTATCTTTGGCGTTGAGCAGTGCGTCGTTGTAGACCCGAACGCCCTGGATATAGGCCTTCATGAACGCCCGCGCGGCAGGCTTATCCGTCGCGAACTTTTGGCTGTAGACGAGCGGGACGATGCTGCCACCCGGCGGCACGAATTCCGTCAAGTCGGAGACGACCTCGGCTGCCTTCGCCTGAACCGCCTGTGACAGAA
>JAQGID010000010.1 GCA_028291405.1 Rhodospirillales bacterium | reverse complement strand
GCTAGGATGGCCGTCTGCACCGCGGCGATGACCTCACCGGCCTCGGCGCCGATCATCGTGAATCCGAGGATGCGGTCGTCAACCTCACCGACAAGCGCCTTCATGAAGCCTTGTGGCTCATCGATCGTTCGCGTTCGCAACACAGCGCTCGTCGGCAGCTTCGCGACGCGCACGGCGGCGCCCTGGCGTTGCGCTTCCCCTTCGCTCAGCCCCACCCGGGCGAGCGGCGGGTCCGTGAACATGCAGTAGGGAACCAGTCGATCGCGCGTCGTACGGCTCCCTCCGGCCAAATTGTCTCGAATGATCCGAAAGTCGTCGAAGGAGACGTGCGTGAATTGCGGGCTACCGGCGCATTCCCCTATAGCCCAGACCTCGGGCGCAGTCGTCTCCAGCCGCTCGTTCACTTTAATGTAGCTATGGCTGTCCAGTTCGACACCGGCCGTCTCGAGGCCGATCCCGACGGTGTTAGGAATGCGTCCTACCGCAACCAGGATGTCGCTTCCCTCGATCGTCCTCTCACCCGAGGACGTGCGCACGAGGACGCTGACATCCTCGCCGGATCGGCCCTGCACACGGAGTGTCTCGGTTGCCAAAAGCACCTCGATCCCTTCGTCACCGAGGATGCGCCGCACTTCTTCGGCGACATCGGGATCCTCCCGGCCCATGAGTTGAGGCCAATGCTCGAGGATCGTCACGCGGCTGCCGAAGCGGCGATACGCCTGCGCCAGTTCGAGGCCGACATAGCCGCCGCCGAGCACGATCAGGTGTGACGGCAGATAATCGAGTTCGAGAGCCTCGATATTCGTGAGCGGTCCGGCCGGCTCGAGGCCGGAGACGTTCGGAATTGCCGCGTGCGTTCCGACATTGAGGAAGACCTGGTCGCTCACGAGTACGCGTGTTCCACCGTCGTTCAGCCGCACCTCGAGCGTTTTCGGTGCCACGAAATGCCCGGCGCCTATAATCAATTCGGCGCCGCTCGCCTTGTAATTCTGCAGGTGCATGTTGATCAAGCCTTCGACCATGTCCCGTTTGCGCTGGCGAACCTTGGCCATATCGATCGCGACCGGACCCGTCACCGCGCCGAACCTCGCGGCGTGATGCATTAGCTCTGCGACCTTCGCGCTCCAGATCTCGTTCTTGCTGGGAAGGCAGTTGATGTTGGGGCAGGAGCCGCCGATCCAACGGCGCTCCACGACGGCAGTTCGTCGCCCGGATCGCGCCATGTGCCAGGCCAGGAATTTGCCGCCCTCTCCACTGCCGAGCACGAGGGTTTCAAACCGTTCTGGTTGAGACATGACTTCCTCCATGTGTGAGACTCGAGGGTCACGAGGCTGACCGCCGACGGCGTTACCCGGTGAACGCCGAGAATGCGCCGAACGATCGCCAGCCACCCGCCGACTCCGGCTTGGCGAAGCGGAAGAAGTCGTAAGCACGCTGCGGTCGGACCACGCCAGGGAGGGTCATAAGCTTTCGCAGTCGTGTACCTCGGCTCTCATCGGGTCGAGTTTGGTAACGGACGCGAGGTGCCGGAGCCGAGTGACGGGCGGCTCAGTCCGCGACGATGGATACAGGGCGGAGCATCCAGCCGTTGCTAGCGTCCGCCAGCAACGGCCACCTTTCGTAGGCGCGGCGTGTCGCTTTCTTGCCCGGTGGCTCCTTCGTCCGAGCATCGGAGCTCCGCCCATCCATCCGGCTTACGTTTCGAGCGTCGCCTCCACCCCCTGCACGCCGCGGAGCTTGCTCAAGGTGCCGTTCCAAAACTCGATCCGGGCCTTGATACTGTTGCACGCGGCGCGCAGAGCCCGTTCGTGCTTCTGCTGCGAGTCCGCGACCAGATCTTCGAGCAGCTGTCGCCCCTTGGGACCGTGACTATCGCCATCGAGTTCGATGTGCCGTTCGATGTAGTAAATGAAATGACGCAAGGAATCGATATCGTGCCTCGATCCATGGAGCGTCTTGAGAAGCCTGCGGAACATCTCCGGGATGATGTCCTCGCGGCCGTAGAAGAACGCCGCCAAGACCTCTTCCGTTGCCCCCGAATTGGCCAGCGCCATCGTATGCGCGACGAAGGTTTGCACATGAGGCGGCACACCGGTCCGCGTCATAGCCGCTTCGACCGGAAGACCGACCCGCATCAGCGAGCGGAATGTGTCGAATTGTTGGCTGCTGGCGCCGATGTCCGCCATGGCACTGAGGTAGAGATCGAGGTGGCTGATATAGGAGCCGTCGGGACCGACGTCCGTCTCCTCGCCGATCACGATGTCGTTGATCAGGCGCGCAGCCGTTGCATTATCCGCCGGGAACCACGGCACTCTTATGCACGTGATGTCTTGCTGAAGCCGCTTCAGGAGCGACATGAAATCCCAGACGGCAAAGACATGATCTTCCATGAATCGCCGCAGATCGGTGACGGAGACGACCTCCGCGTAAATAGGGTGGTCCAACAGCCCCGCGCGAAGGGCGGCTAAGTGGTCAAAGTCCTGTTTCGGCATATTTGTCCTCTGCTCCGGGTTGAAGGGTGATCTCCGTGTCGTCTGCCGTCGGCTTCGGTGACCTGGGCCGTCAAACTCGCGGCAAATGAGGGCAGGACCGCCTTCACGATCGCTCCGAATTTGATGGGAGATGAGAGACATTCATCAACACGGTTCTCCCTGGCTTGCGTGACAGCCGGGAAATTGGACGCGCCGCGCTACCGAAAAATTTCAGCCATCGGTGAATCGCATTTCATCCGTAGCGCCGGAGGCTGGCAGCGCGCGGCACGCAACGCCAGCATGTCCCGTTTCTTTCGGTTCCAGTTGGAAGGACTCCGGGTGTCCCGGCGCGAGGAGTCGCCCGCCTCGGCACCCGATGCCGCATCGAGCACGGCGAGCGCCCCCGCTGCCATACCTGACGACAACTTGGTTCCGCTGCGATTTTCGGTCGGCCGGTGTTATCTTTCCAGGCCAAGGCAAGAGAGGCACCCGATGCGCGAGATACCTGTCGGCACAAAGGGCAGCTTCAGTCTCATCGTTGAGCCCGAGCACCTCGCGAGCCGCTCCAAGGACCCGCTTCTTCCGCCGGTATTCGCGACCCCAATGATGATTCTGGTGATGGAGAACGCCGCGTTCAGCGCAGTCCGTCCCTTCCTTGATCCAGGTGAGACCGCGGTCGGGACGGCCGTTGACATTCGCCATCTCGCAGCCACGCCGGTCGGGCAGCGAGTGACCGCCGAAGCGGAGGTGACCAAAGTCGATGGTCGCCGGATCGAGTTTGCGGTCCGCGCGCGAGACGAGGTGGAGGAGATCGGGCGAGGCAAGCACGAGAGAGCCGTCGTCGATCTCGGCCGTGCGATCGAGCGGCTGGAGCGGAAGAGCGCCCGACGGTCTATCGGCTGAACTCACGCAAGTCTTCTATGTGCTAACCCGTTCGCGGTTGCAGCCGATCTAGCGCAAGCACGATATCTACGGCAATGACCAACTCTTAACCGGCGGTCGCCGAGCCCCCATGGCCGAACGCTACTGAGGAGTTCTACGTCGGCTTGTCCGTCCGAGGGAACCGTCGGAGAGGCTCGGCGTCGTGACGATCCTGTTCGAGATCGGCCCTCACGAGTTCGTGTCCCCCCGGCGTCCTTGAAGCGGAGCTATCTCGCATCAATTGATAATAAATGTCGCCCGTATAGTAGTAATTGGCAAATAGTGGTAGGGTCATGCCATGCGTACGCCTTTAAGTTTATTTGCGGTATTTTGTTGCGCAGCGTGTGCGATGCCACCTGAGCAAAACGCTGCTTCTCAGGTCGCGGTCCAAGCACAAGACCAGACTCCGCCGCAGGCCACTTGCCGCGAGTTCACGGCGCCGGTGACAGTCGGAGGACAGCCGCAGCAAGCCTCTGGCCAGGCGTGCCAACAGCCAGACGGTAGCTGGCGGATCACGCAGAACACACCTGGTTTGCCGACGCAAGAGTACACGGTACCGGCACCGCCCATTTCCTATCCGTACCCTTATCCTGATTATTGGGCAGACTCATGGGACTACGGGCCACCCTTATTCGTCGGAGGCTCGATCTTCTTCGCGAATGGCTTCCACCATTTTCATCACGGCGATGGCTTCCGACACGAGGGTTTCCATGGCGGCTTCCATCATGAGGGCGTCCATCATGGTGGCTTCCATGGTGGCTTCCATGGCGGCATGCACCGTTGAAACGTGATTAGCTGACGTCCCTGGACCACGCGCTCTCGAAAGCTAGCGTCGGTGTCGCTATGCTGCCTACTCGGTTCTGCCGAACGGTCCAAACATCCCTGAGTCCGGGACGCAGTGCCAGAGCGTCGATTGCGATCGTCTCTATGGCGGCGTCGAGCGCTGGTTTGAGGCAGTTGCCCGCGCGATCAGCGAGATCCAGCACGCTGGGTCGGTTCTCGGATTCCGCCGCGACTTGTTCGGCGTCATGGCACCGAGGTCGGTACCTCGCATGTTGAGGCACATCAATTCCGGATCACGGCTCGCCTCGACGAGCCTAGCCGCGTTGTGCTTCGACGATATCTACTGGATGGCAGCGGTACGGGCTTGAGGCTCAAGACAGGGACAACGTGACCTCTAGCGGACAAGTTGAGGTTGGCCAGCACTACCGGACGGCGGCGACTGGTAGCGCTTCGCCGACCGTCTGGCAGGTGGTTGGAATCTATTTTCCTTGGCCCGGCGGCTTTCAGCACGCGCGCCTGAAGAGCGTCGATGACCGAGCCGAAACAATGACGCTCGCGGTGTCCGTGGTCGCCGACAAAACCCGTTTCGTCCGAATCCAATAAATCAAAAAGCGCCGACGATGCCGCGATGGTGGACCACGGAGCTCTCGTCGAAGCGCCGTGCGCTAGGAGCAGGCCTTGCCGGGGACCATGGAAGCGGCAGCCGTCTATCTCCATTATAGGCGGAGAGAGACGGCTGCCGGAAATCCGCGGATCAGTTGGAATGGCACGCAGTTCTAGTTCTTTGTCCGCTAGGGGCCCGGAGAATGGTAGCGCTCGAGGAGTTTCTGGCGAACCGCGGGATCGTTCTGTGCAACCTTCAGAATCGACCCGTACTCCTCTACGGAGAGACCCTGGTCTGTGACGGCCTTCGTCAAGGCATGATTTGCGTCGTCGGTAATGCGTTCCTTCTCCGAGGGTGGTGCCGCCGCTATCTGCTGCTGATAGCTCTGCTGGATGCTGGCCACGTGCTCCATTGCGGCTGCGGTCGCATTGAGCTTCTGATCTGAGATGCTCGGCGAAGCCGGTGGCAGTTGAACCCCGCTTTGCGTTTGTTGCTGGGCGTTTGCTGCCGGACCGGAAAGAAGCCAGCCGACGGTAAGAACTGCTGCGGCGAGAGACTGCTTCGCTGGACTCATATTGGACTCCTTCGCATGTTCCGCCGCTCGCTCGACGACGGACAATTAGCCACCGAACAGCTTCCTCGTTCTGCGGTTCCGCCCCTCACTCAATTGTCACGCACGCGCCAGAACCGACAGCGGCTCGGTGATCCGAAAGCGAGGAGAGCCGAGGAGGCGCATCGGGAGATCGCCTCCAATTTGCCAAAGCTTGTCACTGGCGACGCTGCTCTCCGCCGCTATCTACGCCGGAACGACCCACAACGTCAGCATCGCCTTCGTCATCCTGGCGGCCGCCGGGGGCGCGATTCTCGGCGACAATCTCGGCTTTTGGATTGGCCGGACAATCGGCTTCCGCCTGTTGTTGCGTTACGGCCGGCATATCCATTTGGACCAGGCCCGGCTGAACCTAGCGCAGTACCTATTCCTGCGCCACGGTGGGAAAATCGTGTTCTTCGGGCGCTTCGTCGCCGTCCTACGTGCCTTCGCCGCCTTCCTTGCGGGCGCCAATCGCATGCCATGGGACCGTTTTCTATACTCTACAACGCCGGCGGCGGCGCGCTCTGGGCGGTGTTGTACGGGCTCGGCGGTTATCTCTTCGGGCAGGCAGCGCAGCGAGTAGCCGGGCCAGTCGGGATGGCTCTGCTCGCGCTTGGGTTGGTTGCCCTGGGTTTCGCTTGGACGGTCTTTCGACGCCAGGAAAAGCGGCTTGAGGCGGAGGCGGAAAGAGCTCTGCCCCGCTCACGAAACGCAAATCGTTGGTCTATTCCGCGCTCAAGGGCGGAGTAATTTGCCCGCAAGGAGCGTGCGACGTTAGGCAACTCCGCTTTATGGGACCTGGTTGGGCCGAAGCTGAGGCTACGAATGAAACACGATTCCGCGGATCTGACACCATCGCGCAACACGCCGCGTCCAACCGTGGCCACGGCGCGTGACGAACGAAAAGGGGAGCGGGATTGCGGAGATTACGGGACGGTTATGCTCACTTCGCCAACGACTTCAAGTTGGCTCGGCCGAAACGATTCTATGCAACGCCGATTGCGGGTGCTGACCTCGCGCAGCCGGTACGACTGACCTCCGGCTAATTGCGGCAGGTCCGTAATTCTGAGCTTTGACGGTTACAATGATGCCCCGTTTGGAGCATGAAAGGTGCCCGTGTTATTACGCCTTTTTCTACTGGTCGCAGTTGCGCTCCTGCCTGCGATCGCGATCCAAACGTACAATGAATTCGAACTGCGCCGCTCGCGCCAAATTGAGGTGCAGGGCCAGGCGCTCCGCCTCGCCAAACTCTCCGCCGCACACCAGCAGCAGATGGTCGAGGGAATTCGGCAGGTCCTGATCGCGCTGTCGGAGCTCCCGGCGATAAAGGCGAAGGACACAAGGGCATGCAATTCTTACCTTTCTGCGATCAAGCAGCGATATCCGGCGTTCCTCGCCTTTGCGGTGACTGATATGAATGGCGCGTTTTTCTGCGACACAAGCAGCAGTCATAAGCCAGTAACCGTCGCCGGGCGGTCCTACTTTGCCGACGCACTGAAGAGCGGCGGGTTCACGGTGGGGGAATTCTCGGTCGGTCGATTGACCGGTCGCAATATCATTCAATTTGCGGTGCCGTTCTACAGCGGCGATGCCCGTATGGGCGGCGTCGTCTCAGCCGCTCTCAGCTTGGATTGGCTCGCCGACGACATTGCTCGAGGAGGTGTTCTGCCAGGGGGGAGGCTGACGATCACGGATCGCAACGGAACGATCCTGGCGCGCTACCCCGAGAACGCCGGGTTTGTCGGCACCAAGATCCCTGACGGCAAATACTTCAACCTGAACCATCTGGGCACGGCCGACACGGTCGACCTGGACGGTGTGGAGCGGATCGTCGGCTATTCCGCTTTGGGAGATGACTCCGGGGGACTTCTGGCTAGTTTTGGCATCAACAAGGCGGAGGCCTTCGCCGAGATCCAACATCGGACGCAGCGCGGTATCCTCCTCATCATCCTGAGCACCTCGCTGGTGCTGATCCTGACATGGCTCGGCGCCCGCCGGTTCATCCATCGCCCGCTCGGTGAGTTGGTTGAGGCCGCGAACCAATGGCGGCTTGGCGACTACACCCGCCGTGTGAACATCGACGGAATGCAGTCCGAGATCGCGCGGGTCGGCGACGCATTCAACACCATGGCGGACGCGCTGCGGGACCGCGAGCGCGAGCTGCGCGAGGCGAAGGAGAAGGCCGAGGAAGCGGCGGCCCGGCTCGCGACGGTCTTCGAGAGCATGACCGACAGCGTCCTCATCGTCGATCGAGACTGGCGCATCACCTATCTCAACGAGCGAGCCAAGATGCAGCTCGCCGAAGGACGCAACCTCATCGGCATGAACCTGTGGAAGGCCTTTCCGCATCCTAACGAGCGCGAAGCGTATCGTCGATATCAGGCGGCCATGTCGGACCAGTGCCCGGCCTCCTTCGAGATGTTTTTGGATCAGCGCAATGCCTGGTATGAGATCAATGCGTTTCCTTCCAGCCCCGGGATCGCGGTCTACTTTCGAGATGTCACCGAGCGGAAGCACGCTTTGGAAGCGCGCCGCCTGATCGAGGAGCAACTCCGTCAGAGCCAGAAGATGGAGGCGGTTGGCCAGCTCACCGGCGGCGTCGCCCACGACGTCAACAATCTGCTCGCGGTGGTCGCCGGGAACCTCGCCTTCATCGAGGACAGTGTAGGGGACATCGACGGCGTCACGCGGTTCGCCGCGGCGGCGCGGCAGGCCGTCGATCGAGGCGCGAAGTTAACGGCGCAGCTTCTCGCCTTTTCCCGGCGGCAGAGACTGAGCCCCAGAGCGATCTACGTACACCATCTCATTCATGAGTTTCAGGAGCTCATCCACCGAGCGGTCGGAGAAGCCGTGGAGGTCAAGCTGATCACCGACGAACAATTATGGCCCTGCCACGTCGATCCAGCACAGCTGGAGACCGCGCTCCTTAACCTGACCCTGAATGGGCGCGACGCTATGCCGGATGGCGGTGTGCTCGAGATCGAGGCGCGGAACGTGGTCCTGGATGAGAACGCCGTAGCGGGGTTGGCGCCCGGACCGTACATCCGCCTGTCGGTCACAGACACCGGCGGCGGGATGCCCCCGGCAATTGTGGACCGGGTTTTTGAGCCCTTCTTCACGACAAAGGAGGTCGATAAGGGGACCGGACTCGGTCTCAGCATGGTCTACGGTTTCGTTAAACAATCCGGGGGCCATGTCGCCATCCAGAGTGCGGTCGACGTGGGGACCACGGTCACCCTGTACCTGCCCAAAACCGCGCAAAGGCCCGAAGTCGAGGTGGAAGCCATTCCAATGGAGGCCGTACCAGCGGGCTCAGGCCGGGTCCTCATGGTCGAGGACGACGAGCAGCTCTTGAGCGTCACATCGGCGATGCTGACCGGGCTTGGCTATGAGGTTCTCTCTGCTCGGAATGGTCGCGACGCTATCCAGATGCTCAAGAGTGACGAGGCATTTGATCTCCTGTTCAGCGATGTCGTGATGCCGAAGGGAATGAACGGCGTCGAGCTTGCCCGCGAAGCGAAACGGCTGAGGAATGACATCAAGATCCTGCTCACCTCGGGCTATGCCGAAG
>JAQGID010000441.1 GCA_028291405.1 Rhodospirillales bacterium | reverse complement strand
CAGCGCTCGGCCATGCTCTCGAGGAAATCGCGGAGGACCGGGACGGCATCGCCGGGGCGCGCGGCGAGCGCCGCCTCGATGGCCGTCACGAGGTCGTGCATGCGAAACGGCTTGCGCAGGAGCTGCCAGCCGGCCGCCTCGAATGCCTCGCTCTCCGGCATCGAGCCGGTCGCGACGACCACCGGAATGCCGGCGGCGCTCGCCGCTTGGGCGAGGACCATGCCGGATTGGCCGGGCAGGCCGAGATCGGTCAGCACGCAATCGATGCCGCCCTCGTCCAGAATGCGCAGGGCGGCGGCCACGCTGCCTGCCGCCGCCACCGCAAAACCGGCGTCGTCGAGCACCGTCTCCAGCAGGACCAGGATCTCTTCCTCGTCCTCGGCAACGAGCACCCTGGCCATCTCGTTTCACCCCAATACTCGATTCCGGGAGCTTAGCGTCGCGCCGCAGCAGCGCACGCCGTCTCGCCTAACGGTAGAATTTCTAGCATGCCGGAGTCCTTTGGTTAATCGCTCTTTATGGCCGTCAGTGTGGCAAATTCGGGGCGTCGCCGCGCCGCGCGCCTTGCGCCGGAGCGCCGGTTGCCACTAGCTTCCGTCACCGCATCGCGATCGCAGGAGAAGCCCCGGTGACCTCGAGTTTTGCCGCCCGTCTGCAGGCGCTCGCCGCCGCGCGCTCGCCGCTGTGCGTCGGGATCGACCCGTCGACCGAGCTGCTGCAGCAATGGGGCCTGCCGGTGAGCGCCAGCGGCGTCGGGCGGTTCTGCGCGACCGTCATGGAGGCCGCCGGCGACCGCGTCGCGATCGTCAAGCCGCAGGCGGCGTTCTTCGAGCGCTTCGGCCCCGAGGGGATGCGCGAGCTGCAAGTGGTCGTCGGGCTGATCCGGGCACATGGCGCGCTGTCGCTGATCGACTGCAAGCGCAACGACATCGGCCACACCCTGGCGGCCTACGGCGAGGCGATGCTGGGGCCGGACAGCGCGTTCGGCGGCGATGCGATGACCGTCTCCGCCTATTTCGGCTTCGGCGCGCTGGCTCCGGTGCTGGCGCGCGCGGTGGCGACCGGCTGCGGGATCTTCGTCGTCGTGCGCTCGTCCAATCCTGAGGGCGCGGCGCTGCAGGACGCGCGCCTCGCCGATGGACGGACGATCGCCGATGCCCTGGCCGACGACGTCACTGCGTTCAACGCCACAGTCGGCGAGGCGATCGGACCCGTCGGCGCAGTCATGGGCGCGACGGCCGAGGGCGAGGCGGCGGCGACGCTGGCGCGGCTGACGCGCTCGTTCCTGCTCGCGCCGGGGATCGGCGCCCAGGGTGCGACCTTCGAGAGCATGGCGGCCAGCTTCGGCGCGGCGGCACAACGCGCGCTGCCGGCGATCTCGCGCGGCATTCTGGCGAAGGGGCCCTCGGTTACGGCTCTGCGCGAAGCGATCGAGCGGGCGCGCGAGGGCGCCTTCCGGGTTTTCGAGGGCTGATCTAAGCGGCGGCGCAATCGAGGCGCTCGACGCGACCTTCGGCGAGCTTGAAGATCGCTTCCTGCGACAGCTCGAGCCGCAGCAGATCGGAACGTGAAAGCCCGAGATAGAGGCCGCGCAGGAGGCGGCTGGTGATGCCGTGCGCGACGACGATCAGCGTCCGCCGCGCCGCGGCGCCGTCGAGAAAGCTGCGCACGCGCGTCGCGATTTCGTCATAGGTCTCGCCGTCGGGCGAACGGAAGAACCAGTCGCGGCGGCTCGCCGGCGTGATCGCGTCCGGCCAGCGCGACGCGATCTCGCCATAGGTGAGGCCGGACCAGATCCCGACGTCGATTTCGTTCAGCCGCGCATCGGTCTCGATCCGCTCGGGCGGCGATCCGAGGACGGTTGCGACGGTCGCCGCGGTGGCGCGGGCGCGGCCGAGCGGGCTGGCGACGATCGCGATCGATTCCCGGTCGACCAGGGCCTCCAGCATCTCGCCCATGCGCCGCGCCTGCGCCTGGCCGCGCTCGGTCAGCGGCGAGTCGAGACGCCCCTGGAACCGCCGCTCGCGGTTCCAGACGGTCTCGCCGTGCCGCATCAGGTAGATAGTTGCGGACAAGCGGCGTTAGGCGCTCGGCATGGGCGGGGCGGTCTTGATCATGCTCGGCCGCGCTTTCATCCGGCCGAGCCAGGCGGCGAGGCGCGGCTGCTCGCCGATGAGGTCGCGGCCCTCGGGCGTCATCCCGACCATGACGAGCTGCGGGGCGAGCATGAGATCCGCGAGGGACAGCGCATCGCCGGCGAGATAGGGCGCCTCGCCAACCAGCCGCGCGATCTCGCTGATGCAATGGCGAGCCGGCGGCACCGCGGCGGCGATGATCGCCTCGTCGGGCGTGCCGCCAAGGTGCGGCCGAACGACCCGCTGGAAGGCGATGGTGGCGCTGATGCGCGGGAAGAAATACCAGTCGACGATGCCGATCAGTTGGTTCATCCGGGCGGCTTGCCGCGGATCGCGCGGCTGCAGGCTGTCGCCGGGGAAGACCGCATCGACGTAGCGGATGATCGCCTGGGTCTCATAGAGGGCGAAGCCGTCGTGCTCGAACGCCGGGATTCGGCCGAATGGCTGCCGCGACAGATACGGCTCGACCTTGCTCTGGCCGAAACCCAAGGCGGACAGCTCGTAGGCGACGGATTTTTCCTCGAGTGCAAGCATTGCGCTGCGAAGATACGGGCTGCCGGGAATGCCGTAGACGATCGGTGCTGCCATGGTCCCCTCCTCTATGTAAGTCGTAGCTTACGTTAGCATTGGCTTACATGATCGTCAAGCATTGTCGGTTTCAGGGCGTCGCCAAGCTCGGCGCGGCATCGCCGCGACGACCCGCGCTGCCGGCAGCGTCACGACGACGGTGGTGCCGACCCCCGGCGTGCTGCGCAGATCGAGCGCGCCGTCGGCAATTCGACGAATACTTTCGCGAGCGGCAAGCCGAGGCCGGTCCCCTGATATTTGCGGGATCGAGCACCTTCGACCTGGCGGAACGGCTCGAGCGCGACGCCGAGCTCGGCAGCGGTCATGCCGATTCCGGTATCGCCGACGGCGATCTCGATCCCGCCGTCGGCCGCAGCCGTCGTCGTCAGCGTGACGCTGCCGCCTGGCGGCGTGAACTTGATCGCGTTCGACAGCAGGTTGAGGAGGATCTGCTTCAGCCGAATCTCCTCGCCGCGGAGGAACGGCAGATCGGCAGGACAGGCCATCAGCAGCACGACGCCGGCAGCGCTCGCCTGGCCGGCGACGATCGCCACAGGCTGCCGCCGGTCAACGCCACGATGACGACGATCAGGACGACGGCGAGCGCCAACAAGATGCGGCTCGGACGCGCGTCGGCAAGGATCCTTCGCTGGCGGCCCGCTGATGCGACCGATGACGGCGTGGGCTTCGTATTTTCTGACACTTGGCTCGCCGCGATGTCTTCCCCGCGGCGACGTTGTCACTGGTTAACTCCAGCCGCAATCTACTACTTACGCGATCATCTTTGCGGGCGATGATCGCATAGGTGCCT
The DNA here is from genome assembly GCA_028291405.1 of Rhodospirillales bacterium. Classification (GTDB taxonomy): domain Bacteria; phylum Pseudomonadota; class Alphaproteobacteria; order ATCC43930; family CGMCC-115725; genus URHD0088. Next base: position 13,023 of record JAQGID010000441.1, on the reverse strand, counting down.
CATGATCACAGGCGAAATGTCAAACGGGCCGGCGCGCGCCGCGCGCGCTCAACCGCGCCTCGATCGCGTCCCAGACCTGCGCCTCGAGCCTGGCGCCGTCGAAGCGGTCGATCTCCTGGATGCCGGTCGGCGAGGTCACGTTGATCTCGGTCAGATAGTCGCCGATGACGTCGATGCCGACGAAGAGCAGCCCCTGCTCGCGCAAGGTCGGGCCGATCGCCGCGCAGATCTCGCGTTCGCGTTGCGTCAGCTCGCTCTTCATCGCAGTGCCGCCGACGTGCAGATTGGCGCGCGCCTCGCCTTTCGCCGGGACGCGCAGCACGGCGCCGATCGGCTCGCCCTCGACGAGGATGATCCGCTTGTCGCCCTGACGCACCTCGGGCAGGTAGCGCTGCACGATCAGCGGCTCGCGGAACAGCTGGGTGAAGACCTCGAGCAGCGCGTTGAGGTTCTCGTCGCCCGGTTGCAGGCGGAAGACGCCGGAGCCGCCGTTGCCGAACAGCGGCTTGATGATGATGTCCTCGTGCTCGTTGCGGAAGGCGACGACCTCATCGCGATCGCTGGTGATCAGCGTCGGCGGCATCAGCCCCTCGAACCGCGTCACGAACAGCTTCTCCGGCGCGTTGCGCACCGCTGCCGGGTCATTGACCACGAGCGTCGCCGGATGGATGTGCTCGAGCAGGTGGGTCGCAGTGATATAGGCCATGTCGAACGGTGGGTCCTGCCGCATCAGCACGACGTCCATTGCCGCGAGATCGAGGTTTTGGAACGGTCCGAAGCTGTGATGCCGGCCGTGCTCGCGGCGGACCTCGAGGCGCCGGCCGCGCGCCCGCAGCCTGCCGTCGCGCAGGCTGAGATGCGCCGGCAAATAGTGATAGAGCGCATGGCCCCGGGCCTGGGCCTCGAGCGCCAGCACGAAAGTCGTGTCGGCATCGATGTTGATCGTCTCGATCGGATCCATCTGGATCGCTACGGCCAGGCCCATGTCCATTCCCTTCGACGACGGATCAACTGCAGATCGCGGCCACTATACAGCAGCCGCGTCGCGAATGAGATCCGGCGAAACCGCCGGGGAGACCCTCAGTTCAAGCGGTTCTTGAGCTGCTGCAGCAGGACGGCGGTGGGCTGCTTCGCGGCCGCCGAGCCGTCGCGCCGGAGATATTCCTCGAAGGCGGCGATCGCGGCGCGGAGCTTGTCGAGTTGAGCGTTGAGCAGCCCGGCCTCGCGCCATAGCGACGCCTCGTCCGGCGCGAAGAGCAGCATGTCCTCGACGGTCCCGAGCGCCTCCTCGAAGCGCTCTGCGCGGATCAGCCGCTGCTTGATGTTGTTCTGCAGGCGCAGCAGGATCTGGCGGTCCGATACCGCCTCGTAATGCGCCCGGTCGAGCTCGGCGGCGTCGCCCGCAGTCGCCTTGAGCAACCCGCGCAGCTCGGGGGCGCCACAGATCGCCCCGCCGTTGAAGGGATCGATGATCGCCCGCTCGACGCCTTCGTCGAGCCGCACCAGGAAATGCCCGGGAAATGCCAGGCCGCGCATCGTCCACCCCTGGGCCCGGCCGCAATGGATGTAGAGGATGCCGAGCGCCACCGGCAGGCCCTTGCGGCGTTCGATGACGCGCCGAAGGTCGGCGTTCTGCAGATCGTCGTAGGTCTCGGCGTCGCCGCGGTAGCCGTGCCGTCCGGCGATGACGGATGCCAGCACCTGCGCCCGCCCGGCGATGTCGGATGCGGCGCCGGAGGCCAGCCGGACGTCGGCCTCGAGGACGGCGAGATGGGCGGCATAGACGGCGGGATCGCCGTCTCGCCGTCGTCGCGCCGCCAGGGCGAGCGCGGCCTGGGCGAGCGCCAGCGTCTCGTCGGCGCCGGCCAACGAGCGCAGCCACCGCTCCTCCGAGTCGCCGCCGGCCGTCATCGCAGCGGCGTGACCTCGATGGCGCCCGACCCGCCGGAGCGCGGCGGCGGATTGGCCGGTTGCGGGGCGAGCGGCGGCGGATTGCTCGGCGAGGGCGACGACGACGGAGCGAAGCTCGGCTGGGTCGTCGCCGGCGGCACATAGCCGGGATCGTTCGGCGGCGAGTTGCCGGGCGCCACATTTGCCGGGCCACCTTGCGTCACCGGCGCACGGCCCGGCGCCGGCGGCTCGCCCGGCCGGATCCGGGCGTAGTTCACGACCTTCTTCACGTTCGGAATGTTGCGTGCGTAGTCGATGACCTTGTCGAGCTCGGCCTGGGTACGGGCCGAGCCGCTGAGAAAGACGACGCCGTTGACGACGTCGATCGTGTAGTTGACCGAGCGGACGTCGCCGTCGAACAGGATGGCGCTGCGCAGCCGGGTCTTGATCAGCTCGTCGCGGGCGCTGTTGCCGAAGGTCGAGCGGTTCGAGACGATGATCTCGTCATTGACCTCGCGGACTCCCTTGACCTGCTGTGCGAGGTGGACGGCCTGCGACTTGAACTCGGGATTGCTGACGATGCCGGTGATGAGAACGCGCCCGTCGTAGACGCTGAGCGACAGTTGTCCGGCCATGTCGCCGTTATAGCTGTACCAGGCATTGTTGATGCCGGCGCGGATGTCGGCGTCGGAAGCGATCGTGCCGACGCCCCGCTCCTGGCCGGCGACATAGCCGCCGGTCGCCGCCGCGCCGCCGAGGAGGACGGGGACGACGCAGGACGACAGTGAGCCGGCGACGAGCAGCGCGGCGGCCACGGCGAGCGGCGCCGACAGACGAGCGGGAACGGGCAATTATTTTCCTCCGGTAAGGGGGGCGAGGACTCTTGGGGTGAAGCCGACCGGCGAATCGACGCCATTCTGTTGCAGCACCGGGGCAACGCCAAGCCTCAACGCGAATTGCCGGGCGACCATTCCCCTAAAAAACTTTCACCGACAATCATGGCAAAATTCAGTCGCCCTCGCGCCAAGCGTTGCTGAGATGGCGCGGCAGACGACCCGGCGTCACCAACATGACGTCGAAGCGCTGCACAAGCCCGGCGAGCGCGGCGTGCATCGTCAGGAAATGCTCGAAGGCGCGGGCAACGCGGCGGCGCTGGCGCGGCGCGAGCGCCTCGCCGGCCTCTGCCAGCGTCGCGCGCGCCTTGACCTCGATGGCGGCGACGACGCCGAAGCGCCGGGCGATGATGTCGATCTCGCCGGATGGCACGCGATAGCCGCGCGCCAGGATCCGGTAGCCGCGCAGCCGCAAATGCCAGACGCAAAGCAGTTCGGCGCGGTGGCCGCGGTGCAAGGCCCGCAGCCGTTCCGGCGCGGCGACGGGGCGAATGCGTTTGGTCACGACTCGTCCTTGCCTTCGGCGGCGAGCGCAAGGGCGCGGGCGTAGACGTCGCGGCGCTTCAGCCCGGTGGCGGCGGCGACGCTCGCCGCCGCGTCGCGCAGGCTGGCGCCGGCGAGGGCGGTGCGGAGCAACGCGTCGAGCGAGCCTGCCCCGCTTTCCGGCACGATCGCCGTCGCATCGGGCGGCCCCACCAAAACGACGATCTCGCCGCGCGGCGGCCCGGCTGCGGCGTAATGCGCCGCGAGTTCGGCGAGACTGCCGCGGCGCACCTCCTCGAAGAGCTTCGTCAGCTCGCGCGCCACCGCGGCCGGCCGGTCGCCGAGCACCGCCGCCATGTCGGCGAGCGTGTCGCCGAGCCGCCGCGCCGATTCGAAGAAGATCAGCGTCGCCGGCACGGCCACGAGCGCCGCCAGCTCGTCGCGCCGGGCCGAGGATTTGTTCGGCAGGAAGCCGGCGAAGAGAAATCGGTCCGAGGCGAGGCCGGAAAGCGCCAGCGCGGCGAGCGGCGCCGAGGCGCCGGGCACGACCGTCACCGGCAGCTGGTCCGCGAGACAATCGCGGACCAGCTTGAAGCCGGGATCGGAGACCAGCGGCATGCCGGCGTCGGAGATCAGCGCGACACGCTCGCCGCGGCGCAGGCGGCCGACGATCAGCGGCCGGATGCGGTCGGCGTTGTGGTCGTTGTAGGCGACGCGGCGCGTCGTGATGCCGTACATCGCCATCAGCTTGCCGCTGACCCTAGTGTCCTCGCAGACGATGAGATCGGCGCCGCGCAGCACGGCGAGGGCCCGCAGCGTGATGTCGGCGGCATTGCCGATCGGGGTCGCGACGATGGCGAGGCCGGCCGGTGCCGCACCGGCGAGGGCGCGCGCGACAGGATCGCGCCCATCCGCGTCAGGAGCCGTCTCGTCCGGCTTTTCCCAAGGTTTTCCAAGAGTTTTCGAGGGTTCGGCAACGCCCGAGCGCGGACCCCGTTTACTTGCGGCGGGCCCGTCGCTAGGGTGCGCACCGTCTTTCATCGGGGTGTCGGAGGTCACGTGTCTCGCCCGTCTCTCTGCCGCCGCTTCTCAAAAAGCCGGTCGCTTCCGGCCGCGTCGCTGATGCTGGTCGTCCTGCTGCTCGGCGGCTGCGCCTCCAGGGTAGCGACCTCGCCCGGGTCCGGGCAAGGCGCAGCAGCGCCCTCGGCCGCGACGCCGCCGCAAGCGATCACCGAGGCCGCTCCGCAAGCATCGGCCGGCGGCCGCGTGCGGGTCGCGCTGCTGCTGCCGCTCTCGGGTCCCACCGCCGGTCTGGGCCGCGCCCTGCTCGACGCGGCGCAGATGGCGGTATTCGACGTCGCCGACCAGAGCTTCACCCTGTTGCCGCGGGACACGCAGGGAACGCCGGAGGGCGCCGCCCGTGCCGCGACCGCGGCGATCGGCGACGGCGCCCAGCTCATCCTCGGGCCGCTGCTCGCCGGCGAGGTCGAGGCGGTCAAGCCGATCGCCCGCCAGGCGCATGTCAACATCGTCGCCTTCTCGACGAGCGACCAGCTTGCCGACGATTCGACCTTTCTGCTCAGCGTGCTGCCGCGCCAGACGGTGCAGCGCGTCGTCGCCTTCGCGCGCGAGCGCGGCGCCACGCGTTTCGCCGCCCTGGCGCCGAGCACGCCCTATGGCCAGCTGGTCGTCGCCGAGCTGCGGTCTGCGGCCGCGGCGAACGGCGGCAGCGCCGACCGCGTACAATTCTACGACCCCGCAGCGAACGACCTGCGTCCGACGGTGCGCGCGCTCGTCGGCTACGATCCGCAGAAATCCGGCCGCGACCAGCCGCAGCCGGCCGCCGCGGCGGCCGCCGTCGATTTCGACGCCATCATGCTGCCCGACGGCGGCCCCAAGCTGAAGGCGGTCGCTTCGCTGCTACCCTATTTCGACGTCGATACCAGCAAGATCCGGCTTCTCGGCACCGGTCTGTGGGACGATCCCGGCATCGGCAGCGAGCCCGCCCTCGTCGGCGGCTGGTTCGCGGCGCCAGATCCGGCGGCGCGCAGCGATTTCGAGGCACGCTTTCGCGACCTCTATAAACAGGCCCCGCCGCGGCTCGCGACGCTCGGCTACGACGGGGCGGCGCTCGCCGCGCTGCTCGCAAAGCGCTCGCCCGGCACCGCCTTCACCGCGCAGAGCATCGCCGATCCTTCGGGCTTCGCGGGCGTCGACGGCATCTTCCGCTTCCACTCTGACGGCCGCATCGAGCGCGGCCTCGCCGTGCTCGAGGTCCAGAAGAGCGGCGCCAGGGTGGTCAGCCCGGCGCCCGAAACCTTCGAGCAGCCTAACATGTAGCCGGCGCGGCCGGCCTGAATCTCCGCCGGGGAATACGCTTCCCCCTCCTCGCCGCCGGTGGCGGCAACGTTCGCCGTCATCGGCGCGTTCGTCGTGAGAGACGGGCGCAAGTCGCGAACCGCGAGGAGGAAACCAGATGATCCGCACGATCACCCTTGCCGCCGCCCTGATGCTCGGCGCCACCTGCCTCGCGCAGGCGCAATCGGAGCGCTCGCCCGGCGCATCGCCATCGCCCGAGGCGGCGAAGACGGCGCCGCAGAACCCCGCCGCAATGGGCGCACCGGCGCTGTCCAAGAGCAAGGCCGAGGAGCGGCTGGCGAAGGACGGTTATTCCGACCTGCAGCTCCGCGACGATACCGGTGGCGGCTGGTCCGGCACGGCGATGCGCAACGGCGCGAAGGAAGACCTCCACGTCGGGTTCGACGGCGCGGTGACGAAGCGATGAACGGTAGGCCGCGCTGAGTGGCCGGTCGTCACCTCCTCGCATTCCCTGACGGCGGGCCCCATATGCCGGTGACACGCCGGGGCCGCCCCGGCGGATCGCTGACAGGAGAAGGCTACCCGCTCTCAGGCGGCTCGCCGGCAGATGACGCTCTCACCCACCACGGCCCGCATCGAGGGGCACAAGAATTCGGCTCCCACCGAGCCAACGGTCGTTCAGGTCACGGCCCATCTGCTGGGCGGCAGCATCGACATCCGGGGTCTGTCGCTTGACGACCGGCTGACATCGCCGGTCGTCATCCACCTGAGCCGCGGCGGGATCGCCTTCGTCTTCCGCTACGGCGCCGTCGTGTTCTGCAACGCCGATCCGGAGGAGAAATCGACGCTTCTCGCCTCCCTTGCGCTACGCGCCCGGGAGCGTCTGGAGACACCGGAGACCGAGGAGACGAGCCTCAAGGTCCAGCCCGAGGCCGACGAATCCGGTGCCGCTCTCTCCGGCGTGATCTCGCTGCGCGACGCGTCCCAGGAACGGCTGCAGATCGTCGCGCATGTGCTGGCGAAGAGCATCGTGCTGGCTCATTACGAGGCCAGGATCTCCTCGGTCTTCGACCAGGTCGAGCCTTTGGCCGAGCGCCTGATGCGGACCGGGCGGACGCCCGACGACACGCGGACGCTGCTGCAGAAGATCGGCTATCTCCTGCTGACGCAGCAACGCGTCGTCGGCCGGGTCGAGGTCGACGAGAAGCCCGACGTGCTGTGGGACCATCCCGAGCTGGAGCGCCTGCACGCACGGCTCGAGGACGAGTACGAGCTCCGCGAGCGCAGCCGGGCGATCGATCGCAAGCTCGATCTCCTGCAGGACCAGCTCGCCACCCTCGCCGACCTCGTCCAGGAAAAGCGCTCGACGCGCCTCGAGTGGCTGGTCATCGCGCTGATCGTGATCGAGGTCGCGCTCAGCGCCTACGAGGCGTTCCGCCAGTTCGTCACCGGCTGACGACCGCCCGATTTCGGGCGCTTGCCTCGCCGGGCGCGCGACGCCATAATCCGCCGCATGGCTGGGGTGCCGATCGTTTGGGATCGGCTGAGATCATACCCATCGAACCTGTCTGGATCATGCCAGCGGAGGGAGCCGGATCTGACGACATCATCATTCATTTCCCCAGCAAAGCCGGCGGTCGCCATCATCGGCGGCGGCGTCATCGGCCTCGCCGTCGGCTGGCGACTCAGCCAGGCGGGCTGCCGCGTCACGCTGTTCGAGCGCGAGCGCGTCGGCGCCGGGGCGAGCTGGGCGGCGGCCGGCATGCTCGCGGCCGCCAGCGAGGCGGAGCCGGGCGAGACGGCGCTGCTCGCGCTCAACCGCCATAGCCAGGCGCTGTGGCCGGACTTCGCCCGCGAGCTCGAGGCCGCCTCGGGTCTCGAAGTCGGCTACCGCGACGAGGGAACGCTGGTCGTCGCGCTCGACCGCGACGACGCGGCGCGGCTGCGCGCGACCTTCGATTTCCAGCGCGGCCTCGGCCTCGATCTGGACTGGCTGAGCGCGGCCGAGACCCACGCGCTGGAGCCGCACCTCCATCCGGCGATCGCCGGCGCGATCCGCGGCAAGGGCGATCATCAGGTTGACAACCGCCGCCTTGTCGTCGCCCTCGCCGAGGCGTTCCGCCGCGCCGGCGGCACGCTGTGCGAGAACGCCGAGGTAACCGGGCTGGCGGTCGCCGGCGACCGCGCCGTCGGCGTTCGCCTGGGCGACGAGGTGCAGCACGCCGATCGTGTCGTACTGGCGGCAGGCGCATGGTCGCCGCGCCTCGCCGGGCTGCGCGATTGGCTGCGCCTGCCGGTGCGGCCGGTGAAGGGCCAGGCGCTGGCGCTGCAGATGGACGCCGCGGCGCCGCTGCTGCGCCATGTCGTGTGGACCGGCCGGGTCTATCTCGTGCCGCGCCGCAACGGCAGGCTGATCATCGGCGCCACGGTCGAGGAGCGCGGCTTCGACGGCGGGCTGACCGCCGGCGGCATGCTGGCGCTGCTCGACGGCGCCTGGCGCGCCTTGCCCGGCTGCGAGGAGCTGCCGATCGCCGAGACCTGGGTCGGCTTCCGCCCGGGTTCGCGCGACGACGCGCCGATCCTCGGACCCTGCGCGCTCGACAGGCTGGTGCTGGCGACCGGCCATCATCGCAACGGCATCTTGCTGACGCCGGCGACCGCGGCGTTGGTCGCGAATTTCGTGCTGACGGGCGAAATCGCCGAGGCGATGCAACCCTTTGGGATCGATCGTTTCAATCCCGTAACGAAAGGCTTCTGAGATGCGGATCAACGGCAAGGATTGGCTCCTTGCGGAGCAGAGTCTCGGCGAGCTTCTCGCCGCCCAGGGCATCGATCCGGCGACGCGCTACCTCGCGGTCGCGATCAACGGCACGGTCGTTCCGCGTGGGCAATGGTCGGCATGCCGACTCGCGCCCGACGACGACATCGAGATCGTGCGGCCACGCGAGGGAGGATGAGATGCCGGCCAAAACGATTGCCGACCCGGACAGTCTCGTCATCGCCGGGCAAAGTTTTACCTCGCGGCTCTTCATCGGTACCTCGGGCTATCCCAACCAGCAGATCATGCTCGATTCCGTCGAAGCGAGCGGCGCCGAGCTGGTTACCGTCGCGATCCGCCGGATCAGCCTCGACGGCGCCGGCGAGAGCCTGATCGACGTGCTGGGCGGGCGCTGGCGCCTGCTGCCGAACACCGCCGGCTGCGCCACGGCGCGCGACGCGATCCTGACGGCGCAGCTGGCGCGCGAGGCGCTCGGCACCTCATGGATCAAGCTCGAGATCATCGGCGACCGCGAGACGCTGCACCCCGATTCCGAGCAGCTGATCGCCGCCACCGAGACGCTGGTGCGCGACGGGTTCACGGTGCTGCCCTATTGCGGCGACGATCCCGTGGTCTGCCGCAAGCTCGCCGGAGCAGGGGCGGCGGCGGTGATGCCGCTGGGCTCGCCGATCGGCTCCGGCATGGGGCTATGCAATCCCTACAACATCGAGCTGATCTGCCGGCGCAGCCCGGTGCCGGTGATCCTCGACGCCGGCATCGGCACGGCATCGGATGCGGCGCTCGCTATGGAGCTCGGCTGCGCCGGCGTACTGCTCAACTCGGCGGTCGCGAAAGCGCTCGATCCCCGGCGCATGGCGGGAGCGATGCGCGATGCTGTCGCCGCCGGCCGCGCCGCCTTCCTCGCGGGCCGCATTCCGAAACGCGGCTACGCCGAGCCGTCGAGCCCGCAGCTGGGGCTGGTGGGATCGTGACGCGTATCGGCGGGATGACCTCCCAGCCGGTCTTGGTCCAGAGCAGCAGGGTCGACGAAATCGCACGCTCGGAGTGTGTCATCTCCACCTTCACGGCGTCCCGCATCTTCGCCAACGCGTCGGGGCGACGGCCATCGGCATAAAGCACCGTGTGAGTTCCCGGGACGGCGACGATCAGCCGGTCGCCCCAAGCCTGCGAAAGCTCCGCCAGATCCTCATGTAGAAGGATGCGCCCGGACTCGTAGTCGTCGCCATCGCTGTGTCCCCAGGGGTCGTCCGGATCGCCCATCAGAACATCGCGCAGCGGTTTCAGATTTGCCGCAACGTTCCGGATGCCGAGGGCGATCGCCTCCTCCTGGCTAAGCCCGAGCTCCTTGAGGTCCGGCTCGCCCAGGTAGCTGAGGTTCGTCGGGAGATCGATGACGCACGCAATGCGAAGGTCGCCGGCAAGCGGCGCCATGACGATCGGGCGGCGGAGCTGGACGGCGTAGTCGGCGAGCACCTTCGCGGTACGCACCACGGCACGGATCTTCGAGCGGTCGACTTTGCGATCCTCCACCGGCGGCGCTTTGATGCCCGCGATCCAATAGCCGATCGCCTGCTCGCAAGCCGCTTCGCTGTTGACGCTGCAATAACGCCACACGCGTTCGGGTGACGCTGTGGCAGTGCCGGTATCAGGGTCATAGACGCCGATGACCAGCGGCTCGCGGATCGTGAACTTCGCCCCGGGCATCGCGGCCCTCAGCTTGGCGACCACATATTCGGTGAAGCGGGCCTGATCGCTTGGCGCCGCAGCGCGTACGGGCGCGGGGACGAACGTCACGGCCGCAACGGCAAGGCCGGCCAGCAGGAGCGATCGGCAGCGGATCCACGGCATCATCCTCATCGCTCGGTCGATGCTCCGTTTTGAAGTGGCGGGATCGTCACCCGCTGGGGCGGGATGACCTCCCAACCGGTTTTGGTCCAAAGGAGCAGCGTCGCCGAGATCGGCCGCTCGGCCTGTGTCATTTCCTCGCGAACCGCGGCACGCATCGCCGGCAGCGCGTTGATGCGGCGGCCATCGGCGAAGAGCATGGTATGCGTTCCCGGCACGGCAACGATCAGCCGGTCGCCCCAGTCATGCGAGAGTCTCACGAGATCGGGATCATCGTGCAGTACGACTCGACCCGATTCGTAGTCGTCCCCGGTGGCATCGGCCGTCGCCTCCCCGGGCGTGTTCATCAGCACCTCGAATAGCGGCTTGAGATTCGCCGCGAGATTCTTCGTGCCGAGGGCGATCGCTTCGTCTTTCGTGAGGCCGAGCTCGGCGAGATCGGCCTCGAGCATGTAGCGGATCGTCGTCGGCTGATCGAGCATGCAGACGATCTGCAGATCGCCGGCGGGGGGCGCCGCCACGATCTTTGCACCGATCTCGGTTCCTGCGACACGCTGGGAATTGCGGACCATTTCGAGCGTCCGCACGGCGACCCGGACCGTCGAAGGGTCGAGCATCCGATGCGGCTGCGGCTCGACGCTCACCTGACCGACCAGCCGGTCGACCGCCTGCTCGCAGTCCGGCGGCGCATTCGCGGCACAAAACTGCCAGACGCGATTGAGATGAGTCGTCCCGATCGCGCCATTGCCGTAACGGATTTCGATCGTCAGCGGTCCGAGGATCTTCAGCATTGCCGTCGGCATCGTGCCGCTCAGTTTCGTGAGGAAATAGTCGGTGAAGCCCTCAGCGCCCGGCGGCGGGGCGGCGGAAGCTGGCGTTGAGAGAAGCGTTAGGAACGCGAGCACGGTTCCGGCAAGGACGGCGCGAAACGGATGGCTGGGGGGCATGGCGGTCGATCCGACAGTGAGGACCGCTACACCCTATTTAAATCAATCTAAGGTTGCAATACGGATGGCAGCCAGGTAGGCGGAAACCACCTTTGCGGCCGTCATTGCGAGCGAAGCGAAGCAATCCAGACCGCGAGTCCCGATTTTGGATTGCTTCGTCGCTGCGCTCCTCGCAATGACGGAGAGAATGCAGCACAACCTACGGGCGCGTCCTCCTACGCCAGCGCGGCCTGCACCCGCTCCGGCGTCAGCGGCAGGTCGCGGAGGCGCTTGCCGGTGGCGTGGGCAACGGCATTGGCGATCGCCGCCGCCGTCGGACCCTGCGAGGCCTCGCCGGAGCCGAGCGATTTCTCGTTCGGCCGGTCGAGCAGGACAATCTCGACCTTGGGCACCTCGGGGAAGGTCAGGATCGGGTAGCCCGCCCAGTCGAGCGAAGTCACCCGCTGCTTGTCGAAGGTAACCTCCTCGCGGGTCGTCCAGCTCGCCGATTGGATGATGCCGCCCTCGATCTGGTTCGTCAGACCGTCGGGGCTGATGATCAGCCCGGCGTCGACGGCGGCGAAGACGCGCGGCACCGCGATGTCGCCGGTCTTGCGGTCGACCTCGACATCGGCGATCACCGCGACATAGGTCGCGAGGTTCTTGTACTTGGCGAAGGCGACGCCGCGGCCGCGCGAGCCGTCGCCCTTGGCGCCCTTCTGCCAGCCGGCCTTCTGCGCCACCGCCTCAATGACCGCCTTGGCGCGCGGGTCCTTGAGATGGCGCAGCCGGTACTCGACGGGATCGGCGCCGACGGCGGCGGCGAGCTCGTCCATGAAGGATTCCGTCGCGAAGACGTTGCCATAGGCGCCGAGCGTGCGCAGCGCCGAGACGCGCAGCGGCATCTCCATCACGAGGTGCTTCGTCACCTTCTGCGACGGGAAGTCGTAGAGCGGGATCGCGTTGCGGTCCTCGGCGCCGGCGGGCTGCGGGATGCCCGCCGGCTTCGAGGGTTGCTGCGGCGTCGCGAGCGTCCAGGCGGCGGCGAGATTCGTGCCGGTTTTGACCCCCGGCCGATAATTGTGCGTGTTGCTCCAGACGTCGTATTGCCAGTCGATGATCGTGCCGTCGTCGGCGAGTCCGGCCTTGACGCTGGTCGCCATCGCCGAGCCGAAAGGCTCCCAGGCGAATTCATCGTCGCGCATCCACTGCAGCTTGACCGGCCGACCGCCGGCGGCCCTCGCGAGCAGCGCCGCGTCCAACGCGGCGTCGTCGGCGCCGTTATGGCCGTAGCAGCCAGAGCCCTGGGCGTGGGTGCAGGTGATCGCCTCGATCGGCATCGCCATTGCCTTCGCGATGTCCTCGCGTAGGGGAAAGACGCCCTGAGCGTGCGTCCAGACGTGCAGCCTGCCGTCTCTCAGCTGCGCCACGGCGCAGGACGGTCCGATCGAAGCATGCGCGACGTAGCGCTTGCTGTAGCTCGCCTCGATGATGCGGGAGGGCGCCATGCCGGTGCCCTTCTTCTCGCTGACGATCGCGCTCTCGGCCGTGCCGGCGCGCAGGAAGGCGGCGAGCCCGTCTGGTGCCGGCATGACGTGAGTCTCGGTCCATTTCGCGCTCTTGCGGAGAGCCTCGCGGCCGGCGATCGCCTGCTCCTCGCGCGTAGCGAGGATGCCGAGGAAGCTGCCGTCGCGGACCACCGCGAGAACGCCCGGCATCGCCTTCGCCGCGGCCTCGTCGACCTCGGTCAGCGCCGCGCCGTAGCTCGGCGGCCGCACGACGCGGCCGAAGACCATGCCGTCGAGCCGCATGTCCTGGACGAAGATCGCGCCGCCGGTAACCTTGGCCGGGATGTCGAGCCGGCCGATCGACTTGCCGACGATCTTGT
>JAQGID010000430.1 GCA_028291405.1 Rhodospirillales bacterium | reverse complement strand
CCCCGACGATGCGTTTCACGGCCCGTCGAGCCTCATCGAGATTCGGTCTGTCATTCGCAAGCCAGAGCAAGCAGGCATCGCCGTTGGTGACGATGGCGCCGAGTGGCTGATTGATCTCGTGGGCAATCGATGCCGCGAGCTCGCCCATCGTCGTCAGCCGTGCCACGCGTGTGAGATCCGCCTGCGCGATGCGCAGCGCTTCCTCGCCTCGCTTGCGCTCGGTGATGTCCATCGTGATGCCGATATACTCGATGTCGACAGCTCCCTGCAATACGGGGCGACCCACTCCGTAGAGATGCTTGCTGGATCCATCGGGGAGGACGATTCGAAATTCGAGGGCAAAGCCGCTTCCCTGGCGAATCGCCCCATCGACGGTTTGCTGAACGAGGGATCGATCCTCCGGGTGAATCCTTTCCCGGAACAATTGAAACGTCGGCTCCGCTTCCTTGGGATCGAAGCCCAAGATCCGGTAATGTTCCTCCGACCAGACGAGTTTTCCCGTGGCAATATTCCGGCCCCAGCTACCGGTGTGGCTTATTCTCTGCCCTTCGGCCAGGAAGGCCTCGCTGCGTCGCAGCTCCTCTTCGGCCCGCCGGCGATCGGCGTTCTCCCGCTGCAGATCGAAATAGAGGGCGGCATTCTCCAGGGAGATAGCGGCCTGCGAGGCCAGCAATTCCAGCACCGCGATGCGGCCCGACGTGAAGACGCGCGGCGTTAAACTGTTCTCGAGATAGAGTGCGCCGACAAGCTTCGCTTGCTTTACCAGGGGGAGGCAGAGCACGGACCGGGGCCGCCGCTGCTGTACGTACGCGTCCGCCGAAAACAAGGTCGGCTCCGCGGCGTCATCGAGAATCACGCTTTCCTGCGTCCGAATCACGTAATGGAGCACGGATTCGGGAAGCTCGGCGGGCATCATGGCCGCTTGTCGCTGCGTGACCTCGATGCTGCCGCGGCCGGTCATCGCCTCCGCCTCAATGCGCAGCTCGTCGCCCCGAAGAAGTATGAGCAGACCCCGCTCGGCCCCCGCATGCTCGACCGCGATCCGCATGAGCGTCTCAATGAGCTTGCCGAGAACGATCTCGCCGGACACCGCCTGCGCGGCCTTGACCACCGCCCCGACGTCCAGCTGCTCGACGGGCGTGCCGATCGTCGCCGTCGGCGGAGGCGGCGCCGTTTTTTCGGCGAGCCCCGGGTAACGCTGGTCGAGTTGCTGCACCTTGCCGGGCGCTCCCCAGCGCGCAAAGCAACTGCGCGCATTATCGAGGTGGGCGCGTGCAGCGGTCGTGGACCCGCGGCCAAGGTAAAATCCTGCAGCAAGTTCGTGGGCGACTCCTTCGTTCTGGACGAAGCCGTTCTCGCGAGCCGATTGAATGGCCTCCTCGTAGAGACGCATTGCATCGGCGTCTCGCCCTTCGAGGCGGGCGATCTCGGCCGACACCAGCGCGTACTTGTCGGCAAAGGTCGGTGGATAGTTTTCGGCCCACTCGCGCAGTTGTTCCCGATTCGCCGTCATGAGTTCGCGCCACGCTCGCTGTTCGTCGGCCGAAGCGCTCTCGTAGCGTGACGCCACCGTCAGTGCGGCATAATAGAAATAGTCGAGCAACTGGATCTGAAAAATTGTGGCCGAAAGCAGCGGCTTCACCTTGTCGGCTGCCGCGAGAGCCTCGACGTAGTCGCCCGACAGGAACCGTGTCTTGAGTTTGACGATCCAGTAAAGGCAGACCGTCGTGGCCGTCCAGCCCCCCGGAAGTTGCGCTTCGAATGCCGCCTCATCGAACTGCGCTTTGCTGGAGGGAGAGAAGGTGGCGGTCCGGCCCTGCATGGTTGCGATGAAGCGTTGCTGGTTCACGACGGAGTCCGCGACCTCGTGGAATTTGGCTTTGCGGAGGAAGTCCAGGCTCTTCTCCGACTCGCGGTAAACCGCGTCGAGCGGATCGTTCCGCAGGAGAAGGTTCGTGACAGATTGGAACGTGCCGTAGCAGGCGTAGGTCAGATCGCCCGTCTCGGTCGCGGTGCGAAAGGCTTCCCGCATGAAATTGATCGCGGTCGTGATTGGCTGTGTCCAGACGGCAACTATTCCCATCGAAATGTAGGCCCTCGCCCGATAGGCGATGAAGCCGTGCTTCTCGACGACGTCGCAGGCGAGCTTGGCGAAACGATAACCCTCGCTGTAACGGTGAAAGAC
This sequence comes from Rhodospirillales bacterium, assembly GCA_028291405.1. Lineage (GTDB taxonomy): Bacteria > Pseudomonadota > Alphaproteobacteria > ATCC43930 > CGMCC-115725 > URHD0088. The sequence continues at coordinate 1,590 of JAQGID010000430.1, read as the reverse complement.
CGGGCCCAGGATAGACCCTAGATAGGAACAGCCTTGCGCGGACGCGCCGCACACCCCGTGCTGCATGCTGATGTTCATCATGCGGCATGCGAGCCAGCATAATAAGTGGCGGTCGGTAATGTAGGCGGGCGAAGTAAGGACCGACAGCATCAGCACGGCGGCCTGTAGTTCCGGGTCGGTCATCAGCGGCAGATCGATCAGGCTCTCGATCGAGCGCCCATCGAGGGTCTGCCAGACCGTCTCGTATTCGGCCTCGACCTGTTCCCAGGTCGGGTGCGCCGGCAGGTCAATGCCGAACAGGCGTAGGCACGTGAGCGCGCTGGCCACGGCTTGTGCGTTTTCCGACTGCACGGTATGGAGCAGGACCTTTAGCTGGTAGGCTGCTGCCTGGTCGACGTTCGAAGCCGCGCGCTGCAGCAACTCCGCAATCAGTTGCTCGGCTTTTTCGAAGTTACCGCTCAGAAGCTCGCACTCCGCACGTTCGAGCCATAGGCTGAACGTCAGCTCGTACCGGCTGCCCCAATCCCTTTCGTCCAAGAGCGCCATGCCGGCCGAAAAATATGCGCGCGCCGACGCATAGGCCGCCGCCGCCTTGGCCTTTCGCCCGGCACGTAGATCGATCGTGGCCACGTGCGCTTTCTCATCCGGGTCGATCGGCCGTGCGGCGCCCCGATTGAGCTGGTTCGCGACATCGAACAGATGCTCGGCGAGCTGGTCCGCCGTCATGCTCGCCAGCAGCACACGGCCGATGCGCAGGTGAACTTCGGCACGTTGCTCGTCGGGGATCAGCGAATAGGCGGCCTGCCGGATCCGGTCGTGCAGAAATCTCCAGGTGCTCTCCTGGTGTAAGACGAGCCCGGCGCGGACGGCTTCCCAGAGGGAAGCGTGCATCGCCTCCTCTGTCGTCCCGTGAACCAGCGCCAGGGTGGCGGTCGGGACGACATTGCCCAGGCAGGCGAGCCGTTTCAGGGCTTCCTGGCTGGCGGAAGAAAACCGCTTCAGCTTCCCGGCCATAAGATCCACCACGTTATCGGTGTAGCTCTTGGTGCGGATGCGATCGATGTTCCATTGCCAAGCCTGCGTGACCGGGTCGAACGCGAGCAGCCCCTCTTCGGCCAGCGCCGTGAAGAACTGGATCGCGAAGAACGGATTTCCGCCGGTCCTCTCCTGGACCAGTTGCGCTAAGGGACGCACACGCGCCGGCTCGCAATGCAGGGCATCGGCGACGAGCTGGCCGACATCGTCGAGTCCGAGAGGCGCCAGTACGATCTCCTGGACCCGTGCTCCGGCTTTGCGGATCGCCTCCAGCGTCCGCAGAAGCGGGTGAGAGGGACTGACCTCGTTGTCCCGGTAGGCGCCGACCAGCAGCAGGTGCCGCACTTCCGAGTGCGTGACCAGATGCTCGATGAGGTCGAGCGTTGCTGCATCCAGCCACTGCAAATCGTCGAGGAACAGCGCGAGCGGGTGCTCCGGCCGCGCGAATACGCCGAGGAACCGTCGGAGCACCATTTTGAAGCGGTTCTGCGCATCCAGCGGCGGCAGGTCCGGAACGGGCGGTTGTTTCCCGATGACGAACTCAACCTCGGGGAT
>JAQGID010000409.1 GCA_028291405.1 Rhodospirillales bacterium | reverse complement strand
CCGGTCGCGACCTACCGCGCGAGGCTGGAAGCGGAGGGGACGCTGGCGCCCGGTGCCGCGGCCGAGCTGGTCCGGTGCATCGGTGGCTGGGTCGAGGAAGCCGTGCGCTTTGCCCGCTCCAGCCCGTTTCCGCCGCCTGAGATGCTGATGCAGCATGTCACGCCGCGCTGAGGGAGTGCTTTCTTGACGCGGCAGCTCAGGTACTTCGAAGCGATCCGCGAGGCGACGGAAGAGCTGATGGCGGCTGACGAGCGCGTCTACCTCCTCGGTTTGACCGTACCGAGTCCGACGGGTGCCTTCGGCACGACCTCCGGGTTGCTCGATCGCTTCGGGCCCGGCCGCGTCCTCGACATGCCGGCCTCGGAAAACGGCATGACCGGCGTCGCGCTCGGCAGCGCCGTCGTCGGCATGCGGCCGATCATGCTGCACATCAGGATGGATTTCGCGCTGCTGGCAATGGAGCCGCTCGTCAACCAGGCGGCCAAATGGCACTACATGTACGGCGGCAAGATGCGGGCGCCGCTTACGATCCGGATGATCGTCGGGCGCGGCTGGGGCCAGGGCCCGCAGCACGCGCAGTCGCTACAGGCCTGGTTCGCGCATGTCCCCGGCCTCAAGGTCGTCATGCCGACGACGCCCTACGACGCCAAGGGCATGCTGATCAGCGCCGTCGAGGACGATGCGCCGGTGATCGTCATCGAGCATCGCTGGCTCTACGGCATCTCCGGCGAGGTCCCGCCAGGGCTCTACCGCGTGCCGCTCGACAAGGCGCGGATCGCGCGAACCGGCCGCGACGTCACCATCGCGGCGACCTCCTACATGACGGTCGAGTCGTTGCGCGCTGCTGAGCTGCTCGAAGCGCTCGGCATCTCCGCCGAGATCGTCGACCTACGCAGCCTAACTCCGATCGACGGCGAGACGCTCTTCGCCTCGGTGCGCAAGACCGGCCGCCTGATCGCCGCCGATACCGGCCAAGCCAGTTTCGGCGTCGGGGCCGAGGTGACCGGGCTCGTCGCCGAGCATTGTTTCGCGTCGCTCAAGGCCGCGCCGCGCCGGATCGGCCTGCCGCATGCGCCGACCCCGACGACACCGGCCCTCGCTGATCTCTACTATCCGCGCGCCCGCGACATCGCGACCTCGGCACTCGCCATGCTCGGTAGCTCGGCCAAACTGCCGGCCGAGACGCGCGATCCGCGCAAATTCCTCGACGTGCCGGATCCGAGCTACACCGGGCCGTATTGAGATGGCAGGTGAACGCAACGTCTTCATTCTCGGCGGAAGCGCCGACATCGGACGCTCGCTCGCGGAGCGCTATCTCGCTGCCGGCTGTCGCGTCACCGTTACGTATCGCCGGCGCGAAGCCGTGGCGGATCTCGCCCGATATCCTCTTCTGCACTCGATCGCCTGCGACGTCTCTGATAGTGCGAGCATCGCCGCCGCCGCTGCCCAATTCGAAGCGCAGGGCAGGCCGTGGGATGACTTCCTGTCCTGCGTCGGCACGATGGAGCCGATCGGGCCGTTTTTCGGCACGTCTCCCGATGCATGGCAACGCTCGATCCACGTCAATGCATTGGGTCAGCTTCATGCGCTGCATGCACTATATCCGCATCGGCGGCCGGGTCGGATGGCAGGCGCCATGTTCCTCGCTGGCGGCGGCACCAACAATCCCTTCAGGAATTACTCGGCCTATGCCGCGTCGAAGATCATGCTGATCAAGATGGCGGAACTGCTCGACGATGAATGTCCCGACCTCAACGTCTTTGTGCTTGGGCCGGGCTTCGTCCGGACGAAGATCCACGACGAGACGCTGCGGAGCGGCGAGAAGGCAGGTGGCAATCTCGCCAAGACGCGCGCATTTCTCACGACGCAAGGGACCTCCCACGACGATATCTTTCAATGTGTCGAATGGTGTTTCGTGCAGGGGCGGGACGTCGTCGGGGGACGCAACCTTTCCGTCGTCCACGATCCGTGGCGCAACGGCGGCGCGGCCCTCGCGACTGCGCTGCGCAACGACCGCGACCTCTACAAGCTGCGCCGGCGCCAGGACCTGTCGGGCGATGCTGTCGCGACGAGGAGCAATTCATGAAGCTTTCCGACTATGTCGCCGATTTCCTTGCGCGCCAGGGCATCAAGCATGTCTTCGCCATCACCGGCGGGGCCTCGATTCATCTCATCCATTCGATCGCTGCGCATCCCGAGATCGACTTCATCTGCCCGCAGCACGAGCAGGGCGGGGCGATGGCGGCGGATGCTTATGCGAGGGTCACCGGCAACCTCGGCGCCGCGATCGCGACCAGCGGCCCTGGTGCGACGAATCTCATCACCGGGATCTGCTGCTCCTGGTTCGATTCGGTTCCCGTCATCTACATCACCGGCCAAGTCACGACGTTCCGCTTCAAGGGCGAGACCGGGGTTCGGCAAATGGGATTTCAGGAAACTGAGATCGTCAAGATGGTGGAGCCGGTGACCAAATACGCGACGCTGGTCACCGATGCCAAACGCATCCGCTACGAGCTCGAGAAGGCGGTGCATATTGCCAAGAGCGGACGGCCGGGTCCCGTCCTCATTGACATTCCGGATGATCTGCAGCGGGGTCCGGTCGATGACCCTGCCGACCTGGTCGGCTTCCTGCCGGATCCGGCGCCGCCGCGTGCTGCCGCCGATCTGGCGCGCGAGATCGATGCCTGTCTGCCGCTCCTCGCCGCCGCGGAGCGGCCGGTTCTCGTCGTCGGTTGGGGCGTGCGTCTCGCCGGAGCGGTGAACGAGATCCGGCAACTAGCCGACCGGCTCGGCTTTCCCATCGTGCCGAGCTGGGCGGCGATGGACATTTTTCCCGCAACGGATCCGCTGCTTGTCGGCGGCTTTGGCACGCATGGTACCCGCTTCGGAAATTTTTCCGTCCAGAACGCCGATCTCGTGCTTGCGATCGGCGCGCGGCTCAGTACGCGTGAGACCGGCAGCCCGATGTCGTCGTGGGCGCGCGGTGCGAAGACGATCATCGTCGACGTCGATCCGGCGGAGCTGAATAAATTCGCGCATTTCGGGCGACCGCTCAACATGGCAATCGCCGCCGACGCCAAGGATTTCACTGCCGGGCTTCTTGCTCGGTTGGCGGGTTTTCAGGGCCGCGATCTCGCGCCGTGGCTGGCTCGCGTGCGCGGCTGGAAGGCGCGCTATCCGGTATGCCTGCCGTCCTATTACAAACCGGTATGCCTGCCGTCCTATTACAAAGAGGAGGCGGTCAACCCGTATGTCTTCGTGGAGGCGTTGTCGCGGGCCTCCGCGGACGGCGATCTTCTGTTCGTCGATACCGGCTGTGCCATCGCCTGGATGATGCAAGGTTTCAAGTTCAAGCCGGGGCAGCGTCTCTTCCACGCCTTCAACAACACGCCAATGGGTTACGCGCTGCCGGCGGCGATCGGCGGCAGCATCGCGCTCGGCAATGCGTCGGTGATCTGTGTCTGCGGCGACGGCAGCCTGCTGATGAACATCCAGGAACTCGTAACGGCGCAGCGCCATCGCCTGCCGATCAAGCTCTTCCTGATCAACAACAACGGCTATTCGATGGTGCAGCAGACGCAGGAGCAGTGGTTTGACGGCGTCTACCATGCGACGAGCGTCGAAGGTGGATTGGGGTTTCCCGACTTTCTGAAGATCGCCGAAGCCTGCGAGTTCACGGCGCTGAAGCTGGATCGCAACGACGACATCACTTCGGTCGTCAAGCAGGCGCTCGCGACAGATGGTCCGGTCTTCTGCGACGTGCGGCTACCGAGCAGCCATCGCGTCGTTCCGCAGAGCCGTTTCGGCCGCCCCATCGAGGACTCCGAGCCGCTGCTCCCACGTGACGAGTTCATCGAGAATATGATTGTCGCTCCGATGGAGGTCTGCGTCTCGTGAGCCAGATGACGAATTTGCTCGACGCCCCTTAGCCAATGTTTTGGAAGCATCGGTTGGTTGCGCATGTTCCGCATCGAACGAAGTAAGCAATGCGTCATGTCGACCGACGGCGGATCGAAGCCGACTGTTCGTGCGATCAACCTCCGGCGGGTCAAAGGATCGTTGCGCGCCCGCGCCTTTTCTTTCTCGCGTTGGATCGTTCCAGCTGTTGTTCTGCCACGGCTCCTGGCCGAGTTATGGCGGGCCCGAAAGGACATCGCCTCTGCGGAGATCCTGGTTGTCTACGAAGGCGGCGGGTTCGGGCATCACATCTGCGGACCGGATGCGCTTCGCCGGCTATATCCGCATCGAAGCGTGCTGATCTTGCTCGGGGCTTTCCCCGGCGAGGAGAACTGGCGCGTGCCGCTCATTTGGCGCGAGCCGAGGGTTCGCTTTCTCCCGTTTGCCGTGGCGATGCCCGAAACTTGGCAGCAACGAGCGATCCGGGTGCCGGTGCGTCTGCAAATGGGCTTCTGCAAGGCCTTGGCGCGGGCTCTCGCATTCCGCTTCCCGAGGAAGAAAGTCATCGCCTCCTCGTTCGAGGTCTTCGACGAGGTGTGGCTCGAGGCCGAGCGCTCGGACTTGGTGATTGCTACCATCCGAACCGGCGAAATCGTCGAATGGATGGCTCCATACTATCGGCTGATGCGGTTTCGACCGGCGCCGCCAATTCGTTTGCCGGACACGGAAAGAGCGGTGATGGCCCGGCATCTCGCCGAGAGCGCGAGGAGCCTCGATCGCCCGCCGAGCGGCCTCTGCTGCCTTTACCTCCGCGCCAAAGGCGCAGAGGTCGAGGTCGTGACGAGTTCGCGGTCCGGCTCGGCGCTGATGGAATACGTTCCGGCGATTCACCGCCTGGTCGCTGCGGGTTATCGCTGTCTCCTGATCGGTGATCGCATATTGACGAACGACGTCGCGGCGATCTTCGGGGGCTGGCTCGTCGACGCCGCTGCCTTGCGAGTCGATCCCGGGTTGTTCTCCCTCTACGCAGCGACCGAGGCCGATATCTTCATCGGCGAGGCGGGCGGCGGCAGTCTCCCGCCCGGTGTGAATGGCATCCCGGCTCTCACCGTCAATCATTTCCCCTATTACGTGACGCGGCTTCACGCCACGGTGTTCCCGAAGTTCTGCTACGATTCCGCCGGAAGGATGATTCCGCCCGAGATCATGTTCGGGGAATATTCGCATCTGCATGCGATCCCCGGCGGCACGGTTCGCTCCAACACCGCCGAGGAGCTCGAGATCGCGGTCAGCGAGTTCATCCGGCTCCAGCGCCGCGGCGTTCCCGAGGGTGTCGTCGTCGAGGACATCGTCGGGACGCCGAACTCGCTGTGGTATGCCGATGCCGATTCGCGCCTCTCGCCGGCATGGCTCGAGCTGGCGCGGCAGCGCCAGGCGAGCTACTCGGCGATCGTCCAGTAGTAATCGCCGGTATAGCCGGCCTCGGCGAAGAGGGCGCGCCAGCCGTCCGGTTCGTAATGCGTCTGCGCGGTCAGCACCCAGTCGAGGAAGACCGCGCGCTGCTCCGGCGAATGGTAGCTGTCGACCTGGACGTAGCCGCGGCCGGGCGCCAGCCGCTCGATCTCGCGCAGCGCGCGGATGCAGTCGGCGCGCGGTAGGTTGTGCAGCGTGTTGATCGAGACGACCGCGGCGAAGCTCGCGTCGGGAAACGGCAGATGGATCGCGCTGCCGAGATGCAGCCGGCCGACGACTTCCGGCTCGCAATGCACCAGCGCGTATTCCGAAACGTCGAGGCCGAAGACCTCCAGCCCCGGCAAGGCTTTCATCAGATCCTTGACGAGGAAGCCCTTGGCGCAACCGACGTCGAGCACGCGGTCGCCGGGCTTCAGGCCCCAATGCGCGATCATGTCCTCGGCGATCGCGAGCCAGCGACCGTCGTAGCGGTAGCCGCCATAGCCGAGTTCGCGCGGCCCGTCGAAATATTCGGCGCCGTATTGCCGCGCGATGCGGATGTGCTCGTCCGTCTTGGCATGGGCGCGCTTGCCAATGTCCCGCTTCGTCCTCGGATAGCGGCGCAGCAGGTCGATCTCAGCCATCGCGCATCTGCCGATGCGCCGCGGCGATGCCGTCGGCGAGGGTGGTCGGGCGGAACTCGGGGAAGGCACGCAGCAGGGCGCCGGTCGCGAAATGCCGATGCGTGATCGGGCCGCCGCGCTTCTGCGGGATGATCTCGACCGGTGTGTCGAACTGCGCCGCGACGAGCTCCGCCGCCCCGCGAAAGCTGGCGGAAGAGCCGGTCGCGATATTGAGGACCCCGGCGCTGCGATGCTGCAGCACGAGACGGACGAGGGTTGCGACGTCGCCGATCGCGACATGGTCGCGCTTCTCCTCGCCGTTGCCGAACAACGTGATCTTGCCGTCGCTCTGCGCCGTGCGGCGGAAGCGGTTGGGGCCGTAGCCGTTGTGCGTATCGGCCGCGCCGTAGAGCAGGCTCGGCCGCAGCAAAGCGAGATTGTTCGCGACCACGGCACGCAGCATCGTCTCGCGGGCCGCATGCATCATGCCGTGGAAGCCCATCGGCGTGACCGGTGTCGACTCGTCGACCAGGCTGGGCTCGTCGGCATAGACGGCGTCGGAGCCGATGTTGACGACATGCGCCACCGGCTGCGCCTGCAGCGCGGCGCAGATCTGCTCCACCATCCGCAGGTTCTTCATGAAGGTCGCGACATCCTTGCCGCGATCGGGCGTCAGTGCCGAGACGATGACCACCGCGTCGTCGGGCAGGAGTTGTGCGGCGAGCGCGGTATCGGCACCAGGCGCCAGCAGGTCGAGATCTTGCGACGACAAGGCGAGGCTCGGGATTTTCGCCCGCGCCAGCTCGGCGACGATCGCGCCGCCGACGAAGCCGCGCGAGCCGATGACGACGACGCGCTGCGGCGCCGCGGGGTCGGCGGATTGATGGACGAGGCTCATGGTGCCGGGCTCCCGAGAGTGTGACGCTCGAGCCCGGCAGCGGCACAAGCGGCGCCGTCGAGCATGCCGTAAGGGTCGAGCAGGACGCGGCCGCGCATCGTCGGGGCGAGGGCGGCAGGATCGATGCCGCGGTAGATCGCCCAGGGCGTCATGATCGCGACGGCGTCGCAATTCGCGCAGGCCGCCAGCGGGTCGCCGGCGGCGCTGCCCAGCGCGGCAAAGGCGGTGAGGTCGACCACCGGATCGTGCAGGCGCAGCGTCGCGCCGCCGACCGCCTCGGCGAGCGCAAGGCCCGGCGAGTTCAACGTCTCTGCCGTGTCCTGCTTATAGGCGATGCCGAGGATCGCGACGCGCGGCTGAACCGTGCCGGCCAGCGCCCGCGACAGCGCGCGCAGCGCCCAGTCGCGGCGGTGACGGCTGTTCGCCTCGAAGCTGCGCAGCACGGCATCGTCGCCGCCGGTCTCGGCGGCAAGGCGCCTCGCGGTCGCGACGTCGCGCAGCAGATTGCCGCCGCCGATCCCGAGCCCGGCGCCGAGATAGGCGTGTTTCCCGATGCGCTGGTCGAGGCGCAGCGCCGGCGCGATCTCGTTCCACTCGGCGCCGATGCCTTCGCAGATCTCGGCGATCGTGTTGGTGATGCTGAGCTGCGCCACGAGGACGAGGTTGATCGAGATCTTGGCGAGCTCGGCGCTCTCGAAGCGCATCGGCAGGATCGGGCAGGCGAAGGCGGCGAGAAACGATGCGAGGGCGGGCGGCAGCGGCGCCGTGGGATCGGCGCAGCCGACGATGAAGCGCTCGGGGTGGAGAGCGCGCTCGACGGCGCGGCCGAAGATCAGCGTCTCGACCTGGTAGTAAAGTGCCGGTCCCGGCGCGAGGCGCTGGCGGGTGAAACCGGGCGGGACCTGGCTGAGGACCACGAGGACGCAGCTCGGCTTCACCGATTGGCGCGCCCAGGCGAGCAGCGTGTCGACCGGTGCCGGATCGCTGGTTCCGTCGGCCTGGACGGGCACGTCCGGCGCGACATAGACGAGGTCGCAGTCGGCGAGCGCGGTGGGCTCGCTTGTGAAGCGCAGCCGGGTGCCGTGCTCGGCCAGCAGCTCCGCGAGGCCCGGCTCGGAGACCGGCAGGCTGCCGCTGCGCAGGGCGGCGATGCGGCCGTCGTCGGGGTCCGCCGCAACCGTGTCGAAACCCTTCGCCGCCGCGGCGGCGGCGCTCAGCAGCCCGAGATGCGTCATGCCGACGAAGCCGAGACGCGGGCTCATGATGCGAACCGCGGATAGGCGGCTGCGAGGCGATCGAGATTCGCCTGGATCCAGCGATCGTTGCCGAGATTCGACGGGCCGCCGGCGGCGCAGAGCGTCTTGAAATGGGCGTATTCCGCTGCCCAGGTCGGATCGGATTGGACGAGCGTCACGGATTCCTCGTCGGGCCGTCCGCTCGGCAGGACGCGGCCGCGGAAGGTGAGGGTGCTCGGGCCCCATTTGCACAGCGAGGCGATATGCGCGCTGCCCTTCTCGCCGTAGATATCGGCGGTGAAGTGATTGCGCCAGCTCAAGAGGGAGATCGTCATCTCGCAGGCCGGGCGTCCGGTATTGGCGCCGAAGGCGGCATGGTCGAAGGCGCGATTCTCGAAGCGATGCGCGCTCCACAGATCGAAGGCGCTATCACGGCAATCGAAGAGATAGAGCGCGGTGTCGAGGAGATGCGAGGCAAGGTCGGGAATGACGCCGCCGCCGTGGTCGCGCCACTCGGAATTGCGCACGTCGCGGGCGGTACCGTTGCCGTAATAGAAGCGCGCGAGATAGACCTCGCCGAGCCTTCCGTCATCGATCGCCTGCTTGAGGCTGACGATATGCGGCTCGAAGCGGTGGTTGTATGCGGTGTAGCAGACGGCTCTATGCTGCGCCGCGAGATCCTCGAAACGCTCCAGCGTCGCGGCGTCGGCGAAGAGCGGCTTCTCGACGAGGACGTGCTTGCCGCGCGACAGCGCGTAGTCGATCAGCGCCGCCTTCGGCTCGTCCGGGATGCAGAGGAGCACGGCGTCGTAGCGCTCGAGCGGCACCTCGGCGAGCGTACGGAACGCGGCGCCGGCGACGACCGGATCGACGGTCGCGACGACCTCGTCACCGGCGATCCGTTCGCGCTTGCGGCCCTGGATGCCGAGCCCGACGACGACGATCCGCATCAGCCGTAATTCGCCGTCTTCTCGATATGGGCGAGGGTCTCGCGCACATCGTCGACGGTCACCGGAATATTGCCCTCGCGGCCGCATTCGACCGCCGCCGCGATCGAGCCGAGCGCGGTCGCGATGACCTCGCTGCCGGTCGCCTTCAGCGCCAAGCTGGCATAGGCCAGCAGCGCGTCGCCCGAGCCGACGGCGTCGACGATCCGGTCGGCGAAGCTGTCGAGCACGAAGAAGGCGCGGACGTTGCCTTCGGGCACGCCGACGAGCGAGCGATAGGTGAGGGCGCCGCGCGCGCCGAGCTTGAGGATCAGCGTGCCGCAGCCGGCGCGCTTGAAGAGCTCGAGGGCGAGCGGCCTTACCGGAAGCTCCTGCTCGGCGAGGGCGAAGCGCGCCTCGCGCTCGTTCGGCGTGATCAGGTCGAAAGCGGGGAATTCGAGGATATTGCCCCAGCGCGTCGCGACCTGGCTGTCGGCGACCTTGAAGGCACCGGGAGGAATCGCGGCGGCGAGGCTGGGGATCGTCGACTTGTTGAAGATGCCGTGGCGGAAATCGCTGAAAACGACGATGTCGCCGTTCCGGCTGGCGATGTGCTTCTCGAGATCGAGCCGCGTCTTCTCCGAGATTGGCCGGTTGTCGAGCGTGTCGATCTTCAGGAGGTGATAGCCGTTGGCGACGATCACCGCCTTGTTGGTCGTCGGCCGCTTGGGCTCGGTGACGGCGTGGCAGTCGACGCCGGCGGCGGCGAGGTCCTGGAGGACGAAATCGTGCCAGCGGTCGTCGCCGAGGATCGTCGAGAAGCTGACCTCGGCGCCGGCGGCCTTGAGGTGCTTGGCGACGATCGCGGCGCCGCCGACGAAATCCGTCTGATGCTCGAAGCGGACGCTGAGGGTCGGGGTTTTGGTGCTGCTGCCGATCGGCACGCATTGCGTATAGGAATCGACGATCGTGTCGCCGACGACATGCACCTTCAGCCCTTTGACCCGATCGAGAGTCTTGTAGAGGTCGGCGAATGTCAGGCTCTCCGCCTCGAGCAGCGCGAGCAGCTTTTCGACCGCGATGTCCGGTGGCTCCGCCTCGATGATCGCCGAAGAGGAATAGACGACGTCGGCCGGGGTGAAGATGATCTCGCCGCCGTAGCCCTCGATTACCGCAATCTCCTCGCGGGTCCGCGGATGCAGCCCGCCGGCGGTGTATTCGTAGCCCTTGGCGAAATAATCCGGCTGCAGCCGCTGGAGGTTGCGCAGCGGCGTCGGGTCGGGATCGACGATGACGTAGTCGACGACCTCGAGGGCGGCGAGGTTCATCGCCCGCAGATCCTCGGGCACGTAGGGTCGGTTCTGCGCCTTGAGGATGTGCTCGTCGGAGGTCAGGCTCGCGACCAGGACGTCGGCCTTCGACTTGGCGTAGACGAGATGGCGGATATGGCCCGGGTGCACGAGGTCGAAAGTGCCGTGGCACATGATGACCGAGTGCTCGCGCGGCCGCGCGCCGATCAGTCTCGCCAGCGCGTCGCTCGTGATGATCTTGCGGCGGAAATCGCCGTGGGCGCCCGCTTTGGTCGGCGCCTTCATCGCTGCGCCAGCCCTTCCCATTTGTTCGCCTGCACCATCAGCGCCGGGTGGCAGGCGAGGCAGTGCCAGACGACTGCCTGGAAGGCCTCGCTATGCGGCGTCACATGCGCTGGGTCCACGGTTGGAATGACGATGACCTCGTCGCCCTGCTGCTTGGTATAGCCGCCGTCGCGCCCGACGATGCCGAAGATCTTGAGGCCGCGGCTCCGCGCCTCGTCGATCGCCCGCACGAGGTTGACGCTGACGTTGCGCTCGGCGCTGCCGCCGCCGACCGAGAAGATCAGCAGCGCATCGGTCTCGCGCGCCCGGCTGACGCGCAGCCAGCCGGCGAAGACCGTTTCCCAGCCTTCGTCGTTGGTCCGTGCCGTCAGCTCGGCGACGTTGTCGGTCGGGGCATAGGCCTCGATGCCGCAGAGCTTGCGGAAATCGTTGACGGCGTGGCTGCAATTCGCGGCGCTGCCGCCGACGCCGAGGATGAAGAGACGCCCGTTGCGCTCGCGCAGCGCGGCGAGGGCCAGCGCCAGCCGCTCGATGGCGTCGTGGTCGAGCGCGGCGCAGATGCGCCCCGCCTGCTCGAAGAATGTCGTCGCGTGGCTCATCGTCTTCGCTGCGCACCCTCGCTGCCGCATTCCAGGGGACGCATGGCGGCTCCTGGCAGCCGCGGTCAACTCGTCGCCCGTAATAGGCTGTTCGCGGCGTGAACGTCAAGGCGCGGCGGCGAGAGGATGCGCGGTACGGCGCGGGGCGGGCGGCGTGTAATTACAGGCGAAATGCAGGCCGAGGCGAAAGTGGGGAAGGGTGGGCGCGGGGGCGTGTTCATCGCTGCGAGATCGGGCGGCGGCTCGATCGCGCCTGTCGCGGCAGCGGTGGTTTCCGCGTCGCGTGGGCTGATATTGCAGGCGAAATGCAGGTGCGGTGCGGCTTCGTCGAGACGAGGTGCAACGGCTGGCGCCGGGGTCGCCGGCGCTTCGGGAGACTCGACGGGCGTCGCGCTGGCGTCTGGCGCCTCCGCCTCCTGCGTCGCCTCGCCGCCGTTCTTCGCCGTTTGTTTCTCCTGCCGAGCCCGCGCCTCGAGCGCGCGGCGGCGCCGGTCCAGAACCTTGCTGACCGTCAGCGCCTCGTCCGGCGTGATCTCGCCCGCCGCCATCGCGGCCACCGTCACAGAGAACGCCGCGAGGATGTCCTCGATCGTGTTGCAATCCGGCAGGTCGAGCTCGATCTCGCGACCACGTTTCTTCGGCAGGATCTGCTGTAGGCAGAACCGCGCCGCGACCATATCGCCGGCGAGGGCCCGGTCGACGACGACCCGCGCGATCTCACCGCTCTCGTCGGTAGCGAGGGCCAGCTTCAGCCGCGTCATGCGATTCAGCGTGCCCCGACGCTTGCCTGCGGGGTTGCCGGAGACACCCGGCGCGAATCGCCCGCCGCGATCGCGCTGCGCCGGCGCCTTACCCCATCCCGAACCGTCCATGATCCGCACTCCTCGCCGATAGAAAACGGTCATGATATGTTCGAAATGATATTAATGCAAGCGGATTTGTTCACGTGGCGGTCACGCCATTTCCGCTTTCCCGCCCCGCCCACGGTCGAAAGCTCGAATGATGCCGTCATTGCGAGCAAAGCGAAGCAATCCAGTCCTGACAAGGAGCTGGATTGCTTCGTCGCTTCGCTCCTCGCAATGACGAGCCATGTATGGCTGGCAAAGCGGCTGTCGTCAGCCGTATCGATGGACGTCCGATTTGGCGAGAGCATGACCGATCCGCACAGGCGGATCGTCGTTACTTCCCACCCAACGTCGCGAACCACGTTTCCGTCGCCTTGCCGATGGACTCCGGATCCCATAGCGGCGCGTCGGTCCATTTCTCGATCTCGGCCATCATGCGGCCGACACCTTCCTCGAAGGAGATCGTCGGCTGCCAGCCGAGCTCGCGCGTGATCTTGCCGATATCGGCCCAGGTGACGTCGGGCTCGCCGGGGCGCTTCGGCAGATGCACGACGTCGCCGCCGATCAGCTCGATCAGATGGTTGATGCTCTGCGGATTGCCGGCGCCGACGTTCCAGATCTCGCCGCTCCGCGCCGTCTCGCCGGCGGCGAGGAAGGCGCGGGCGATGTCGCTGACGTAGATGAAGTCGCGGCTCTGGGTGCCGTCGCCGACGACGGTGAAGGGCTTGCCGGCGAGCTTCTGCTTGAAGAAGACGCCGAAGACCGCGCCGTAGGCGCCGGTCGTGCGGACGCGGGTGCCGTAGGCGTTGAAGATGCGGATCGCGTTGACCGGCAGCTTGTAGACCTGGTGCCAGTGGAAGCAGGTCATCTCGCCGAGGTATTTCGACAGGGCGTAGGGGTATTGCGGCGCGATCGGGTGGTCCTCGCGGGTCGGCGTCGCGGCGAGTCCGTAACAGGACGACGAGGCGGCGTAGACCAGCTTCTCGACCTTGGCATGGCGGGCAGCCTCGAGGACGCGGACGGTGCCCTGGACGTTGGTCGACATGTACTCGGTCGGCTGCTCGATCGAGGGCACGATGTCGCCGATGCCGGCGAAGTGGAAGACCAGGCTGGCGCCCTTGAAGACGCTGCTGTCCGGCGCCAGCGTCCTGATGTCGCCGCGCTCCAGCGTCAAATCGGGATTGGCGGCGTGGTGCGCGAGATTGCTCTCGCGCCCGCCGCTGAGATTGTCGAGGACCCGCACGGCATAGCCCTCGCCGAGCAGGACATCGACCATGTGGCTGCCGATGAAGCCGGCGCCGCCGGTGACGACGGCGATCTTGTCGGTCATCAGGCGGCCTTGATGACCTTCATCGTGCGGACGTTGAAATAGCGGTCGTCGGTCAGGCTGTCCGGCAGCTTGCCCGCCTTGAAGGCGTGGCAGAGGTCGCGGACCGCGTCCTCGATCGTCCGCTTGGCCTCGAAGCCGAGGGCGCGTTTGATCTTGTCGGAATTGATGTGATAGGAGCGGGGATCGTTCGATTCCGTCGTCTCGATCGCGACCTCGGGACGGCCGGGGAACTCCTCGCGGACGATATCGCGGACGATCTCGGCGATGCGCGCGATCGAGAGGTTCTGGTAGCCGATGTTGAAGGTCTCGCCGGCGATCTTCTCGGCCGGCGCCTCGATCATCAGCGTATAGGCGTCGACCATGTCCTTGATGTGCAGGTTGGGCCGCAGCTGCTTGCCGCCGAAGACGGTGATCTTGCCGTTGTTGACGGCGAGATTGGTCAGGATGTTGACCGAGAGATCGAGCCGCGTGCGCGGGCCGTAGCCGCAGACCGTCGCCGGCCGGATCGTGACGCAGGTGAAGCCGGGCGCCTGGTGCTTGAACAGCAGCGGCTCGCACATGCCCTTGTATTTGTTGTAGTCCGAGACCGGCAGGAGCGGGTGGTCCTCCTTCACCTCGGGCTGGTCCGAGACGCCGTAGACCGAGCTCGACGAGCAATAGACGAAGCGCTTCACGCCGGCTTGCTTGGCCGCGATCACCATCGGCTCGAAGCAGGTGTAGTTGATCGATTCCGAGAGCTTGGGGTCGAGCTCGAAGCTGGGGTCGTTCGAGATGCAGGCGAGATGCAGGACGACGTCGGTCTTAGGAAACTCGCGGGCGAGGCGCGCGGTGTCGCGGATGTCGCCTTCGATGACCCGCAGGTTCGGATTGTCCTGCGGCAGGTGATCGGCGCCATACCAGAGGATGTCGTAGACGGTGACGTGATAGCCGCGGTCCAGGAGATGCGGCACCAGGACGCTGCCGACATAGCCGGCGCCGCCCGTAATCAGAACCCGCTTCAGAGAGTCGTTCATCGTTACATCCGCCTGACTAGTTGGTCACTTACGTCCCTTGCCTCCCCCCTTGAGGGGGAGGTCGGCAAACGCGTCAGCGTTTGACGGGTGGGGGGTGCTGCCGACCGGAATTGTCTCGGTCGACGACAGGGTGGCGGTTGCACGAGTCTTGCCGAGCGCCGCTCACCCCCCACCCGGCAACGCGCTGCGTTGCCGTCCTCCCCCTCAAGGGGGGAGGAAATTTCGATCGCCCGCGGTCAGATCGAGGATCTTCGCGACGGCGGCCGGCAGCGAGCCGACGACCGCGTCCGGCGAGCCCTCGGCCGGTCCGCGCGCGACGAGGAGCGTATAGCAGCCGACTGCTTGGCCAGCAACCACGTCGCTGCCGCGGTCGCCGACCATGAAGCTGCGGGCGAGGTCGATGCCGAGGCGCGATGCGGAGCGCAGCAGCATGCCCGGCCGGGGCTTCCGGCAGTCGCAGCCTTCGTCCTGGCGGTGCGGGCAGATCTCGATCGCGTCGGGCGCCAGGGTCCGGCGCAGCTTGTCGTGCATCGCCATCACCGTCTCGGCCGCGACTTGGCCGTTGCCGATGTCCGGCTGGTTGGTGACGACGACGATGAGGAAGCCGGCGTCGCGCAGCTTGCCGACCGCGGCGGCGGCGCCGGGCAGCAGGCGAAACTCGGCGAGGCTGCGCGGCGCATAGGGCTTGC
>JAQGID010000384.1 GCA_028291405.1 Rhodospirillales bacterium | reverse complement strand
GCCCCGGTCGACCGGCTCGGCCGGATCGGCCGCGTCGGCGCGGCGCTGGGCGCGCTGGTCTTCAAGCGCTAGGGGCGGGTGTGGTCTCGGCGCCGCCAGCTGCCGGACGCTTCATCACCTTCGAGGGCGGCGAGGGCGGCGGCAAGTCGACCCAAGTCGCTCGCCTCGCCGATGCGCTGTCGCGCGCCGGCGTACCGGTGCTGCGCACCCGCGAGCCCGGCGGCGCGCCCGGCGCCGAGGCGATCCGGCAGCTGCTCGTCAGCGGCGATACCGCACGCTGGGACGCGGTCGGCGAGGCCCTCCTGGTCAGCGCGGCGCGCCGCGATCACCTGGTCACGACCATTCTGCCGGCGCTCGCCGCCGGCACCTGGGTCGTTTGCGACCGCTTCGCCGATTCCACCATGGCCTATCAAGGCTACGCCGGCGGCGCCGACCGCGCCGCGCTCGCCGCCCTCTACCACCTCGTCGCCGGCGATGTCGTCCCGGATTTGACGCTGATCCTCGATCTGCCGGTCGCGACCGGCCTCGCCCGGGCACGTACCCGCGCCGCCAGCGGCGAGGACCGCTTCGAGCGCATGGGGACCGAGTTCCACGAGAAACTCCGCGCCGGATTTCTGGAGATCGCCCGCAACGAGCCCGACCGCTGCGTCGTCATCGACGCCACCGCCTCGGTCGACGAGGTTCACACCGCAGTTCTTTCGACCGTTCGGAAGCGGTTCGGTCTTCCTTAGTCCCCCTCAGTCGTCATTGCGAGCGCAGCGAAGCAACCCAGGACCCGGTGCACGAATTCCTCGGTTGCTTTTTATAGCCGGATCATGCCGCCTACATCGGCTCGTAGCTCAAGGCATTGAAGGACGACAAGCGCCTGATTTTCAGCGCCGCCGCTCACGCGCAGCGGGCCGCCGACTACCTCCAGGGCCTACAGCAGCAGGAAGTACCGTCGACCGCTAAGCTGAGATGATCCGGTAGCTCAGGAAGGACGACGCGCTCGCTATTCATTCACGCTCCTAGTTCTCCAGAGGAAGTTGGCACATTGGAACACGCCGATTAAAAGAAATACGCCAAACAATGCCACTCCCGCCACCAGTACCCTTTGCGCACGAATTCCCGCGAAGAACAGAGACACAGCCGCGGCGACCAAGAAAAATCCCAGGCCCGAGACGAGCCAAGGCCATATTACGCAATATAGAGCATGACGACGCGTGCGAACTGCTCCTCTTTGCGGGTCTCCAACTCGCTGCCTTGCCTTAAGCAATAAGTGAACAAAGAGCGACAGCCCTAATATTGCCAGCCCGGCGGTGCGCGCTTTCTCGGTCAACGCATCTTCGAAAAACCCAATCGGAATTTGAGAGAACGCGAGAATAGCGAGGCCCAAAATAACTGATGCGAGGCGCATCCAATGCAAGACGGAAAGCTCTCGATTCGCCCGCCCCGAATGAACATTATTTCCCGGGGGATCCTGTTGCACTAGATGTTGCTCCCGCTCCGTTCGCACTCGGAATTAACTGCAATGTCCCGTCTGGAACAATACCCGGGGCGGCTCCAACGGTCATGCCTAGCGCATTTGCACCCGCAACGACGCCAGATGTCACGTTGGTAGCTGAGTTTATGTCCGCCATACCCGTTGCAAACAATCTCGACGAAAGACTCGCATTCTCGATCGCGCTATTGACGAGGTAAGGAGCGGCCTTGTCGCTTATCGCCGATGCTACAAATCCAAAACCAAGCCCCGAGAAAAATGCCGTCTGAACATCTCCTTGCTGATCCGAGGGCCTAACAGAATCTAGCGCCGAAGTCTGGAGAGCGTTAACGGTTGCTTCGTCGCTTCGCGTCTCGCAATGACGAGGTCGGAGAGCTAAGCCGGACAGGCCGCCGGCAAATATCCCGTGTCGATGTACTTGGCGATGTCGACGCGCTGGGCGAGAAAGCCTTCCTCGACCATCGCGTCGATCGGGCGCTGTAGCGTCGCCGCCGAGACGCAGCCGTTGGGATCGCGATAATAGTCCTTATGCGTCAGGAAATAGGTTTCGAGCGTCTCCGGCGGCGACTTGAGGAGACCGGCGGTGAGCTCGATCGCCTTCGCGCGGTTCTGCGGATCGTAGAGCCACCTCAAGCCGAAGACCCAATCGGCGAGGAACGCCTTGACCGCCTCCGGATGCGCCTTGAGGAACTCGTTGCGCACGACCTCGAAGATCACCGAATAGGGACCGAACGGCGCGTCGTTGGCGAAGACCGGGCGCAGTTCCTTCTGGACGCGCTCGGCGGCGATGAAGGGCAGCACCATGGTCGCCGCATCGACGCGCTTCTCGAAGATCGCCGAGGCCATGGCGGGGAAGGGGACCTCGACCATGCGAATGTCCTTCTTCGCGTCGAGCCCGTGCTTCTTGAGCGTGACCCGCAGCCCGAGGTCGGACGCGCTGCCGAAGCCGTTGACGGCGACGGTCTTGCCTTTCAGATCCTCGACCGTCTTGATCGGTCCGCCGTTCAGCACATAACAGCCGCCCGATGCCCAGTCCGGCCGTCCTTCCTGGAAATTGTCGGCGATGATCGTCATGCCGCCGGCGACCGCGTCCTTCAGCACCGCGGCGGCGAAGATCGCCCAGGACTGGCAGGCAATGTCGATCTGGCCGGCCGCCAGCAGGCTTGCCGCTTCCGGCGTCGAGCGCGTGAAGGTGAAGTCGACGGTATAGGCCTTGCCGTGGTTCGGCAGGACGTTCGCCTTCATCCAGTCGAGGAAGATCACCGTCTCGATCTCCGTCGGCCCGATCCCGCCGCCGGTCGAGTAGCGGATATGCACCGGCTCGGCGTGCGCCGTTCGCGGCAGCAAGCCGCCGGCGAGCGCGACGCCGCCGAGCGCGGCGCCGGATTTGAGGAGCGAGCGACGGGAAGCGAGAAGCCCTTTGTGCTGCATGGCGTCGTCGTCCTTGTTGAAAGCAGGGCGAAAGCTTTGCACAATCGTGCCTGTCGCGATAGGCGCGATCTGGCTCACGCGCCCGCGGCATCCGGACAACTCCATGCAGCCGAAAATCTCCGTCGCCGGCGTCCGCAAGACATTCGATTCCGATGCGGGGCCGGTCGAGGCGCTCGGCGGCGTCAATCTCGACGTCGCGGAAGGCGAGTTCGCCTCGATCGTCGGGCCTTCGGGCTGCGGCAAGTCGACGCTGCTCTACATGCTCGGCGGCTTCGTGCCGGCGAGCGAAGGCCGCCTCGCGACAGATGAGAAACCGATCACCGGACCCGGCGTCGATCGCGGCATCGTCTTCCAGGAATACGCGCTGTTTCCCTGGTTGACCGTCTACGACAACATCGCCTATGGCCTCCGCCGCCAGCGCCTGCCGGCCGGCGAGATCCGCAGCCGGGTCGAGCGCTATGTCGCGCTGATCGGTCTCGCCGGCTTCGAGAACCGCTTTCCGCG
>JAQGID010000171.1 GCA_028291405.1 Rhodospirillales bacterium | reverse complement strand
ACGTGATCGACCTCTATCAGGTGCACATGCAGGACAGAAACGTTGCTATAGATGAGACACTGCGGGCGCTGGACGACCTCGTGACAGAGGGGAAGGTTCGGTACATCGGTTGCGCCAACTACGCGGGGTACAGCCTCGTCGAGTCGCTCTGGGCCGCGGATAGGCTGCTGACTCACCGCTACGAGTCCATCCAGCTCCAGTGGTCGCTAGTCCAGCGCTCGGCCGAGCGAGAACTCATTCCTGCCGCGGCGGCGTTTGGGCTCGGCGTTCTCGTTTGGTCTCCCCTCTCGCGGGGCTTTCTATCCGGAAAATACCAACGCGGCCAAACGGCGCCGGCGGGATCTCGCCTCGATGTACATAAGGATACTTTCCGGGCCTTGGACAACGAGAAGAACTGGAATCTACTCGACGTGGTCGGCCGAATTGCGGAACAGCATGAAACCACTCATGCCGCTGTGTCGCTCGCTTGGCTTCTTGCTCGCCGACAAACGTCCAGCATCATCGTAGGCGCGCGGACCGAGGCGGAACTCGAGGACAATCTGCGCGCCCTCTCCGTCAAGCTCACCAGCGAAGATCTCAAAGAGTTGGACGAGGCATCACGCCCGGACTGGGATTATCCATGGGACGTTATCGGCGATACCGAAACGATGGAGGCGAAGCTCCTGACTTGACGAGCCGCACTGGACAACCTGACGGCGATGCCGAGCGCCTGGCGCGGCATCCGATTTAGTCAAAGCGGGACTGACCGATGAACGTAAAAAGCAGCAGAGCGCCAGGCTCGCCACAGCGTGAGGCCATTCTAAGGGCCGCGACAGCGACCTTCCTGCGGTACGGCTTCAAGAAAACATCCATGGATGACGTCGCTCAGGCAGCGGGAGTCTCCCGGCAAGGCTTGTATCTCTATTTCGATAAGAAGGACGTCCTGTTCAGGGAGGCTCTTCAATATTTGGTGTCGTACTACATCTCCACCGCGCGTTCAGTGGCGAAGGACGGAAATCTCAGTCTCAGGGATCGTTTGCTGGGCGTCTTTGAGGCCGTGCACGGCAGCGCGTTTCAGAGCGCGTCGCCCGAACATGCCTTTGAATTGCTGCAGTCAGCGCAGTCTGCCGACGGCACCCTCCTTGTCCAATTGGACCGGGACCTGATGGGGATTGTAGCCGCCCTACTCGCGGAGGCGGGCGCTGCGGACCGCTGGGAAGAGGCCGGCGTCACGGTCGCCGAACTGTCAGAACAGCTCCTGATGAGCGCCAAGGGCATCAAGGCTTCCGTTGACACGCTCACCGCCTATCGGGAGAGAATGCTGACCGCCATTAGGATCGTGACGCGCAGCCCGTAAGACTCCAATCTGTTCGGTTCTGCGCGGTCGGGATGTGCGTACGACTAGACTTCCGGAATTGTGCGGTCGACCTGCCAGGTCGCGGCGGTAACGTTCGGCTCGAGGCTCAGCCGTCCGACGATCTGCTCGAGCGCTGCATCGTTGCGCTTGGCGGCGACGGCCTGTGCGGTCACGGAGACCTTCGAGGTGTCCGGGATATCCTCGCTGTCGAGGCGCCGCAAGCCCAGGCCCGCCTGGGAGAGGGCGTGCAACAGCAACGAGCGCATATGCGCCTCCTCGGCTCCCTTGCAGGTAAGCTCGACCGTGTAATGCGCTTCGACATCGGTCGCGGTCAGCGCGCGGGTATTGAGCCGCCTCACCAGAGGACGGAGAAGAAGGTTCGTCACCACGACGAAACCGGTAGCGGCGACGCTCGGCAGCCAGAAGCCGCCGCCCGCGAAGGTTCCGACCATCGCCGAGCACCACAGCGTCGCCGCGGTGTTGAGCCCATGGACGTTGACGCCCTCGCGCAAGATCACGCCGGCACCCAGGAAGCCGATCCCGGAGACGACCTGCGCGGCGACGCGGGTCGGGTCGCCCTGCCCGACCATCACTGAAAACACGACGAAGCCGCAGGAGCCGAGCGCAACCAGGGCATTTGTCCGGAGCCCGGCCATCTTCTGATTCCACTGGCGCTCGATCCCGATCAGCGAGCCGAGCACGAGCGCCAGTCCGAGACGGCCGAGAACCGCTAGGATTTGAATATCAGCGTTGGGCATATCGCATCACGGTCCAAAACCGTCCATGCCCTTTTGATCCGCGCGCATCGTGCTCTCCTCAACCGCCGGAGATCGCAAGCTGGACGATACGCACAAGCACGAGTCCGCCGGCTACTACGAGATAGGCACGCAGCACGCCCATCCAAACCCGCGCAGTCGGGGCAAGCCGACCCGGCGGCAGCTGGTCGAGCGGCGGCATCCGCCAGGTCGCCCGCTGCGACCGGTCGATGGGCGCGGCGGCCGGCGTGTCGCGGCGGCGCCTGACGACGAGCCTGCCGCCCGTGGCAACGAGAGCGATGACGCAGCCGCCGACCAGAATCGTCAGGATTTTCCTGCCGGTGATATCGGGGTGGAGCACCGCTGCGGTGAGGATGATCGACAGCATCACCATGACCGCGACGACAGTTCCGGTGAGCAGGTTGATCCACGGGCCGTTGACCCACGGGCCGAGGACGGCCCTGTCGTTGCAGAGCAGGAGGAGGAACACCGTGGCGCTCGGCAAGAGCACGCCGGCAAGGCCCTGGACGGCGTTGGTCATGAGCCCGAGGGGCACGCCCGGGGTGAGGACCAGCGCCGCGGCGCCGACGAGCAGGCTGGCATAGACGGCGTAGAACATCTTGGCGTCGGTCGGCTTGCGATGCAGGGAGTGCTTGAATTTGAGGACGTCGGCGATGGCATAGGCGGAGGCGAGCGAGACCGCCGAGGCGCCGATGATGCTGCAGTCGATGAGGGCGAGTGCGAAGAGGACCGCCGGCACCCGGCCGCAATACTTCTCCAGCCCCGTGGCGACGCCGAGGCTGTCCGTGAAGTTTCCGAACTCGGGATGGTGGGCGAAGGTCGCCGCAGCGCCGGCCATCAGCGCGACCGCGCCGCCGATCACGATGAAGAACCCGACGCCGAGGTCGGCGCGCGAATACTTGATGAAACGCGGCGTGATGCGCTTGTCGATGACATAGCTCTGCTGAAAGAAGAGCTGCCATGGCGCCAAGGTGGTACCGACGATGCCGATGATCAACAGCATCACCTCGGCCAGGCCGCCGGCGGGCACGTCGGGCATCTGCGGCACGAAAAGACCGTAAGCGATCTCGCCGGCCGGCGGGTGGACCATGACGAACAGCGGAACGAGCAATAGGCTGAAGAAGACGAGGAACATGGCGAAGCGCTCGAACCGCCGGAAGTCGCCGGTGCTCGCGGCGGCTATGACGATCCCAGCAGCGACCAGCACGCCCGCGACCTTCGGCACTCCGAGATATTGCAGGCCAAGGTTGATGCCGATGAACTCGGAGACGATCGTCAGCGCGTTCAGCAGGAAAAGATCGATGACGCTGAACGCGCCCCAGAACCTGCCGAACCGCTCGAGGATGAGCCGCGCATGGCCGACGCCGGTTACGGCGCCGAGCCTGATGACCATCTCCTGATTGACGTAGAGCACCGGTATCATGAGCACCAGCGTCCAGAGGAGCGCCGTTCCGTAGTTCTGTCCGGCCTGGCTGTAGGTGCTGAACGCGCCGGCGTCGTTGTCCCCGGTCATCACGATGAGACCGGGCCCGACGATGGCGAGCAGGGTCATGAGACGCGCCCACCAGTTGTTGCGCGGCGCGACATCGCCATGGGCAATGGTGCCGAAGGCACCGCGAATATCGCCGACATGGGCGTCGTCGAGGACCGCGCCGCCGAGCGGCGCCTTGCAGAATTCGGTGGAGTTCATCGTTTTTTGCCCGTTCGCGAAAGGTCTTGCGGATTTGTGAGATCAGCGCTGCGGGACGATTTCTATGTCCGGCTCCCAGGTACAGGCGAGCCGGCCATCGGCAGCACGGTGCCAATGGCAGACGAGCCGCCGCCGGCCAGCCGGCAGGCGGTCGAGCGCGAACAGGCGCACGAAATCGGTCGTGGCGCCGTTGGGCTGAACGGTAACCGGCAGGGCAGCCGGGCGGACATTGAGGATTGCGGCAGTCATCTCCGCGCCTCCTTCTACGAGATCGGTTGCACCGACCCGGAAGGCGCGGGAGCGGAGGGCGCCTAAATCGAGCGCGGCTCCGGGATCTCTCGGATCTTCCGGGCAATGAACCCGGCCGGAACCACTGTCGCGCTGCGACTGTCGGGTTCGGTCGGGGCCTTGCTAGATCGCGGGTTCATCAGATCCCTTACGACTGGTTGCACATCACGCCGGCACGAACGGGTTCGACATCCGGCGCGTAATGGCGTATATACCCCCCTGGGGGATAGGATCAAGAGCCAAAAATGGCGCATACTCTCAAAGACCAGCAGAAACTGCTCAACCGCATCCGGCGCATTCGTGGCCAGCTCGATGCCGTCGAACGCGCGCTCCAACAAGAGGCCGGTTGCTCGGCCGTGCTGCAGCAGGCGACCGCCTGCCGCGGCGCCCTCGACGGGCTCATTGCAGAGGTGGTCGAGGGGCATGTTCGCGAGCATGTCATCGACCCGGCAGCGCAGCGGAATGATCCACGCGCCCGCGCCGCCGAAGAGCTGATCGAGATCGTCCATTCTTTCTTGACCTGACGAAGCAATCGTCGCCGAGGCCAGCCCCGACCAACGCGAGCCTCAGCCGGGAGCAGCAACGCTACCTCGCGTGGCGAACGCGTTCGTCGCCGGCGCTGCGGCGCTCCTCCTCCAGCCAGGCAAACGCTTCCTGTCGTGCCCAAGCCGGGGCGTCCGGCTCGATCAGCGTCAGCAGCATTCCCCAGCGAAGGACGAAACGCCGCCACGCCCCGGGTCGAGCCTCGCGGGCAAAAGCGAACATCGCGGCGACCATCTCAACCCGTCGCCCCAGCCGCGTGGGCGACCGCCGGCGCCTCGGGGCGCAGCCGGTGCTGGCCGAGGAACAGCAGGATCGGCGCGGCGATGAAGATCGAGGAGGAGGTGCCGACGACGATGCCGAAGACGATGGTGACGGCGAAGGCCTGGATCGAGGGGCCGCCCATGAAGGCGAGCGG
Organism: Rhodospirillales bacterium; assembly: GCA_028291405.1. Taxonomy (GTDB): domain Bacteria; phylum Pseudomonadota; class Alphaproteobacteria; order ATCC43930; family CGMCC-115725; genus URHD0088. Next base: position 11,667 of record JAQGID010000171.1, on the reverse strand, counting down.
CAGGATCGAGAGCAGCACGGTCAGCGAGGTCGCGACCGTGCGGCCGAGCGTCTGGTTGATGCTGAGATCGATCAGCTCGCGCAGCGGCATCGTCTTGAACTTGCGCAAATTCTCGCGGATGCGGTCGTAGACGACGACCTTGTCGGTCACCGAATAGCCGATCAGGATCAGGATCGCGGCAAGCGAGTTGAGATCGAACTGCAGCCGCGTCACCGCGAAGAACCCGATCGTCTTGGTGGCGTCGAGCAGCAGCGTCGTCACGACGCCAACGCCGAATTGCCAGTCGAAGCGGAACCAGATGTAGATCAGGATCGCGGCGAAGGTGGCGAGCGAGGCGATCAGCCCGTCGTGGAACAGCTCGCCGCTGACCTTGGCGCCGACGACCTCCATGCGGCGGATCTCGGCGCCGGGAAATTTTCCGGTGAGCGCATCGCGCACGCGGTTCCGCGCCTGCTCGTCGCCGGCGTGGACGCCGAGCCGGATCAGCACGTCACGTGGCGAGCCGAATTGCTGCAGGCTGATTTCGCCGAGGCCGAGCGGCTTCAGCGCCGCCTCGACCGCCCCTTCCGGCGCCGGGGCCGGGAGCCGCAGCTCGACGACGAGCCCGCCGAGGAAATCGATCCCGTAGTTGAGCCCGGGGTGAAGGAAGAGGACGATCGAGCCGATGCTGAGCACCGCCGAGACGATCAGCCCGGCGAAGCGGCCGCGCATGAAGCGGATCTTGGTGCCGTCCGGGACCAGGCGTAGACCACGCATCAGCGCATCTCCGATTCTGCGTTGCCGGGCGAGTGCTTGCGAGCGGCCGCACGATGCGTGCGCAGCCGCCAGGCGACATAGGCCAGGGCGAAGACGAGGATGGCCGCGAACAAGGCATGGAACTGCATGCCCTCCGTCCAGCCGTAACCCTGATTGCACCATTGCACGGTCTCGCCGCGCGCCAGGACTCGCTTGATCGCCAGAAGCTCTCCGAGATTGTGGGCCTGCTCGAGCAACGGGGCGTGGGACTCGAAGCCCTTGATCAGCGTGTCGGCGGCGCGCGAGGCCACGAAGCCGGGGTCGGCGGCGCCGTAATCGCTGGCGTAGAGGCAGGTCATTTCAGGCTCGCGGAGCCGGCGGGAAGAAGGGCGGCGTCGCGCCGCGCCATGTCGCGGTCGGACCCGGTGTTTCCGGCAGCCATCCCTGCTTCCCCGCCGGCCGGGTCTTTCGGCCGATAGGCGCGCAGCGCCGCAACATCCATCGACTTGCCGTCGAGCGCGACGGTCGCCGGCCCCGCCACCTTGGCGTTGATGGAGACGCTGGTACTGAATTCCGGGCTCATCGGCTCGGCACAGGCGGCGCAGTCGGCGCTGCCGACGCGGAGATCGTCGAAGTACCAGGTGATCGTCGTCGAGCCGCGCTCGTTCGGCGCGAATTCGATGCCGTAGCGGTGGAAGCCGGCGCTGAGGTCGATGCCGCGCGTCCGGATGCGCTGCATCACCGGCGAGGCCACGCCCCGAAGGGTCATCACCAGCGTATCGGGATATTGGGCCTGGATACCGATCGCGACTCCCCCGACGGCCGTCTTGCCGGCGGGCGTCTCGGCGCCGGATGGGGCGACGCCGACCAGCGCGAAGCGACTGCCGAGGCCGGTCGCGCCGGCGATGCGGATCTCCGCCTCGACATAGCCGGAGGCCTGGCGCAGAGCGGGAGCGCGCAGCAGGGCCGTCGTCCAATGCCAGCCGCCCGCCTCCACCAGCCGGGCGACCAGCCGAACCCCGCCGTCGCCCGCCACGACGTTCCCGACGGCGCGCGCCGAGTCCAAGGCGCCGCCCGGACGGTCGAGCGGCGACCAGCCGTCGGGCAGCGCGGCGCCGGCGAACTCGGCGGCAAAGCTCGGAGCCCAAATCGTGCCGGCCGGCGGCGCCGCGACCGCGGCCCGGGCGGCAAGCGCCACGAGAAGGACGCAAAGGAAATGCGCAGCCGCGGCGGCGAGCAACCGCCCGCCGGCACGGCGGGGGCGGCGGTTTCGACAGTCGATCATCGTTTCGACTCCGGATCTCACCCGACGAACCGGATGCTGATATGCGCGAGCAAAGTGACGAGGCCGAACCCGACCGCTTCGTCCCAGCCGCTGATGCGGGGCCCTTCGGGTTGCTCGCGCCTGATCAGCGCGCGGCAGATGGCCCCGACGCTCACGAAGAAGCTGCAGAGCTCGAGCGCTTGCACGAAACCGAGCAGCTTGCGGTCGCTCGCCAATCCGGCCACCGCCGCGAACGTCAGGACGAACGCGAGCTTCAGGCCGGGCCGAGAAACCAACCCGCGTATCGCGATCGCGCGATCGGAGAAGAGGGCCATGGTGCTCACCGGCGATGCTGGGACTTGTCGCGACGAAATCCGTCAGGCGATCCGCAGCGCTTCGGCGGCTCGCCTTCCCGCCCCGATCCTCGCGGGCTCGGTCGGCAGCAGCCCGAAGCGGTCGATCGCGCGGGTGACCGCATCGCGCGTCAGGGACGACGCGGGACACAGCGGCAGCCTGACCTCGTCGCCGATGCGTCCCATCAGGCTCAGCGCGAATTTGACGGGGACCGGGTTGCTCTCGGAGAACAGCGCGGAGGTCAGCGGCGCCAGGGTCCGCGCCAGCAGCCGCGCCTCGGCCGGCTCACCGTCGCGCCACGCGCGATGGAGCTGGACGCAGGTGCGCGGCGCAACATTGGCGACAACCGAGACGCAGCCGTCGCCGCCGCGCACGAGGTAATCCAGCGCCGTCGCATCGTCGCCGGTGAACAGGCGGAACTCGTCGCCGAGGGCATGGCGCAGCCGTCGCGGCCGGTCGAACTCACCGGTCGCGTCCTTGAGGCCGGCAATGCGCGGCAGCTCGTTGAGCCGGCACAGCGTATCGATGGCGATGGTGCAGCCGGTACGCGCCGGGACGTCATAGAGGAGGATCGGCAGCCCCGTCTGGTCGTGGATCGCCTCGTAATGGCGGAACAGCCCCTGTTGCGACGGCCGGTTGTAGTACGGCGTGACGACAAGCAGCGCGTCCGCCCCGGCCGATTCCGCCTGTCGTGCGAGCTCGATTGCATGGCCGGTCGCGTTGGAGCCGGCACCGGCGATGACCGGCACCCTGCCGGCGGCGACCGCGACGGCGCGGCGGATCTGCCGGCGTTGCTCGGTGAGGCTCAATGTCGGCGCCTCGCCCGTCGTGCCGTTAACGACGAGCGCCGCGATGCCCTGGGAAATCTGCCAGTCGCACAAGGCGGCGAAGGACGCTTCGTCGACCGCGCCGTCCGAGAACGGCGTCGGAAGCGCCGTCGCAAAGCCGGCGAGGCCGGTAATCCCGTTGGCTTCCTTGTTCATGATTTCCCCCTCAGGCCGCGAGGACTTCGGCGGATTTGACGATTTTGCGCGCCCGCAGGATGCCGCCCGACGCGAGAAACGAAGCGACGCGGTCGATCGGGACGAAGCCGCGCTGCGCCAGGAGGTTCAGCAACTGCCGGCGCTGCCCGGCGGCAAGCGGCCGGTCGTCGCGCAGGACAAGCATTCCGCCCGGGCGCAGATCGCCGCCGAGCCGCGTCACGACGTGGAGCAGCGCGAGGTCGCTCGCGACCCGCGGAACGACGAGGACGTCACTGGGGCGGTCGCCGTCATGTGGCCCGCGGTCGGCCTGGCAGCCGGCGTCGGTGAAGCCGTGGCGGAAAAAATCGATGAGAAGCTCCAGGTTCTCGCACCCGGCAATCGTGACGTGATCGGTGGGCCTTGCGTCACAAGCGTCGATCAGCCCGGCGGCCGCATTCGGCGGCGCTTTCGGCGCTTCGCGTGGTTCGTGGACGACCATGTCTCCATCCTCACTCCCGCAGGAGTCCGTTGTTGATGACGGATGGAGACTTGCGCTTCTCGCCATAGTGATTCGATGGCGAGTTGAGGCCGCCGGCATAAAGCCGCCATAGTGATCGCCTCGGTTGCGGCGGCGAGCCGCCATTCGAGGAGCTTTGACGGCTCCGCCGCCAAGCGTATCGTGACGCGAATTGGATTCGTCTCGGGGGGAGGTTCGGGAGATGCAGCGATCCTTGCCGACCGGCTGGTCACGGCGCCGGCTCATGACGGCGCTGGCCCTGGCGCCGGTCGCGACGGCTGGGCTGAGGCTTCCCGCCGATGCCGCGGGGCCACCAGCAGCGCAGATCTCGGCAGAGACGGCCCGCAAGCGGCTGATCGCCGGCAACGCGCGGTTCGTCGCAGGGAAATCGCTGCGGATCGATCATGGGGAACGGCGCGAGGCGGTGGCGCCGCGCCAGATGCCCTTCGCGATCATCCTCGGCTGCTCGGATTCGCGGGCGCCGCCGGAGGTCCTGTTCGACCAGGGTCTCGGGGATCTCTTCACGGTGCGCGTCGCCGGAAACATCGCCGACGACGTCGCGCTCGGCTCGATGGAATATGCCGTCGAGCATTTCGCGACGCCGCTCATCGTCGTGCTAGGCCACGAGCGCTGCGGCGCGGTCAGCGCCACGCTCGAGACGATCGCCGCCGGCGCCACGCCGCCGCCGCATATCGCCAGCCTGGTGGACGCGATCCGGCCGGCCGTCGAAGCCACGAAAGGCATGAACGGCAATGCCCTCGATAACGCGATCGCCGCGCATGTCCGGCAGACGGTCGACAAGCTCAAGGGCTCAGGCCCGGTCCTCGCCGAGGCGGTCGCGAAGGGGCAGCTGACGATCCTCGGAGCGGAGTATCATCTCGGAACCGGGCGCGTCGGCTTCATGACGTGATCGGCGCCGCGGTCGGGGGCTCCATTCATCAGCCGGCAAGTTCGGCGACCTTCTTGTCCAGCATGGCGATCAGGGCCTCGATGCCGCCGCTGCGGAGGATCGCGGTGAACTCCGACCGGCGGGTCGCCAGCTGGCTGATCGAGCCCTGGAGATAGACGTCGCGTACCTGCCAGGCGGTATCGTTGTCGTGCATCAGATAGTTGAGATCGATGGTGTCGCTGTCCGGTTTGACGAGCTGCGAGCGGACGATCACACCGTGCTTGACCTGCTGCTTGCCCAGCACCTTGAACGTTTCGCCCGAATAGCCGTCGAACTGGACGGCATAGTTGATCGTGATGTAACGCCGGAAGGCAGCGATGGCGCGCTGTCTCTGGTCGGGGGTCATGTCGCCCCAGAGGCGACCGACCGACAACCGCGTCATATAGCCGACGTCGAAGGTGCGCTTGACGACCGGCCGGAGCTTTTCATAACGCCCCTTCACGCCGAGCGAATCGGCGTTCTTCATCGTGTCGAGCAGCGCCGCGTTCAGGCCCTCGATGACTTCCGTGGGATCGGCCGCCGCCTGTGCCTCGACGCCCGCGAGACAGATCAATCCGATGGCGAGGACGAGGGCGTATTGGGCTATTCTGCGCATCGAAAATCCTGTTCGCGGTGGTCGAACATCAGGAGATGGGTGCTGCGGCGGAAAATTTCCGCTCCTTTTTTGTACTCGGCATCACTGCGGGGCCGCAAGCGCCGGTTCCCCGCCGGTGGCGCGCAGCAGCGCGGCCAGCTCGCGCACCGCCTCGGTGAGCTGGAGCGCCACGGTCTCGCGGAGCTGGTCGATCTTCTGGTGCAGCAGCTCGATCTCGAGCTTCGCCTTGATGTTGATCTGGTGGTCGCTCTCGGCGGCCTTGCGATCGATGTCCTGCTGGCGGTTCCGACTCATCATGATGAACGGGGCGGCGTAGGCCGCCTGGATGGGCGTATCGCCAAACAGTAGCAGATCGGCAGCACGGTATGACGGCCGCCCCGTCCTCAGCCGCGTGATTTTCCTTTGACAAGTTGATATTACAACTATGAAGCTATCTGCGGTTTGACATCGGACTATGAGGCCCTGCTTGGTCGACGGCCGATCAACAAACAGAAGGCTAGCGACAGGTCATTATTCGCGACGCGCGGACTGACCTCGATGGCTGCCACTCAGGAGGAAACACATGGCGTCGAACAAAGATAATGAAGATCTGACAAGAGTTGGCCCCGGAACCGTGATGGGCAACTTCATGCGCGAATATTGGATGCCCGCCGCGAAGTCCACCGAGGTGACTTCGGATGGCGCACCTTTGCGATTGATGCTTTTAGGCGAGAAACTCGTCGCCTTTCGCGATAGCAGCGGCCGGGTCGGCGTCATGGACCATCAATGTCCGCATCGGTGCGTGTCGCTGTTCTTGGGGCGTAACGAAGAAAACGGCCTTCGCTGCGTCTACCATGGTTGGAAATTCGATGTAGACGGCAATTGTCTGGACATCCCCGGTATCCAAGTTCATGAAGCGGCCAAGCTTAAAATCAAGGCGAAAGCCTATCTCACTGCCGAGCGCAATGGCGTGATTTGGGTCTACATGGGAAAGCGGAAAGCTCCGCCTAAGTTACCGATGCTCGAGGCTTGCATGTTGCCAAGCAGTGAGGTTGAGGTGATTTTCATCCAACGCAACTCTAATTGGATGCAAAATTTTGAAGGTGAAATCGACACATCGCACTTCAATTTCTTGCATGTTGGCAGTGTGGATGTCGACAATATTCCGGATGGACACGCACTCCAACACACGGTCGGCTATCGACATCGATTTTCGGTCAATGACACCGAGCTGGGCGTGTCATACGCAGCACACACGAAAGTTGATGACGATCATACGTATTGGCGATTTGCGCACTTTGCTATGCCGTTCTGGTCGTTTATTCCTCAAGCCGATATTCGCTACAACGTTTTAGCGAGAGCTTGGGTGCCAATGGACGACGAGCATTCGATGCTCGTATTTTTCTATTGGAAATCCAACAGGCGCGGTGGCTTGACCGATCCGCTGAAAGACGGGACATCTCTGGTCGGGGGTAGTCTGCTGAAAAACGACTTTGTCCCCAACGATACCGATTGGTTTGGGCGGTGGCGCCTAACCGGCAACAAGAAAAACGATTGGCTGATCGACCGTGATATTCAGCGTAAAAAACTCAGCTTTACCGGCATCGACGGTGTCCACATGCAAGACCAGGCCATGACTGAGAGCATGGGCGCAATCATTGACCGAAGCGACGAACATTTAATGGAAAGCGATTTGATGGTCGCTCGATCGCGGCGGCGATTGCTAAAGGTAGCTCGCGCATTCAATGAGGAAGGAATTGTTCCGCCGGGCGTCGACGATCATCAAGCTTACTTCACCCCGCGTGGCGGCTATTGCGTCACCGAAACCTCGGACGACTGGGCGAAAGTCTATAAAGACCAGCTGAAGCTGCTATTCCATCCAGGCAGAGGTTCGGCAACGGACGCGTAATCGACCATATTTTCGCGAACGCAACCTCCTCGCCGCCGGCAAGGAGGTTGTTCAGCGTTTCGCGCAGTTCATGGAAGAAACAAATGATATCACGACCGGGTCGTCAATCAACGGCGAGATTCAAGTGAATGCCACCGCTCTTGCGCGTAGGCGGTGGATGCAACTTCAACATTCGGAAGATTCGCACGCGTTCTGGTCAAAAGATCAATAAAAACATCGACTTCGGCAGCGGTTAAGACCGATAAGAAAGACTTCTCACGTTCGAGGTGGAAATCGACGATAAGGTCATGCATCCTCTTGCCCTCCGGCAAGAACGAGACGAATTTGAGCCTGCCATCATCTTCATCAGTCCTCACGACAATCAGCCCCTTACTTTTCATGGAGCGCAGTGTCCTGCTGACCGCACCCTTATCCATGCCGGAGAACTGGCAGATTTGTTGCGCATTGATTTCACGCCCGATCGCCGCTATCAGCCCAAGTACGCGCCATGCCTCGACGCCAATTCCGAACTTTTTAATGAGATGACTCGAAGCACCGCTGTTCAGCTTGTTGGCCATTGAAATGATCAATGCGAATGTGTAGCGAGAAAGTTCCAGCGTCTGAGGCCTTTCGATAGGGAATTTACGACGTCCCATGACGTCGCGTCGCTGGTTGCCGCCGCCGACGATGGAGGACTCGCCCGCCGGTGCGTCCGTGACGGTCGGAGCCCCCTCTTCCGCAAAGCCGCGAGCGGCTGACTTGAACCATTCGTCGGCCTTGCGTCGCACTTCCGCGTAGTTAAGGCAGAGCCCGCCGCCGTCGGAATCCATCGCGTCGTCGGCCGCACCTAAGGCATTGTAACGCTGCTTGCCGGCGGCGTCGCGATAGCGGGCGATCCAGGTCCCACCGGCAGCGCCCTTGCGGTATCCGACCGCGCAGCCCTTCGAAATGAGAGCCCAATAAGGCTCGCGACGTGCCGACAACTTTACCCGGGCCGAGCGGCTATCGATCTTGGCATTCCGTCCAGTGCGCGCCATCCTAGGGCCCTCGATGTTTCTGTACGGAAATTATACGGAAATCATGCCGGCGGACGCAAGGCTCATAGACGCGTCGGCGCAGAGGTTAGGACATTCCCGCGCAGCGGGGTAAAACCGGGATCGTTGAAGAGCTTGAACAGGTGCCGTTCAGCCATGCGATCCTGATGCTGGTCATCGAGGGGGCCATTCTCTAGGGTCGCGCGCGATGCATGCCCCCGCCCCGCCCGCCTTCAGCCAGCCCGTCTTCAGCAAGCGCGAGATCCTGCAGATTCTGGGCGGCGTCCAGCTCGGGATCTTTCTCGGCGCGGTCGACCAGACGATCGTCGCCACCGCCCTGCCGGCGATCGCCGACGAGCTCAACGGCATCCAGCACATCTCGTGGACCGTGTCGGCCTATCTGCTGACCGCGACCGCCTCGACGCCGATCTACGGCAAGCTCAGCGATCTTTATGGGCGGCGGGCGCTCTTCACCACCGCCATCGTCATCTTCCTGATCGGCTCGATCCTCTGCGGCATGGCAAGCAGCATGGGCATGCTGATCGGCGCGCGCGCCCTGCAGGGCCTCGGCGGCGGCGGTCTCATCTCGCTCGCCCAGACGATCGTCGCCGACATCATCCCGGCGCGCGAGCGCGGCCGCTACCAGGCCTATATGATGATCAGCTGGATCTCGGCGACGGTCGGCGGGCCGATGCTCGGCGGGTTCTTCGTCGACGCGCTGTCATGGCGCTGGGTGTTCTGGATCAATCTGCCGGTCGGGCTCCTCGCGCTCGGCATCGCGCAGGTGACGCTGCGCCGTCTGGCGGGACGGCGCAAAGGCGCTCGGCACCAGATCGACCTAGTGGGCGCGGCGCTGCTGATGGCGGCGATCGTGGCGCTGCTGCTGGTCACCAGCTGGGGCGGCATCGAGCTCGCCTGGACCTCGCCGACGATCCTCGCGCTGCTCGCCGGCGGGCTCGGGCTGCTCGCCGTCTTCGCCGTGCAGGAGCTGCGCGCGCCCGAGCCGATCCTGCCGCCGCGGCTCTTCGCCAACAGCATCTTCGTCGTCGCCAATGCCCTCACCTTCGCCTGCTCGATGGCGCAGGTCGGGGCCATCATCTTCCTGCCGCTCTACCTGCAGATCGTGCATGGCGTCAGCGCCAGCAGCTCCGGCGTGCTGCTGGCGCCGCTGATGCTCGGACAGCAGGGCGGCGCCTTCTTCGCCGGCCAGATGATGCGGCGGTTGAACCGCTATCGCATCTTCCCGCTGGTCGGCCTGCCGCTCTCGGCCGCGACCTTCGTCGCTTTCACCTTCATGTCGGCCGCGACCTCGACGCTGCTCTACAGCGTCGGCATGGTCGTCCTCGGCATCGGCTTCGGCCTCTGCGGGCCGCCGCTGCTGATCGCGGTGCAGAACTCGGTCGAGATGCGCGACATGGGGGCGGCGACCTCGGCGAACGCCTTCTTCCGCTCGATGGGCGGCTCGTTCGGCGTCGCGCTGATCGGCTCGATCCTGCTGGCCGGGCTGAGCCAGGCGCCGGAAGCCGGAGGCGCCTCCGGCGCCGATGTGCTGCACGGCGGCGCGGCGATGATCGCCGCCCTGCCGGAAGCGGGGCGGCGCCTCGTCGTCGCCGCGTTCGGCGAGTCCTTCCGGCTCGTCTTCGTAACCGGCGCGATCATCACCGGCGCCAGCATCCTCCTCGCGACGGTGCTCCGGGAGCTGCCGCTGCGCGGCCACGCGACACCTGCCGCGCCGCTGGCGGAGCCCTGACCGAGTTCCGTTCGACGCGGCGGCTGGTCACGCCGCCGTCGAGGACCTAACATCACAGGGTCTTTGATACTCCGAGGGTTCATGCCCGACACCGTCCCGCCGCCGCCGGTCGGCTTCAGCCATCGCGAGATCATGTACATCCTGAGCGGCACGCTGCTCGGGATGTTCCTCGGCGCGATCGACCAGACGATCGTCGCGACCGCCCTGCCGGCGATCGCCGGCGAGATGCACGGCATGGAGCACATGTCGTGGGTCGTCTCGTCGTATCTGCTGACCGGCACGGCCTCGACGCTGATCTACGGCAAGCTCGGCGACATCTACGGGCGGCGCGCCCTCTTCCGCATCGCGCTCGCCGTCTTCGTGCTCGGCTCGATCTGCTGCGGCGTGGCGCAGACCATGGGGCAGCTGATCGCCGCCCGCGCGCTGCAGGGACTCGGCGGCGGCGGGCTCGTCTCGCTGGCGATCACGATCATCGCCGACATCATCCCGGCGCGGCAACGCGGCCAGTACCAGGGCTACATCACCGCCGCCTGGGGCGGCGCCATCGTCCTCGGGCCGGTGATCGGCGGCTTCTTCGTCGACGCGCTGTCGTGGCGCTGGGTGTTCTGGATCAACGTGCCGATCGGTCTCGTCGCGCTGGCGATCTGCAACCACGCGATGCGCCGCATCCCGGTGCATGCGACGCAGCGCCATATCGATTATCTCGGCGCCGCGCTGCTGCTGCCGGCGGTCGTCGCGCTGCTGCTGGTGACGACCTGGGGCGGCACCGAGCTCGCCTGGGCCTCGCCGCAGATCATCGGCCTCTTCGTCGTCGGCCTCGTCCTCGTCGCGCTCTTCGCGCTGCAGGAGATGCGCTCGCCCGAGGCGATCCTGCCGCCGCGGCTGATGCGCAATCCGATCTATCTCGTCGCCAACATGCTGGCGATCACCAACGGCGCCGGCGCGGTCGGCGCGACGATCTTCCTGCCGCTTTTCCTGCAGGTCGTGCTGGGCACCAGCGCCAGCAACTCCGGCCTGCTCCTCCTGCCGCTGATGATCGGCATGACGGCGGGCGGCTTCGTCACCGGGCGGCTGATCCGCGTCACCGGGCGCTACAAGATCTTCCCGATCGTCGGCCTCGCCCTGACCGCGGTCTCGTTCCTGTTGATGACCACCGTGCAGACCAGCACGCCTCCGCAGCTCTACGGTCTCTACATGGCCATGATGGGGCTGGGGATCAGCGCCTGCGGGCCGACCATGACGATCTCCGTGCAGAACGCCGTCGAGCTGCGCGACCTCGGCACCGCGACGTCATCGATCGCCTTCTTCCGCTCGATGGGCGGCTCGTTCGGCGTCGCCCTGCTCGGCGCCATCCTCTTCGCCGGGCTGTCGCACCAGACGGAAGGCGCCGCCGCGGGCGTCAGCGCCGGCGGCTTGCTGCACGGCGGCCCGGCGGCGATCGCCGCGCTGCCGCAAGCGACCCACGACGCGGTCGTCGCCAGCTTCGGCCGCTCCTTCCAGACGGTCTTCCTCACCGGCGCCGCGATCTCGGCGCTGGCGCTGGTCTTCGCCTTCTTCCTCAAGGAGATTCCGCTGCGCTCGCATCTCCAGCGACAGGCCGAGAAGCTCGCCGCCGCGCCGCCGCGCGACGCGAAGACCGC
>JAQGID010000352.1 GCA_028291405.1 Rhodospirillales bacterium | reverse complement strand
GCGCCGACGCCGATCGGCTGGCCGTCGTATCTCCTCGCCGATTACGTCTCCTATGCCAACGGCTTCGAGAGCGCGCTTCTCAGCCTGATCGCCGAAGGCGTCTTCAGTAAATTTCCGGCGCTCAAGGTCGTCCTGATCGAATCGGGCTTCACCTGGTTGCCTGGCTTCCTGTGGCGCGCCAACAAGACCTGGCGCGGCTCACGAACCGAGATCCCCTGGGTCGACCGGCCACCCGGCGAGATCGTCCGCGACCACGTGCGGCTGACGGTCCAGCCGGTTGATGCGCCGCCCGAGGCCGGCCAGCTCGAACGGCTGATCGACCAGCTCGGCTCCGACAAGCTGCTGCTGTTCTCGACCGACTATCCACATTGGCAGTTCGATGGCGACGACGTCCTGCCCAGCGCCTTCTCGGGCGACCTCCTGCGCCGCGTCCTTGTCGATAATCCCCTAGAGACCTATCCTCGTCTGACCGAAGTGCCGCCGTGCATGAAGGAATCCGCCTGATGACAACCGCCGTCCTCGAGCGCAAGCAGGAGCCTCAGACCAAGCTCAGCGTCATCGACTGCGACATCCATCCGACGATGCGGACGCTCTCGGATCTCTATCCCTACATGACGCAGCGCTGGCGCGAGCATCTCGACACCTACGGGCTTTTCGTCCGCCAGGGGCTCGGCAAGACGCTGTCGCATCCGCGCATGCAGCCGGCGGTTTCGCGCGTCGACGCCTGGCCGCCGGGCGGCGGTCTGCCCGGCTCGGACCTGCCGTTCATGCAGGCGCAGCATCTCGATCCCAACGGCGTCGCCTACGGCATGCTGCAGCCGCTGGCGCCGGGCGCGCATTCGCAGCGCAACGCCGAGCTCGGCGCCGCCCTCTGCAGCGCCGTCAACGACTGGCAGCTCGCCGAGTGGACCGGGAAGGACAAGCGGCTGAAAGGCGCGATCACCGTGCCGCAGCAGGAGCCGGAATGGGCCGTTGCTGAGATCGAGCGCCGCGCTGGAATCAGGGACTTCGCGCAGATCTCGATGCCGCCTCGCTCCGACGAGCCGCTCGGCCGTCGCCGCTACTGGCCGATCTACCAGGCCGCCGTCGAGCATGATCTGCCGATCTGCCTGCACGTCTCTGGCCTCAACGGCCACGCCTCGACCGGCGGCGGCTGGCCGTCGTTCTACATCGAGGAGCATCATTCGAACGTCCAGAACATGCAGGCGCTCGTCGCGAGCTTCGTGCTCGAAGGCGTCTTCGAGCAGTTCCCGACCCTCAAGATCGTGCTGGTCGAGGGCGGCTTCGCCTGGGTTCCGGCGCTGACCTGGCGGCTCGACAAGCATTGGGAGCGGATGCGCAGCGAGGTGCCGCACCTCAAGCACCCGCCGTCGCATTACATCAAGAAGAACATCTGGTACACGACGCAGCCGATCGAGGAGCCGGAGCGGCCGCGCGACCTGATCGACCTGATCGACTGGATCGGCTGGGACCGGCTGCTGTTCTCGACCGACTATCCGCACTGGGACTTCGACGATCCGCACACGGTCTTCAAGGTCAAGCTCAGCGACGCGCAGAAGACTCAGATCTTCAGCGGCAACGCCCGGGCAGTCTACAGGTTCGCATAGATGGCTCGTCACGTCGTCGCCGCCGCCGACGAGATCGCGCCGGGTGCCAGCAAGCTGGTGACGATATCCGGCCGCGAGATCGGGGTCTTCAACGTCAACGGCGAGTATTTCGCCTTGCTGAACCTCTGCCCGCACGCGGGCGCAGCGCTCTGCCGCGGCAAGGTCACCGGCCTCGTCGTCTCCGAGGAGCCCGGGAAGTATCAGCTGCTGCGCCAGGGCGAGATGCTGCGCTGCCCTTGGCACGGCTGGGAGTTCGACATCCGCACGGGTCAGTCCTGGTGCGACCCCAAGACGATGCGCGCCCGCAGCTATCCCGTGACCGTCGAACCCGGCAGCGAGCTCGCCAAGGGCCCCTACGTCGCCGAGAGTTTCCCGGTCACCGTCGAGGACGCCTATCTCGTCATCGAGATGTGAGTGTACCCGCGCCTACCGTCATTGCGAGCTGCAGGCGAACCAATCCAGGGGCTGGGGTACCCCGGCGGATTGTTTTCCTCGCTTCGCTCTTCGCAATGACGGAACCTGACATCATGAACAGATGACCACGATCACGAACCCGCCTCGCGACCCGTCCGTCGCCGCCGACTACGTCCGCAAGATCCTGCGTGCACGCGTCTACGACGTCGCGGTCGAGACGCCGCTGCACGCCCTCCCGCGCCTCTCGCTGTCGCTTGGCAACGACATCCTTCTCAAGCGCGAGGACCTCCAGCCGGTGTTTTCCTTCAAGCTGCGGGGCGCCTACAACAAGATGGCTCAGCTGCCGGCGGAGGCGCTGGCGCGCGGCGTCATCTGCGCCTCCGCCGGCAATCATGCGCAGGGCGTCGCGCTGGCGGCGCGGAAGCTCGGGTGCCGCGCGGTGATCGTCATGCCGGTGACGACGCCGAGCATAAAGATAGACGCCGTCCGCAGCCTCGGCGGTGAGGTCGAGCTGCACGGCGACGCCTTCGATGACGCCTATACCCATGCAATGAAGCTCGTCGAAACGGCGGGGTTGGTCTTCGTCCACCCGTATGACGATCCCGACGTCATCGCCGGGCAGGGGACGATCGGCATGGAGTTGCTGCGCCAGCATTCCGCCCCACTCGCGGCGATCTTCATGCCGATCGGCGGCGGCGGTCTCGCCGCCGGGATCGCGGCCTACGTCAAGTTTCTGCGACCCGAGATCAAGCTGATCGGCGTCGAGCCAGCGGAGGCCGCCTCGATGGCAGCCGCGATCCGAGCCGAGCGGCGGGTCATCCTGAACCAAGTCGGGCTCTTCGCCGACGGGGTTGCGGTGCGCCAAGCCGGCGAAGAGACCTTCCACATCTGCCGCGAACTGCTCGACGAGGTGGTAACCGTCGATACCGACGAGATCTGTGCCGCCATCAAGGACATCTTCGACGACACCCGCGCCATCGCCGAGCCGGCCGGCGCGGTCGGGCTCGCCGGCCTCAAGAAATATGCCCAGCGCGAGAAGCTGCACGGCGCCTCGCTGGTCACGATCCTGAGCGGCGCGAATATGAACTTCGACCGGCTGCGCCACGTCGCCGAGCGGGCCGAGATCGGCGAGCACCGCGAGGCGCTCTTCGCCGTCACCATTCCGGAGCAGCCGGGCAGCTATCGCCGGTTCATCGAAAGCCTCGGGACGCGCGCGATCACCGAGTTCAACTACCGCTATGCCGGCGGCGCCGAGGCGCATGTCTTCGTCGGGGTTGCGCTGCGCGACGGCATCGCCGAAAAGCTGGAGCTGATCGAGAGCTTGCAGCGCGCCGACTATGCCGTCACCGATATGACCGACAACGAGATGGCGAAACTGCACGTCCGCTACATGGTCGGTGGACGCACCGCAGCTGCCGGGGAACGCATCTACCGTTTCGAATTTCCCGAACGGCCCGGTGCGCTGATGAAGTTCCTGATCGGCATGGAAAGCGACTGGAACATCTCGCTGTTCCACTATCGCAACCACGGCGCGGACTACGGCCGCGTCCTTGCGGGCATCCAGGTCCCGGATGCCGACCGCGACGAGTTCGCGCAGTTCCTCACCGGTCTCGGCTATCCATTTACCGAGGAGACTGGCAATCCCGCCTACCGGCTTTTCCTGGAGAGCTAGGATGCCGGGCTCGAAAGCTCGGCTCAGGTCGAAGCGCCGCGCCTATCCTGCGACGCCGGGTCGATCGCGCGTGAACAGCCGTTCGATGGTCGCGGCCTCGTGCTCCAGCGTCTCGGCCAGCCTGATCAGGACACGATCGGCGCTTGTCGAGCCGTTGGTGGGCACCGAAGCGGTCTGCCGGCATAGCGCCGCCTTCTTGCGTAGCTCGTCTGTTCGCTTCATCGCGATCCCCTGATTCGACATCGGTCTGTGGATCGGTTCCCGCCGAGACGGCGGGGCAACAGTCTCTCGAAAGTGCTGAGTGCGGACATCACCGATCGGCTGTCCGGCGCCCGAAGGAACCCGACCCGGGGCCGAGTTTCAAATAAACTTCGAGTGAGCAGCCAGTTTATGCGATTCTAAGCCGCGCGTCGATCCGGTCGGGAATGTCGAAATGTCGCAGGCAAAATGCACTCGGGTTTGCCGCTCGCCACACGCCGGCATCGGCGCGAATCCTAGGATGACCGCCCGGCTCGTGAACCGGGCGTGACGAAAAAGTGACGATCCGGCGGAGCGGGAGAGCGCGGCTGGTCGTACTCCTGATACGACATTCGCTGTCGCTTGCCGTCACGTGCCTCGTCGCGCTCGCACCGGCCGCGGCCGCCGATGCGCTCCGCATCGGCCTGACGCAATACCCGCCGACCCTCAATCCCTCGATCGATGCCGCCGTCGCCAAGACCTACGTGCTGGCGATGACGCGGCGACCCTTCACCGTCTACGACGCCGATTGGAAGCTCGTGTGCATGCTCTGCACGGAATTGCCGAGCATCGAGAACCGGCTCGCGGTGCCGTTCGACAAGCCCGATGGGACGCGCGGCGTGCGGCTGACCTATACGATCCAGCCGGGCGCCACCTGGGGCGACGGGGTGCCGCTGACGACCGAGGACGTCGAATTCACCTGGGAGGTCGGGCGCAACCCGCAGAGCGGCGTCGCGAGCGCCGAGCTTTACCGCCGCATCACCGGGATCGAAATCAAGGACGCCAAGACCTTCACGATGATCTTCGACAAGCTGACCTTCGACTACGGAGCGATCAACGATTTCGAGGTGCTGCCGGCGCATCTCGAGCGCGCCGCCTTCTCCGACCCGGCGCAATACCGCATCCGCACCCGCTACGATACCGATCCGACCAATCCCGGCCTGTATTTCGGTCCCTATCGGATCAGCGAGGTCGCCAACGGCTCCTTCATCGTTCTGACGGCGAACCCGAGCTGGTGGGGGCGCAAGCCGGCATTTCCCCGCATCGAGATCTACGCCATCGAGAACACCGCGGCGCTCGAGGCCAATCTGCTGTCCGGCGGGCTCGACATGGTGGCCGGCGAGCTCGGGCTCTCGCTCGACCAGGCGATCGCCTTCGAGAAGCGCCATGGCGACCGTTTTGCGATCGTCACGAAGCCGGGCCTCAGCTACGAGCACGTCGATCTGAATTTCGACAACCCCATCCTCGCTGACGTCCGCGTGCGCCAAGCGCTGCTCACCGGCATCGACCGCACCGCGATCTCGCGCCAGCTCTTCGATGGGCGGCAGTTGGTCGCCGACGGCTTCGTCAGCCCGCTCGACCGCGTCTTCGCCAAGGACATCCGCCACTACGACTACGATCCGATGAAGGCGCGCGCGCTGCTCGACGATGCCGGCTGGCGCGTCGGCGTCGGCGGGATGCGGAGTGACGCGACAGGGACGCGGCTGGCGCTCGACTTCGCGACGACCGCCGGCAACCGGACGCGCGAGCTGGTGCAGCAGGTGCTGCAGGCGCAGTGGCGCCAGCTCGGCATCGACGTCCGCATCCGGAACGAGCCCGCCCGCATCCTCTTCGGCCAGAGCCTCGCGCGACGGCGCTTCACGATGGCGATGTTCGCCTGGGTGACCTCGCCGGAGAACGTGCCGCGCTCGATGCTGCATTCGAGCGAGATCCCGCGCGAGGCCAACGGCTGGGGCGGGGAGAATTTCCCCGGCTTCCGCAACCCGGAGGCCGACGCGCTGATCGACAAGATCGAGGTCGAGCTCGACGAATCCCGCCGCGCCGCAATCTGGCAGCGCCTGCAGGAGATCTATGCCGAGCAGCTGCCCGAGTTGCCGCTCTACTACCGCTCCGACAGTTTCGTCCTGCCGAAATGGCTGAAGGGCGTGCGGCCGACGGGCCACCAATATCCGACGGGCCTCTGGGTGGAGGACTGGCGCCGCGGCGACGCCGCCGCCGCCGCGCGATGATCCGCTTCCTCGGTCTCCGCGCCGTCGAGATCCTGGTCGTGCTGGTGATCATGTCCTTCGTCATCTACGCCCTGATCGGGCTGATGCCGGGCGACCCGATCGATCTCATGATCACTGCGAACCCCAAGTTGACGGCCGCCGACATCGTCCGGCTCAAGGCGGTCTACGGCATCGATCAGCCACTTATGGGCCGCTACCTCGCCTGGCTCCGCAACATTCTGCAGGGCGATCTGGGGTTCTCGCGACTGTATTCGCAGCCGAGTGTCACGATCCTGCTGCCGCGGCTCGGCAACTCGGCGCTGCTGATGGGGACCAGTTTCGTGCTAGCGCTGGCGATCGGCCTGCCGGCCGGCATCGCCGCCGCGCGGCGGCCCCACAGCCTGCTCGATCACGCGATCAACTTCGCCTGCTTCGCCGGGATCTCGGTGCCGTCCTTTTGGCTGGCGCTGATGCTGATCCTGGTCTTCGCCGTCGCGCTCGGCTGGCTGCCGGCGGGCGGCCTCGCGACGATCGGTGACGGTGGCTTCGTCGACCGCATCCAGCATCTCGTGCTGCCGGTCGCAACGCTGACGCTCGCCAGCATCGGCGGCTATACCCGCTTCATGCGCTCGGCGATGGCTGAGGCGCTGCGCCAGGATTTCATCCGGACGGCGCGCGCCAAGGGGGCAGGGGAGCGGCGGGTCGTGCTGCATCACGCGCTGCGCAATGCGATGATTCCGGTGGTCACGATCGTCGCGCTGTCCTTCGGCACGCTGTTCTCCGGCGCGCTGATCACCGAGACGATGTTCGCCTATCCCGGCATGGGCAAGCTGATCTTCGATTCGGTGATGGGCAACGACTACAACCTCGCCCTTGCCGGGCTGCTCTTTGCGACGCTGGTGACGCTGCTCGCGAATCTCGCGGCGGATGTCGCCTACGCGTGGCTCGATCCCCGGATCACTTACCGATGAGCGAAATGCCGTTTCGCGACGCCCCGCTCAGGATCGGCTCCTGGCGCAGTTTCTGGCGGCGCTTCTCGCGCCGCCGCCTTGCTGTCGCGAGCCTCTTCATGCTGGTGCTGCTCGCGCTCGCGGCGGCGGCACAGCCGCTCGCGGTACGGCTGCTCGGCATCGATCCCTTGGCGATCGACCTCTACGGCCGTCTCGCCGGGCCGACCATGCGGCATCCGCTCGGGACCGACGAGCTCGGCCGCGATCTCCTGTTGCGTCTGCTGCAGGGCGGCCAGGTGTCGCTCACCGTCGGCGCAGCGGCGGCGCTCGTCTCGGCCCTGATCGGCACGCTGATCGGTCTCCTCGCCGGCTATCGCGGCGGCGTCCTCGACCGGCTCCTGATGCGCTTCACCGACAGCGTCATCGCGCTGCCGCTGCTGCCGCTGCTGATCGTGCTGGCGGCGATCGATCTGACCAAGCTCGGCGTACCGCGCGCCCTCGCCGACGCCGAAGGGGCCAGCCTCTGGCGCATCGTGGCGCTGATCGCGTTGGTCGGCTGGACGACGGTGGCGCGGCTGGTGCGCGGCGCGACGCTGGCGGTGCGCTCCTTCGATTTCGTGCGCGCCGCGACGGCGCTCGGGGCAGGCGGCCCGCGCATCGTACTCGTCCACATCCTGCCGAACGTCGCATCGCCGATGATCGTCGCGACGACGTTGTCGATCGGCAATTACATCCTGCTGGAATCGGTGCTGAGCTTCCTCGGTCTCGGTATCCAACCGCCGCTCGCCAGTTGGGGCGCCATGCTGACCGACGCACAGGAGCTGATCGGCACGGCGCCGGCACTGGCGCTCTACCCCGGCCTGCTGATCTTCGTCACCGTGATCGCCTTCAATTTGCTGGGCGATGGCCTGCAGGACGCGCTCGATCCGCGGGCTGGGCAGGGGTAACCAGGTCTCAACAATCGCGGCGAATGCCGGAATGATGATCAGCCGGACAGCAACCGTTCAGCCAGCCGCGCCCAATAGCTGGCGCCGAGCGGCAGGATCTCGTCGTTGAAATCATAGGCCGGGTGATGCAGCCCGTCGCCCTCGCCGTTGCCGATCCAGACGTAGCTCCCCGGCCGCTCGCGCAGCATGAACGAGAAATCCTCGGCACCCATGCTCGGCAGCATGTCGCGCCTTACCCGCGCCGGCCCGACGATCTCGTCGAGCGTCGCGGCAGCTAGCGCCGTCTCCGCCTCGCTGTTGATAGTCGATGGGTAGTGCCGCTCGTAGCGCACCGCGGCGCTCGCGCCATGCGCCGCGGCGATGCCTTCGGCGAGAGCCTGGATGCGCTGCTCGAGAATATCGCGCACCGCCGGTTGAAAGGCGCGCGCCGTGCCGCGCAGCAGCACGTCGGGCGGGATGACGTTCCACGAATCGCCTGCGTGGAACTGCGTCACCGTCACGACGGCGCCCTCGAGGGGGTGGACGTTGCGGCTAACGATCGTTTGCAGCGCGACGACGATCTGCGACGCGGCGAGGATCGGGTCGACCGTGAGATGGGGCATGGCGGCGTGGCCGCCCTTGCCGGTGACGACGATCTCGACATGATCGGAACTCGCCATCATCGGACCTGGCCGCACCGCGAACTCGCCGGCCGGCAGGCCTGGCCAGTTGTGCATGCCGAACACCGAATCGGCCGGGAATTTTGCGAAGAGCCCGTCCTCGATCATTCGCCTGCCGCCGCCCTGGCTCTCCTCGGCAGGTTGAAAGACGAGATGGACCTTGCCGGCGAAATTACGCGTCTCGGCGAGGTAGCGTGCCGCGCCGAGCAGCATCGCGGTATGGCCGTCGTGCCCGCAGGCGTGCATCTTGCCGCCGTGCTGCGAGGCATGCGCGAAGCCGTTCTTCTCGTGGATGTGCAGCGCGTCCATATCGGCCCGCAACATGATGGCGCGGCTCCCCGCCAGCCGCCCCTCAACGGTTCCGACGACGCCGGTCCCGCCAAGGCCGCGGTGGACCGCTATGCCGAACTCCGCGAGGAGAGTCGCTACCGTTTCCGAGGTGCGATGCTCCTCGAACGCGGTCTCGGGATGGGCGTGGATGTCGCGCCGCCATTGCCGCATGTCGGCATGGAACTCGGCGATCCGGTTGATGATCGGCATGGCTGCTCCCGGCGTGTGTGGCGCCTCGCTGCCGATCTTCCTCCCGCACCGCCTTGCCGACAAGGCCGGTGCTGCGTCGCTCGCCGGAGGTTAGCGGGAACTCACGTCCAGCGCGACGATGCGATCGTGCCCCAATGCGCGCGGCGGACCTCACCGCTGCCGGCTTGTCCCTGTCGGCGTCGCAAGATGGCGGCGGCGAGCGCCGGGTCCGGCTGGGTCTCGAG
Organism: Rhodospirillales bacterium; assembly: GCA_028291405.1. Classification (GTDB taxonomy): domain Bacteria; phylum Pseudomonadota; class Alphaproteobacteria; order ATCC43930; family CGMCC-115725; genus URHD0088. The sequence continues at coordinate 476 of JAQGID010000352.1, read as the reverse complement.
CAGCCGGCGCAAGGTGGTGGTGCCGATCCGCGCCGTCTCGTTGGCCAGGACCGCGGCGGCGATGCCGGGCTCTTCCGAGCGGCAGAGCGCGCCGCTGACCACCTCGGAAAGACCGCGGCGCGCGGCAATCGCCAGCCGGTGCCGGCCGGGATTGTCGCGTACGATCGTGATCAGGTCGGAATCGTCGAGCGCAGGGCTCTCGGCGAGAAAGGGGCAGGCAACCTCGGGCTTGTCGGTGGCGATCGTCAGCGCGATATCGCGCGGCAGCGACGCCTCCGCCTTCAGCGTCTCGGCGAGAAGGCGGCGGACGACGATCTCGGCATCGATGCAGAGGCGGCGGAATGCTTCCTCGGCGGCCTGCCGGGTCGGCGGGTCGAGCTTGTTGCCGCAATAGCCGCGAGCAATGCGCTCAGCGCATTTTGCACGCACCGCCCAGGTCGGGGCGTCGACCGAGGACGAGAGTTCGTCACGCGACA